>DAIRVV010000186.1:0-5069 GCA_036802645.1 Steroidobacteraceae bacterium
GCCGGAACTTACGCGCTCGCTCGGGGACCCGCCCGGCCCTTAGCGTGCTCGCGCTTCGGCGCCACACGGGCGTAAGATCGTGTGAAACACTGCTCCGGGAGTTCCGCCATGCGCACGGTTAGGCAGCTGCTCGAAGGCAAGAAACCCGGCGTCTTCACGATCGACGTGGCAGAGCCGGTCCGCACGGCCATTCAGTTGATGGCGGACCACTTCATCGGCGCATTGCCGGTGCTCGAGGGCGGCCGGCTCACCGGCATCATTTCCGAGCGCGACTACGCACGGAAGGTCGTATTGATGGGCCGCAAGTCGACCGAAACGACGGTCGGCACGATCATGAGCACGCCCGTGATCCACGTCGGGCCGCAGCAGACGGTCAACGAGTGCATGATGTTGATGACGGAAAAGCGCATCCGTCACCTGCCGGTCGTCGAGGACGGCAAGCTGATCGGCGTGATATCGATCGGGGACTGCGTCAAGGCGGTCATCGACGAGCAGAAGCACGAGATCGAAGACCTGCGGCGGTATATCGCGGGCTAGTGGCAACTCAGCGGCGCGGGCACCGGCCGGATCCCTCGCTCGAGACCCGGCAACGGTGCCGGCGCCGCTCCGGTGCTGCGGCCCTCGGGCTACCAGCTGCCAGTGTTCGGCATCGAGGCCCAGGGTTCGGCGGGCGGCAGCCGGTCGCCTTTCTGGAGCAGCTCGATCGAGATGTTGTCGGGTGAGCGCACGAAGGCCATGTGGCCGTCGCGCGGCGGGCGGTTGATCGTGACGCCGCCGGCCTGGAGCTTCGCGCAAAGCGCATAGATATCGTCGACGCGGTAGGCGAGATGGCCGAAGGCGCGGCCGATCGTGTACGGCTCAGGATCCCAGTTGTAAGTCAGCTCGATCTGCGCGTCGTCGTCACCCGGCGCCGCGAGGAACACGAGCGTGAAGCGGCCGCGCTCGTTTTCGGTGCGCCGCAATTCCTTCAGGCCGAGCAGCTCGCAGTAGAAGTGCAGCGACTTCCCGAGGTCGCCGACGCGCACCATGGTGTGCAGGTACTTCATACCGGCCACGCTAGCACGCCGTCCGCTTCAGGCGAAGCCGAGCAGGAGGCCCGCCGCGGCGCCGCCGGCGATCACCCAGAGCACGTCGAGCCGCGTCCATTGGAGGGCGGCAAACGCAAGCGCCGCGATGCCGATCGCGCCCCAGTCGGGCGCGGCGAGGCCCGCCGGGAACAGCACGCCTTTCCCGAAAGTGATCGCGAGGCTTGCGATCACGCCGACCACGGCCGCGGTGACGCCGGCCAGAGCGGCGGCGAGACGCCAGTTCTCCGACAGGCGGAGCACATAGGGCGCACCGACGAGGATGAAGATGAATGAAGGCAGGAATGTAGCCCAGGAAGTGAGGAGTGCGGCGACGGTTGCAGGCACGGCTTCACCACCCGAGTGATGCCAGCCCGCCATGAAGCCGATGAATTGCAGCACGATGATCAGCGGTCCGGGCGTCGTTTCGGCGAGCGCGAGCCCGGTGATGGTCTCCGCCTGGCTGAGCCAGGCATACACCTCGACGACCTGCTGGTTCACCCAGGCGAGTACCGCGTAGGCGCCGCCGAAGGTGATGAGCGCGGCCGTCGTGAAGAAGCGGTAGATGTCGGCGTACAGGGAGCCCGGTCCGGCGATTCCCACAATCGCAAGGGCCGGCAGTGCCCAGAGCGCGATGCCGGCACAGAGCGTGCGCCAGGGAAATGCGATCGGCGTGCGCGGCTTCGCGGGCACCGGCTGCCCGTCTCCCGCTGCCAGTGCGCCCGCGAGCGCGGCCACCGCGATTACGAGCGGAAACGGCGCAAGCTTTGCGGCGATCGCGACGAGGGCCGCGAGGGCGAGCAACCAGTGGACCGGATGCACGAGCGCGCGACGGCCGATGCGCACCAGCGCCTGCACGATCAGCGCGATCACGGTGGCCTTGAGCCCCGCGAGCGCCGCGGCGACCGGTGGCAGGTCCCCGTGCAGGGCGTAGGCGAAGGACAGCGCCAACAGAATCGCGATCGCGGGCAGGATGAAGCAGAGACCCGCGACGACGGCGCCCGCGACGCCGTGCAGGCGCCAGCCGAGCCAGATCGCGAGCTGCAGCGCCTCGGGTCCGGGCAGCAGCATGCAGAAATTGAGCGCCTGCATGAATGTCCGCTCGTCGATCCAGCCGCGCGACTCGACCACTTCGCGATGCATGATCGCGATCTGCCCGGCCGGCCCGCCGAACGAAATGAAACCGAGTTTGAGCCAGAAGCGAAACGCTTCGCGGCGCGAGGGTACCAAGCGCGTCACCGGAATATCAGCCAACTCAGGTACGCGATCAGGAGGATCACGATCGGCAGCACGATCGCGAGCGAGCGCCGCGCGGTTTTCATGATGCCCATGCCCCGAGCCTGCAGCTCTTCGGCACGATCCTGGATGTGTTCCGCCCGCTCGAGCTGGCGGCGAACCAGCTCCAACTGCTTCTTTTGCAGCTCGAGTGCTGCGGCCTGGTTGTCCCGGATTGCTTCAAGCAGGGACTCGATGCGCGCACTGTCTTCCGGGTCCATGGCTCCATCCTTCAGGGATCGGTGATCGGCGCGTACCACGGCAGTGTCTTGAAGGAACCCACCCACGCCGAAATCGCGGGGAATTCCGCGAGACGATAGCCCGCCTCGTCGGCAACGTGCGTGTAAGCAAAGAGCGCGATGTCCGCGAGCGTGACGCTCTCGCCGACCAGCCAGTGACGGCCCGTGAGGCCGCGCTCGAGGACCGCCAGTGCTTCAGCGCCGCGCTGGAATCTTTCCGTGTACTTTTCGCCAAGCTCCTTCGGCGTCTTCCTGAGCGACTTGAGCCAAAAGCGCACGGTCGCGACGCCAGGCTCGAGCTGGTACTGCTCGAAGCCGAGCCACTGCCACACGAGCGCGCGGTCATACCGGTCGGACGGGACGAGGCTCGTACCATCGGCGAGGAAGTTGACGATCGCGTGGCTCTCGGCGATTGGCCCGCGTCCCGGAACCATCAGCACCGGGACCTTGCCATTCGGATTGATCTTCAGGAACTCGGGCGTGCGCGTTGCGCCCGCGACGATGTTCATCGGCACCAGCTCGTACGGGATGTCGAGCGCCTTCATGGTCAGGCGGCACTTGTAGCCATTGCCCGAGGGCAGGTAGTCGTAGAGCACGAAAGCCATGGCTACGCCCGACCGAGCAGCCGCTGCGCTTCGGCCGCGGCGCGGATTCCAGAAAGATGGGCGCCGTGCAGCGTGCCGTAAGCCGACTGCTCGGTGTGCTCGCCCGCGAACACGATGCGCCCGCCGACCGGATGGGTGAGCAGTGCGCGCGCGCCGTAGCGGCCCGGCACGCAGTGCGAGTAGGCGCCGCGCGCATACGGATCCGCGGCCCACGCGGTCGAGATGCCGCGATCGAACTGCTTGCGGACGTCGCCGCCCAGCATCGACGTGAGCTCGGCGAGCGCGTGTTCGATCCGCGCGGCCTCGCCCTGCCCTTCGAGCTCTCGCGCAAGTCGCCCGGGCACAAAAGCTATGCAGACATTGCTGTCCCAATGGCGGGTGAGGTAATTGAGTCCGCGACCGTCGTCGCGCTTCTGCTGGATAAATTCTGTCGTCTCGGTCGGGAACACGTTCTTCTTGAAGCGCAGTGCGATCTTGTCGAGGATCCCGAGCGGCAGGTCGTGGTGAGCCTGGAACACCTCGACGGGCAGATGCGGGGAAAAGATGACAGAGCCTTCGGCGATGATTGCCGAGGGCAGCGCGACGATTGCGATGCGCGCGCTCGCGAGGCCGGCACCAGTGTCGACAGCGACGCCGCGCCCGCCCCAGCGGATGCGCGTGACCGGGGTATTGAGCCGGACGTCGACCTTCTTCGCGTAATGAGCGAGCAGCGTGCCGTAGCCGCGCGGGATCACGAAATCCTCGCCGTTCTCGTCGTACTGGTGCGAGTCGAGCACCGAGTAATTGGCTGGCTCGACACCCTCCCAGCCGGTCAGATCGTCCATGGCCATCGCGTACCAGGGATCCGACAGGGTTTCCTGCGTCATCGCCGCTTCCGCGGGAATGTCGAGCCCGCGGCCGCCGGCCTTGTCCAGTTCGCGGTTGATGCGCTCTGCGACCGCGCGGTAGCCGGCGGTCTCGGCGCCGTCCATGCGGCGTGAGCCGTCATAGATCTGGCGCTCGAACGGGTCGGGGTGCACGTCGAAATCATTCTGTTTCGCGTAGGCGACCCAGGGATTGATGTTCGACGAATGCAGCCAGGAACAGCCCTGGTCCCAGGGCACGCCGAGGCTCGTGTCCGTGTACGCGCGGCCGCCGATGCGGTCGCGCGCCTCGAGCACGAGCACGGAAACGCCCTTCGACATCAGCTCTCGTGCCGCCGTGAGGCCCGCGCCGCCCGCGCCGATCACGATCACGTCGGGCGCCGCCGTCGCCGCGTGGACCCGGGCGCCGATGGCGCCGAGCAGCGTGCCTGCACCGAGGGCCTGCAGGACTTGTCTGCGATTCAACACGAGATTGCGCTCCGCCATTCCCTGAGCTTGGAAAGATAACTCATCCCGGCATGGGCCGGGCTCGTGGATGGCAGGAGTCGGTATTCAAGCTTGCGAGTCCTTGGAAGCAACGGCTCGACGCTGCGGCACCAGGCGGACTCGGCCTTGCGCCCGTTGAAGCAGACCCGGCGGATGAGGGGATGCGCAGCCAGGAACCGGGCGAAGTCGTTGACGCGGATGGAATCCCGGCGAATCGCGGAATCGAGGCTGCCGCTGCGGATGCAACTTTCGACGACGTCCCAGAGAGCAATGCCGGCTTTCTTCAGCGCGGCCTTGCGACGCGTATAGGGCGCGTCCGGTTTGAAGCCGAGAATCGTGCCGGTGATTTGCCAGAACTGGTTCTGCCGGTGCGCGTAGTAGCGACCGGCAGCGAGTGATGCTTCGCTCGGCATGCTGCCGAGCACGAGGATGCGGGCGCTTCGATTGGCGACTGGCGGGAAGCCGGTGATCCGCATGGGATCATGGTGCCGGGTCGCTTCTAAAGGGGACAGACACTTTTTCCTTTGGTCCTTCGGG
>DAIRVV010000187.1:0-5047 GCA_036802645.1 Steroidobacteraceae bacterium
GCCGCGCCGAAAGCCGTCAGGCCTGCGAGGAGGAAGGCCAGGCGCTTCACGGCTGCGCTCCCGACGCGGGCGTGGACCCGCCCGCGCCCGGCACGACGATCTGCACGGTTCGACGCTCCGGCGTCAGGTACTTGCGCGCGACTTGCTGGATCAGCGCGGGCGATATCGCGCGGAAATCCGCTTCGACGCGATTGATTCGCGCCGGGTCGTCGTCGAAGAGCGCAAAGCAGGCGAGGAGGTCGACCAGGCCGAAGCGCGTGCTCGAGCCCGCGAGGTCATAGAGCGAGGCTCGCAGCTTCGTCAGCGCGCGCGTGACCTCCTCCGGCGAAGGCGGCTCGGTCTGCAGGCGAGCGATTTCCGCATCCACGTCCGTGACGATCGCATCGGGCGAGGCGCCCGGGTCGTGGACCAGGTAGAGCATCCACAGCATCGGGCCATCGTAGGTGAACTCGTTGCCGAGCAGGTTGGTGCCGCCGGCGACCGAATTCGAATAGCCGCGCTCCTGCACCAGCTTCTGCCACAGCCGGCTGTCCTCGCCCTGCAACAGGATCGTGTCGAGCAGGCTGAAGGCATAGTGTTCCGGCGTGTTGCGCGGCGGCGCCTGCCAGGCGAGCGCCAGCGCCGGCCGCGGCGCGAGACGATCGACGTAGGAGTCGCGCTTCTCGGCCTGCTGCACCGGCTCGCTGAGGTCGGGGCGACCGGGTTGCGCCTGCGCGGGAATCGCTTCGAAGTATTTCTCGACCCAGGCCCTGGCCGCTGCCGCGTCAAAGTCTCCCGCAACGACCAGCACCGCATTGTTCGGCGCGTAGTAAGTGTCGAAGAATGCTTTCGCGTCCTCGAGCGTCGCCGCATCGATGTCCGTGAGGTCGCCGTAGAAGTTGTGCGCGTTGTACCAGTTCCGGTTCGCGACCTGCGGCATCGTGAGCCAGGGAAAGCCGCCGTAGGGCTGATTCATCGTCGCGTCGCGGACTTCGTTCTTGACGACGCCCTGCTGGTTCGCGAGATTCGCCTGCGTGATCGCGAGCGCCTTCATCCGGTCGGCCTCGGCCCACAGCACAGTTTCGAGCGTGTGCGCCGGCACGATCTGGTAATAGTTGGTGTAGTCGAAGCGGGTCGAGCCGTTCAGCACGCCGCCATTGCCCTCGACGAGCCGGATGAATTCCATCTTTCCGAGATTGCCTGAGCCCTGGAACATCAGGTGCTCGAACAGGTGCGCGAAACCCGTGCGCCCGCGCGGCTCGATGCGAAACCCGATGTGGTAGTACACGCCGACCGTGACCGTCGGCGACGTCGTGTCGCGCGTAAGCACGACCTTGAGTCCGTTGTCGAGCTTGTAATAGTCGATCGGGATGCTGATGCCGCTCGGCGGGCTCGCAGGTTTTGCAGGTGCAGCATCGGTCGAATGTTGCGCAGGCAGCGTGGCGTTGTGCGGTTGCGCAGCGCATCCGCTGACTGCAACCGCAACGATCGTTCCGCACCAACGCCTGAGCCGCTTTCCCATCGCTGCCGCCTCCGCTACCTGGGAGCCATGCGGATCGCGCCATCGATCCGGATCGTTTCGCCATTCAGCATGCGATTGGTGCAGATTGCGGCGACAAGTTCCGCATATTCCTCCGGGCGACCGAGACGCGCCGGGAAAGGGACCTGCTTGCCGAGCGAATCCTGCGCTTCCTGCGGAAGGCCCGACATCATCGGCGTGCCAAAGACGCCGGGCGCGATGCACATGACGCGGATGCCGAAGCGCGCAAGCTCGCGCGCGAGCGGGAGGACCATGCCGGCGACTGCGGCTTTCGAGGTAGCGTAAGCGACCTGCCCGATCTGTCCTTCGAATGCCGCAACCGACGCGGTGTGTATCAATAGGCCGCGCTCGCCGTCGTCTGCCGGCGTGTTGTTCTGCATGATCGCGGCGGCCGCGCGGTCCAGGAGAAATGTTCCGAGGGTGTTGATGGCGAGCACGCGCTGGAACGCGGCCGCGGGCAATGGCCCGTCGCGGCCGAGGAGCTTGCCCGGCGTCGCGACGCCCGCACAGGAAACGGCGAGTGTGAGCCCGCCCATGCCGCTCGCCGCCGCCTGGACGGCCGCGTCGACTTCGGATTCGATGGTGACATCGCAGCGATGGTAACTGGCGGCCTTGCCAAAGGCAGCCGCGGCCTTGCGGCCGGCATCGTCCTGCACGTCGAGCAATGCGACCTGGCCGCCGCCCGCGATGAGGCGGGCTGCAGTTGCGCGCCCGAGTCCGGAGGCGCCACCACTGATGACCGCTCTGACCTGATCGAGGTTCATGGAATCCCCTGGCGGAGAGTCTACAGCCTAAGTCCCCCGTCCACCTCGACCACACGGCCCGTGACAAAGTCGTTCTCGGCGATGAACACGGCCGTCGCCGCGATCTCGGCCGGCTCGCCGAGGCGGCGGAGCGGTATCGCGGCTTTGACCCGAGCGAGCATCTCTGGTTTCATCGCGGCCAGGATCTCGGTGGAGCAGAAACCCGGCGCGATCGCGGCGCTCCTGATGCCATAGCGGGCGAGTTCCTTGGCCCAGACCACCGTCATGGCGGCGACGCCGGCCTTTGCGGCGGAATAATTGGTCTGGCCGGGATTTCCCTCGCGGGAAATCGACGAGATGTTGACGATCAGGCCGCCATTGCCGAGCTGGATCATTCGCTCCGCGCCTTCGCGGCCGCACAGAAAGACGCCGGTCAGGTTGACGTCGACCACGGCCTGCCATTGCGCCAGCGACATCTTCGAGTGGATGGCGCCGTCCTGGGCTTTCAGGAGCAGCGCGTCGCGCGTGATTCCCGCGTTGTTGACGAGGACATCGAAGCGGCGGAGATCCGCGGCGACGGAGTCAAACGTCTTGATGACCTGCGATTCGACCGTAACGTCCATGACGTAGGTTCGCGCGCGTACGCCCTTGGCCTCGCATTGCGCGCGTGTCTCGGCGAGCGCGGTCGCATCGATGTCGAGCGCCGCGATATCGGCGCCCCGATCCGCAAACGCGAGCGCCATGGCGCGCCCGATTCCGCGGCCTGCGCCCGTGATGACCACGACCTTCTTTCCAAGCTGCATGGGTCCCTTTACTGCACTGCGAACACAGGTGCAGAAATATTCATTGGGTCAGGACCTTAGCGATTATTGCGCCGCAAGACAACTCAGGCAGGGTCTATGTCAAACAGGACCGCCTCGGCTTCGACCAGCTCGCCCTGGCGCGCCAGCACGTTCCCAATGCGGCCGGCGCGCCCGGCGCGGATTGCGTGCTGCATCTTCATGCCTTCGACGATCGCGAGCACGGCACCGCGCTCGACCACGTCTCCGGAATTGACTCGCAGTTCGACGACGCGTCCCGGCAATGGCGAAACTGGATGCGCATCCGCATCCTCGACGCTTCGTTCGTATGGCCAGGCCGGCGCGAGCGCGATCTCCGTCGCCTGATCATCGACAATCTGAAGCCGTTCCCGATCGCGGATCAGCAGCAGCTCGCGATCGCCACGGCCGGAATCCACCCAGTACCGGTCCCCGCCGATCTTTCGGACGTGTCCCCGAAGACCTGAGTCGCCATTCTCGAGCTCGATCGCATTGCCGTGCGCTCTCGCGCGCCATCGCTGGAATGCCGGCGTGCGAAAGCCGAGTGACTGTCCCGTGGTTCCGCCCGCGCGCCATCCATCGCCCCGGCGCCAGGGTGAGTCGTCTTCCGCGGACTGCGGGCGCCGCTCGATGAGCGCGACGCTCGCTGCGAGCAGCAGCGATTCCGGCGTGGGCGAGGGGTCGCGGGTCAACGCGGCGAGCTCGCGATCGACGAAGCCCGTGTCGACGCCGCCGGCGACAAAGGCCGGGTGGGCGGTGACCGCCCGGAGCAGCGGCAGGTTGTTCGCGACGCCGAATACAGCCGTGCGGTCGAGGCGCTGCCTGAGTGTCGCGAGCGCTGCAGCGCGATCGGGACCCATGGCGATGACCTTGGCGATCATCGGGTCGTAGTGAACGGTAATGGCATCCCCGTCCCCGACGCCCGAATCGACGCGCCAATCGGCGCCCTCCGGCGGGTGCACGAAGCGCCGCACCCGGCCGACCGAAGGCAGGAAGCCGCGCCGCGGATCCTCGCTGTAGATCCGGCCCTCGATCGCATGACCGCGCTGATGAATCTGTTCCTGGGCGAGCGGCAGGCGCTCGCCCGATGCGATTCGCAGCTGCCATTCGACAAGATCGAGGTCCGTCACGGCTTCCGTGACGGGATGCTCGACCTGCAGGCGCGTGTTCATCTCCATGAAGTAGAAGCTGCCGTCCGCGTCGACGATGAATTCGATCGTGCCGGCATTGACGTAGCCGACCGCCATTGCGGCGCGCACGGCGGCGGTCGTCATTGCGACGCGCGTATCGCCGTCGATGAACGGCGAGGGCGATTCCTCGATGATCTTCTGGTAGCGGCGCTGCACCGAGCATTCGCGCTCGAAGAGGTGGACGCAGCCCCCGTGGGCATCGCCAAAGACCTGCACCTCGACATGACGCGGCCGCTGCAGGAATCGCTCGAGCATGAGCCGACCGTCGCCGAAGGCATTCTCGGCTTCGCTTCGCGCGCCGCCGACGGCTTCGTCGAGCGCCGCGGGCTCGTGCACGACGCGCATGCCCTTGCCGCCGCCGCCTGCGACCGCCTTCACGAGCAGCGGATAACCGACGCGACTCGCTTCCTTCGCCAGCCGCGCATGCGACTGGTCATCGCCCATGTAGCCCGGTACGACAGGTACCCCGGCGGCGGACACCAGGGCCTTGGCCTCGTGCTTGAGACCCATCGTGCGGATAGCCGCGGCCGGCGGACCGACGAATGCGATGCCGGCGCGCTCGCAGGATTCCGCGAATTCCGCGTTTTCGGAGAGGAATCCATAGCCCGGGTGGATCGCGTCGGCGCCGCCTGCGCGCGCGGCCGCGATGATCGCGTCGGCGTCAAGGTAGGACTCGCGCGCGGGCGCCGGGCCGATGCAATGTGCCTCATCCGCCAGGCAAACGTGCAGCGCGCCGCGATCGGCTTCCGAATGTACGGCGATCGCGCGGATGCCAAG
>DAIRVV010000188.1:0-4996 GCA_036802645.1 Steroidobacteraceae bacterium
GCGGGCGGCGGCCCTGGCGTCGCGCGGCCTGCTCGCCCAGGACCCGCCGCGCACCCCCTTCAATTCGCAACCGCCCTGCCAGATCCAGGCTCGCGCATCCTGCGGCCGGCCCGCGTAGCTGGCGGTAAAGCAGTCCATCACCCACTCGCGCGCATTGCCGATGATGTCGTAAACGCCGAAGGCATTCGGCTTGTACTGTGCGGCCGGCGCGAGCGCGGTCGCGCGATCAATGCATCGCGCATTCGGCCAGGGAAAGCGCAGCGCATCGACAGACGAGCTGTCGTAGACATTCGCATTGTCACAGGCGAGCGAGAGCGCGAGATCCTCGCGCGAATCCCGCTCGCCCCAATAGCGCGGAAAGGACGTGCCGCCGCGCGCGACATATTCCCACTCGGCCTCCGAGGGCAGCCGGTAGCGCTTGCCGCTTTTCGTGGCGAGCCATTCGGCAAAAGCGCGCGCGTCGTTCCAGCTGACGCAGACGACCGGCTCGTCGTCGCGCGGCGCGGCCGCGAAACCCGGATCGCGCCAGTTGCGGTCGTGGTCCTGGACCCACTGCCCGCCGGACCACACCCGGCAGCCGGAAACCGGCTTTGCCCCGGTCGCCTCGACGAAACGGCGGTACTCGCCCACGGTGACCTCGCGCCGGGACACCAGGAACGGGCGCGTGAAGGACAGCGCCACCGCCGGCGATTCCCCGCTCGCGGCATCGAGCTCGACCGCATCCGGCGCAGTACCCATCATGAACTGCCCCGGCGGCACGAGCGCGAGATCCGGGCAGACATCGCAATCCTTCGCCTCGGCCGGTGGCGTCGCCGGCTGAGCCTGGGCGAAGGCCATGGGTGCGGCGAGTACCAGCGTGGCGGCGAGCAGCAGTTGTCTCATCGGTCGTCCCGCGCCTTCGATTCGAGGTCGAGCGCGAGACGAAAGCCCGCGTCGCTTGCGCGCTCGCCCGCCGGCGTGGCTGCGCGATAGGCACTCCGGCTTTCGGCGGGTGGCGTGACCCAGCTGCCGCCGCGCTGCACGCGTTCCCCGCAGCCGCCGAGCCATTCCCATGCGCGCCCGTCGCGCGGCCTTCCGACATAGCTGCCGGTCGCGCAGTCCTGCACCCACTCGCGCACATTGCCGATCATGTCGTGCAGGCCGAAGGCATTGGCGCCGAACCGGCCGGCCGGAGCAAGGTCGGCAAAGCCGTCGCGGCAGCGGGCCTCTGGCCAGCCAAGGCGGTAACGCGCCGCGGCGACGAGATCGTAGGTATTCGCAAAATCGCAGCCGTTCTCGGCATCGTCGCCCCAGGGACGAAGCGCACGGCCCCCGGCACGCGCCGCGTATTCCCATTCGGCCTCGGACGGCAGCCGGTAACGCGAACCTGTCTTCGACGAGAGCCAATCCGCAAAAGCCACCGCATCGGCGAAGGAAACGCAGCTGACCGGCAGGTCGTCGGCAGGCGCCGCCGGCGTCGCGAGGTCCTGCCATCCCTGACGCGCGTCCTCGCTGAAGCGGGACAACGCCGGATCCCAGATGCGACAGCCCGATTGAGGCTCGTAGCCGCTGTCCGCAATGAAGCGGGCGTACTCGCCCCGGGTCACTTCACGCAGGCCCATTGCGAAGTCGCGCTCGAGCCTGATGACCATGACGTCGTCTTCGGCAGCGGCCGCGCCGGTCGCCGGCCCGGATGCAGGCGTTCCCATGACGAAGCTGCCGGCCGGAATGACGATCATCTCGGGACAGTCATCGCAGTCGCGAAATCTCGATCCGGCCTCGCGTGGCGATTCCGCCGCCTGGGGCGAAGCCACAGCCAGGACGGCCGCCAGGGCAAATGTCCTGGCGGCGGCAGGAATCATCAGGAGTCGGCCCTGACGGGAATGAATATCTGCGCGCCTTCGCGCTGGATCAGGAGCGCAATGGACTTGCCGGCGGCATTGACCGCTGACCGGAACTCGCCGATCGACGCGACTTGAGCGCCATTGACGGCGAGGATCACATCCCCGGCTTCAACGCCTGCAATGGCTGCGGGCCCATCGACCTCTTCCACCAGGAGGCGCCCGGCCGTCTGCAGTTGCGCGCGCTCCTCGCCGGTCAGGGGGCGCACGGCGAGTCCGAGCTTTCCCGTGGCCGGGTCGCTCGGCGTGCTGCGCTGTGCGACCGCAGGCTCGTCCTCGAGCTCGCCCACCTTCACCCGCAGTTTGCGTTCGGACCGGTCGCGCCAGACCGTGAGCGTCGCCTGCTTGCCCGGCTTGATGGCCGCCACCAGTGGCGGCAACTCGCTCGAACGCTCGATCTCCCGCCCATCGACAGCCAGGATCACGTCGCCAGGCTTCAGCCCCGCATCCTCAGCCGGACCGTCCTTGATGACTTCGCCCACCAGCGCGCCCCGCGGGCGCGGCAGCTTGAATGAATCCGCGAGCGCCTGGTTGACCTCCTGGATGCCGACGCCGATGCGGCCGCGCTGGACGCGACCGGTGGCGACGAGCTGGCCCTTAACCTGCATCGCGACGTCGATCGGAACGGCGAACGACACGCCCTGGTAGCCGCCAGTGCGGCTGTAGATCTGGGAATTGATCCCGATCACTTCTCCCTGCAGGTTGAAGAGCGGGCCGCCGGAATTGCCGGGATTGACCGCGACGTCGGTCTGGATGAATGGCGTATAGGCTTCGCCCAGCGAGCGCGCGATGGCGCTCACGACGCCCGCCGTCACCGAGTTCTCGAATCCGAACGGCGACCCGATCGCGACGACCCATTCGCCGGCCTTGAGGCTCTCAGGTTTGCCGATGCGCACGACGGGAAGTTTTTCAGCGTTGATCTTGAGCACTGCGACATCGGTGTGCCCGTCGATGCCGACGACTTTCGCCAGGTATTCGCGGCGGTCAGTCATGCGCACCGTCACCTCGCGCGCATCCTCGACGACATGCGCGTTCGTCAGGATGTAGCCGTCGGCGCTGATGATGAAGCCCGAGCCCTCGCCGCGCGTCGGCGGCTGCTCTGCGCGCGGATCGCCGAAGCGGCGGAAGAATTCGTAGAGCGGATCGTCGGGCGAAAGCTCCGGCGCGCGCCGATCGATGGGCCGCTGCCTCACGACGGTGCTCACATTGACGACGGCGGGTCCGTAGGCGTCCACGAGCGCGGAGAAATTCGGCAACGCCCCCGCGGCTATGGTCTCGCTTGGCGTGGCGACGTCGGGGGCGGCTGCTTCGGGCGCCGGGGCAGCGGGCCCGGCGGCATCGCCGGCGGTATCGGTCCGCTCGGTGCAGGAAACGAGGAGGAAGAGCAGCAGCGCCGGCCACAGCCGGCGGAGTTCGACATTCATGGATGCTCCGGTATCGTGAATTGCTGCAGCGTTCAGACTGTGCGGTTCGCTGCAAGTTGCATCCATGCACATTAGTATTGCACCAAATGGCGCTACGATTCCCCACCTTCGTGCTCGGGTCGCTGCTCGCGGCGTCCGCCGGCGCCGACGACCTGCCCGCACCGACACGCGCTGCCCTGACGCGATTCGCGGTTCCGGAGTCGGGCGTCAGCATCGACGTGCGCGATGTCGCGACGGGCAACAGCCTCTTTAACCTGAACCCCGAGTTGCCTCGCCCGCCCGCATCGACGATGAAAGTCCTGCCGACATGGGCGGCCCTGGACCTGCTCGGGCCGGCTTACGCCTGGAAAACGCGCGCCTGGTCCGACGTTCCGGTCGTCAAGGGCGTGCTCAAGGGAAATCTCTACCTCCAGGGCGGCGGCGACCCGCTGCTGACGATCGAACGCTGGTGGCGATTCGTGAACGACCTGCGCCAGACCGGGTTGCGCGTGATCGAGGGCGACATCGTCATCGACCAGACGCGCTTTACGGCGGCCGACGAGCGCCCGGAGGATTTCGACGGCAAGTTCTGGCGCACCTATAACGTCCTGCCCGACGCGATGCTCGTCAACTGGCAGTCGTCCGACTTCACGGTCCGCCCGGCCGACGACGGCAATGGCATCGACATCACGATCCAGCCCTACCCCGAAGGGCTCGTGCTCGAAAATCGCGTGAAGCTCGCGAACGGCCGCTGTGTCGGCCGCAACAACCAGGTCTCCTACGTGATCGAACCGGCGAAGCCCGATCGGGTCGTCGCAACCGGCCGCATCGCGGCGAGCTGCGGGCCGCAGTCGCAGCGCCTCGCGATCATGGAACCGGCACATTACGCCTACGGCACATTCGTCACCCTCTGGCGTCAGCTCGGCGGAGAGTTCCGCGGCGGCATGCTGCGCGCGCCGACGCCGCCCGCCGCGCGGCTCCTGCTGACGCACGAGTCCGAGCCGCTTGCCGAGATCGTGCGCGTCACGAACAAGTACTCGAGCAACATGATGGCGCGCTCGCTCGTGCTTGCCATCGCCGCCGAGATGAATGGCACGCCTGCGACGGCCGCCGCCGGCGAGGCGACCATCGTGGGCTGGCTCAAGACGCGCGGGCTCGTCTTTCCGGAGCTCGTCATCGGCAATGGCTCCGGCCTCTCGCGGGAGGCACGCATCTCTGCCGGGAGCATGGCCCGCCTCCTCGTCGGCGCGCGACAGAGCCGCTTTGCGCCCGAGTTCCTGAGCTCGCTCGCGCTCGGCGGCCTCGACGGCACGCTCGAGAAACGGTTCGCGAATGTCGACGACCCAAGCCGCGTCCGCATGAAGACGGGAACGCTGAAAGACGTCAGCTGCATCGCCGGTTACGTTGCCGGCAAATCCGGCAGAACCTACGCCGTCGTCGTCTTCGTGAATCATCCCGGCGCGCAGAACGGCATCGGCGAATCGATCCAGGCGACGGTCGTCGACTGGGCGCTCAAGCTGTAGCTGTGCCTGCGACGAAACGGATGCCCGGCGCGTCGAATGGCCGGTCGAACGGCTGCGGACGCGGGCCGCGGATCCTAGAATTCGCAACATGGATTCCGTCGCGGCCCTGCTGATCGTCGTATTCCAGCTGTTCTTCGGCTGGTGCGGCGAGGATCCTGGACGCGCGCCACCCCCGGCACAGTGCGAGGCC
>DAIRVV010000189.1:0-4988 GCA_036802645.1 Steroidobacteraceae bacterium
GCCCGCCATATCGTCGAGCGCGAAGGCGCCGGTGCGCTGACCTTCGACGAGCTCGCCAAGGAAAGCGGGCTCACGCGCGGCGGCATCACCTACCACTACCCGACCAAGGAGGATCTCCTCCGCGGCCTGCTCGAGGCCGATTTCCGCCAGTGGGACGATGCCGAGACGGCCCTGACGCCCACCGACTGTGATCCCGAGACCGCGCGGCTCCTGGGCTTCATCCGCACGCTGACCGCCCAGGACGAGTCGCATCGACGCTTCCTGTGCGGGATGCTTTCGGCCGCGACGCTCGATCCCTCGCTGATGGATCCCTGCAGGCAGGAATTGCGCGACCGGCTTGGCCGAAAGCAATGGACGGAACGCGATCTGCGCCTGCATGTCATTCATCTGGCGGCCGAGGGACTGATGTGGCAGGAACTGTTCCAGATGTATTCCATGCCGTCGTCCGCCCGCGGTCGGCTGGTTTCTCTGATGGAAGAACTCGCCCGCCAGTGGGGCGCGGGGCAAGCGATCAAGAAAGTTGCGAAGGAAGCCTGAGTCATGCGCCGAATCACCACGACGACGATCCTGGTCCTGCTCGCGGGCTGCGGAGGAAATGCCGAGCAGCAGATGCCGCCGCCCGACGTCAGCGTCGCCGCCGTCGTGCAGAAGTCGATCACGCAGTGGGACGAGTACAGCGGCCACATCGAGGCGATCGATGCGGCCGAGATCCGCCCGCGGGTCGCCGGCCACCTCAGCAAGGTGCACTACGACGAAGGCGGCCTCGTCGAGAAGGGGCAGCTTCTCTTCACGATCGACAGCCGCGAATACCGCGCGGCCGCGGATGCGGCGCGCGCGGATGCCGCTCGCGCCGATGCCCGTCTGACGGTGGCGAAGGAAGAACTGGGCCGCGGCGAGAAGCTGATCGGCGCGCGCGCGATCTCGCAGGGCGAGCTCGACACGCGGCGCATGGAATTCCAGCAGGCCGAGGCCGACCTGCTCGCCGCGCACGCTCATGTCACCGAAGCGGAGCTGAATCTCGGCTTTACCTACATCAAGGCGCCGTTCGCCGGCCGCGCCGGCGCCGCACTCGTCAAGCCGGGCAACCTCGTCGCGCCCAATGAGACCCTGCTGACGACGCTGGTTTCGGTCGACCCCGTCTACGTGACATTCACGGGCGACGAGCGCGCTTACCTGCGCTACCAGGATCTCGCGCGCGCGGGAAATCGCGAGAGCTCACGCGACGTCCGCAATCCGGTGCTCGTGGGACTCGCGAACGAGGACGGATTTCCGCACAAGGGCGAGATGGACTTCGTCGACAATGCGCTCGATCCCCAGAGCGGCACGATTCGCGCGCGCGCGGTGCTGCCGAATCCGGAAGGCAGGTTCACCCCGGGACTGTTCGCACGCGTGCGCCTGCTCGGCGAGTCGCAGACCAGTGCGCTCTTGATCCACGAGCAGGCGGTCCTGACCGACCAGGACCGGCGCTATGTCTACATCGCCGGCAAGGAGAACTCCGCGGAGCGGCGCGACGTGAAGCTCGGGCCGCAGGTGGAGGGCCTGGTCGTCGTCGAGTCGGGCCTGAAGCCTGGCGACAAGGTCATCGTCAATGGCATGCGCAAGATCTTCTTCCCCGGCCAGCCGGTGAAGCCGCGCGTCGTGCCGATGGACCAGCCGGACCTGCCTGCACCGGCGCCCAAGGCCGGTCCCGCGCCGGCGGGTTGAGCGGCCATGGCAACGCATACCGACTTTTCGCGGATCTTCATCGACCGGCCGATCCTCGCGACGGTCCTGTCGGCCCTGATCCTCGTCTCGGGACTCATGGCGATCCCGAACCTGCCGATCAGCGAATACCCGGACGTGGTGCCGCCCTCGGTCTCCGTGACCGCGAACTACCCGGGCGCGAACCCGCGCACCATCGCCGAGACCGTCGCCGGTCCGCTCGAGGAAGCGATCAACGGCGTCGAGAACATGATCTACATGAAGTCGACGTCGAGCTCCGACGGCCAGATGCAGCTTGCGGTGACATTCAAGGGCGGCACCGATATCGACCTCGCCGCGATGCAGGTGCAGAACCGCGTCTCCCAGGCGCTGCCGCGGCTGCCCGAGGCGGTGCGCACGCTCGGCGTCACGACCGTCAAGGCCTCGTCGACGCTGACGATGGTCGTGCACCTCGATTCGCCGAACAAGACCTACGACGCGCTGTACCTCTCCAACTTCGCCAACCTGCATGTCCGCGACGAGCTCGCTCGCCTGCCGGGCGTCGGCCAGGCGCTCGCCTTCGGCATCGGCAACTATGCGATGCGCGTCTGGATCGACCCGGCGCGCGCCGCGACGCGCGGCCTCTCGGCGGGCGACATCGTCAACGCGATCCGCGAGCAGAATGTCCAGGTCTCGGCTGGCAGTATCGGCAGCCCGCCGACTCCCGATGGCTCGGTCCTTCAGGTTTCCGTGAACGCGCAGGGCCGGCTGAACTCACCGGAGGCCTTCGGCGAGATCGTGCTGAAAGCGGATGGAGACCAGCTCACGCGGCTGAAGGACGTCGCCCGCGTCGAGCTCGGCGCCAACACCTACGCGATCCGCTCGCTCCTCAACAACGAGGACGCCGCTGCGATCGTGATCTTCGAGGCGCCGGGCGCCAACACGATCGAGCTTTCGGACGCGATCCGCAACAAGATGTCGGAGCTGGAAGGCAGCTTCCCCGAGGGCGTTCACTGGTCGGTCGTCTACGACCCGACGGTCTTTGTCAGGGACTCCATTGCCTCGGTCATCGAGACGCTGCTCGAGGCGATCGCGCTCGTCGTGATCGTCGTGGTGCTGTTCCTGCAGACCTGGCGCGCCTCGCTGATCCCGCTCATCGCAGTCCCGGTTTCGATAGTCGGCAGCTTCGCGGTGCTGTGGCTGCTCGGATTCTCGATTAACGTGCTGACGCTGTTCGGCCTCGTGCTCGCGATCGGCATCGTGGTGGACGACGCGATCGTCGTGGTCGAAAACGTCGAGCGCCACATCGAGAACGGAAAGACGCCGCGGCAGGCCGCCCACCAGGCCATGAGCGAAGTGTCCGGCCCGATCGTCGCGATCACGCTCGTGCTGTCGTCGGTCTTCGTGCCGCTCGCTTTCCTCGGCGGCGTGACCGGCCAGTTCTACAAGCAGTTCGCGGTGACGATCGCGGCCGCGGTCATCATTTCCGGCTTCAATTCGCTGACGCTCTCGCCGGCGCTTGCCGCGATGCTGCTGCAGCCCCACGGCGCGAAGAAGGACGCTCTGGGACGCTGGATCGAGAAGATATTCGGCCGGCCGTTCGCCGCGTTCAATCGCGTATTCCACGGCTTCGGCAACCGCTACTCGGGCGGCATCGGCGGCACCATCGGCCGCGCGCCGCGCCTGCTCGCGATCTACGCCGTGCTGATCGTCGTGGCGGTCATAGCATTCCGTGCCGTGCCGGGCGGATACATCCCGTTCCAGGACAAGCAGTACCTGTTCGCCGTGCTCCAGCTCCCCGAGGCGGCGACTATCGACCGCACCGATGCCGTGATGCGGAAGATGGGCGAAATCGCGATGCAGGTCCCGGGCGTCGAGAACGTCGTGCAGTTCCCGGGCCTGAACGCCGTGCACTTCGTCGCGACGCCGAACGTCGGCGTCATGTTCGCCGGGCTCGAGCCGCAGGGAGAGCGCGAGCTTGAGGCCGGTGAGATCTCGAATCGCATCAACATGGGCTACAGCCAGATCCAGGAGGGTCTTGCCTTCGCGCTGCTGCCGCCGCCCGTGCTCGGCCTCGGAAATGCCAACGGCCTCGAGCTCTACGTGGAGGACCGCGCCGCCATCGGCTACGGCGAGCTCTACACCAACACGATGGGACTCATCGGCGCGCTTGGCCAGACCGAGGGCATCGACCCGCTCGGCACATTCACCTCCTACCAGTCGAATGTCCCGCAGCTCGATGCGAGTGTCGACCGCACCAAGGTCAAGGAGCTCGGCCTCTCGCTGACCGACGTCTTCAACACGCTGCAGGTCTATCTCGGCTCAGCCTATGTCAACGACTTCAACCTGTTCGGGCGTACCTATTCGGTCTACGCGCAGGCGGACGCGCCGTACCGATCGTCCGTGCAGGACATCGAAGGCCTCAAGGTCCGCAACGAGCGCGGCGAGATGGTGCCGCTCGGCAGCGTCGTCGACATCAAGCCGAGCTTCGGACCGGACCCGGTGATCCGCTACAACGCCTATCCCGCTGCCGACCTGTCTGTCGGCCTCAATCCCGCCCTCATGTCATCGACCCAGGGCCTCGAGAAGGTGCGGGCGATGGCGGAGCAGATGCTGCCGCGCGGCATGGACATCGAATGGACCGGCCTGACCTACCAGCAAATCACGCAGGGCAATACCGCGCTGTTCGTGTTCCCGCTCTGCGTGCTGCTCGTCTACATGGTGCTCGCCGCCCTGTACGAGAGCTGGTCACTGCCGCTCGCGATCATCCTGATCGTGCCGCTCTGCCTGCTGTCCGCCATCGGCGGCACCTGGCTCGTGAACTTCATCCACGGCTTGTGGCTCGCGGTCTCGCCACCGGCATTCGCGCCGACATTCCTCGACAACAACATATTCACCAAGATCGGGCTCGCGGTGCTGATCGGCCTCGCCTGCAAGAACGCGATCCTGATCGTCGAGTTCGCGCGCGACCTCGAGGAGGCCGGCAAGGGCATCGTCGATGCCGCGATCGAGGCCTGCCGCCTGCGGCTCCGCCCGATCCTCATGACGAGCTTCGCCTTCATCGCGGGCGTCACGCCGCTCGTGTTCGCCTCCGGTGCGGGTGCCGAGGTGCGCTACGTCATGGGCGTCACGGTTGTCGCCGGCATGCTGGGCGTGACCTTCTTCGGGCTCTTCTTCACGCCCGTGTTCTACGTCGTGCTGCGCAAGCTCGTGGTGCGCCGCGAGGAGCGGCGCGCGGCGCGCCTCGCCGGGGAGAGCGGCAGCCATGCTTAGCCGCGCCGCGATCACCATCGCCATGACGGCACTGA
>DAIRVV010000190.1:0-4977 GCA_036802645.1 Steroidobacteraceae bacterium
GACGTGCTCAGCGACGCCGTCGCCATGGGCGATGACCCCGGTGAGTTGCGCGTGCTCCGTCGCTACGAGCGCTGGCGCAGGGCGGAGGCCCTGCCCGCCATCGCGCTCCTCGACGGCATCAAGCGGCTCTTCTTCGGCGGCAATCCAGTCCAGTCTCGGCTTCGCCAGGGTGCGCTCGCCCTCGCGCAGTCCTCGGGCACCGTGAAGCGGCTCCTGATGCAGCGCGCGCTCGGCGTTGCGGGCGAAGTGCCCGCGTCCGTGCGGCGGCCACCGTCATGATCGTATGTCGACGTCCTTCGTTTCGCGGATCGCGATGAGGCCGACGAGGCCGCTCATCGCGGCGATCGCGATCGGGTACCAGAGGCCGTAGTAGATATTCCCCGTCAGTACCACGAGAGCGGCGGCCAGGAAGGGCAGGAATCCGCCGAACCATCCGTTGCCGATGTGATAGGGCAGGCTCATCGACGAATAGCGGATCCGCGTCGGGAAGAGCTCTACCAGGAAGGCAGCGATCGGGCCGTACACCATCGTGACGTAGATCATGAGGGCGACGAGCAGCAGCAGCGTGAGCGGCAGGTTCACTCGCGCGGGTTCGGGCGCAGCGGGGTAGCCCGCCGCGTCCAGCGCGGAGCGGTAGGCCGCCTCGTCGAAGCCGACGAGGCGAGTTCCGGCGATAGTCGTCACGACCGGCTCGCCGCGCTCTGGCGCGACGCTCTCATAGTTGACGCCAGCCTTGGTCAGGAAGTCGCGCGCCTGGTCACAGGGCGTCGCCGGCTTCGCGAAGATGCGGAATTGGCAGTCGGCTGGATCGGCCGCGACCGTGACTGCCGCGCGCGCCTGGAACTCCGCCAGAGCCGGGTTCACCGACTGCGTGAGGCCCTCGAAGATCGGGATGTAGGTCAGCGCGGCGAGGAGACACCCGGCAACCATGATGCGCTTGCGCCCGATGCGGTCCGAAAGGCGCCCGAACACCACGAAGAATGGCGTGCCGATGACGAGCGCCGCCGCGATCAGGAGATAGGCGGTCTGGAAGTCGAGCTTCAGGGTGTTCTGCAGGAAGAAGAGCGCGTAGAACTGGCCCGTGTACCAGACGACGCCCTGGCCCGCAGTCGCACCGAAGAGCGCGAGCAGCACGATGCGCGCGTTGGGCCAGCGGCCGAAACTCTCGGTGAGCGGGGCCTTGGACAGTCGTCCCTCGGCTTTCATCTCGGCGAAGACGGGCGACTCCTGGAGCTTGAGCCGGATGTAAACGGAGACCGCGAGCAGCGCGACCGAAAGCAGGAAAGGCACGCGCCAGCCCCAGGCCTTGAACGCGTCCTCGCCAAAGCCGAGGCGGCAGGCAAGAATTACGGCGAGCGAGAGGAAGAAGCCGAGGGTTGCGGTCGTCTGGATCCAGCTCGTGTAGTAACCGCGCTTGCCCTGCGGGGCATGTTCGGCGACGTAGGTCGCCGCACCACCGTACTCGCCGCCGAGCGCGAGGCCCTGCGCAAGTCGCAGGCTCACGAGGAGGATGGGCGCCCAGATGCCGATTCTCTCGTAAGTCGGCAGCACGCCGACGAGCGCGGTCGAGAGGCCCATGACGACAATCGTGATCAGGAAAGTGTACTTGCGGCCGACCAGGTCGCCGATGCGGCCGAAGAGCAGCGCGCCCAGCGGCCGCACGGCAAAGCCCGCGCCGAAAGTCGCGAGGCTTGCGAGGAACGCCGCCGTGTCGTTGCCCGGCGGGAAGAAGAGCGACGAGAAAAAGACGGCGAGCGTGCCGTAGAGATAGAAGTCGTACCACTCGAATACGGTGCCGAGCGAGGAGGCGAAGATGACCTTCCGGTGCGCGGAGCCGATTCCGGTCTTTCTCAAAGCAGGGCATCCGCTTTGGCCGCGCAGATGAAGTCGTTGTCGGAGAGGCCGCCGATGGCGTGGGTCGAGTATCGGATGCGGCAGTAGTTGTAGCCGACCTCGAGGTCCGGGTGGTGGTCCTCGACGTTGGCGACGTGCGCGAGCGCGTTGACGAAGCTCATCGTGCGCCAGAAGTCGGGGAACTTCAGCTCGCGCCGGATGGCCTTGCCGTCCTCGACCAGCTTCCAGTCGGGATGCAGGAGTTTCATCATTCCCGTCGCAGACTTCGCATCATGCGGCCGCACACCGCCCTCGCAGGGCACACACTTGCGTTCCTTCAAGGCATCCATCAGGCCTCCCGGCGCGCAAAGCTGCGCGCGACGTAGCGTTCAACCAGTTCCTGGAATTCCTCGGCGATGCGATCGCCCTTCAATGTGACCGTCTTCTCGCCGTCCTCGTACACCGGCGCGACCGGGCGCTCGCCCGTGCCCGGCAGGCTGATGCCGATGTTCGCGTGCTTGCTTTCCCCGGGGCCGTTCACGACGCAGCCCATCACGGCGACCGTCATGTTCTCGGCGCCCACGTAATCGTGGCGCCAGGCGGGCATGCGCTCGCGCACGTGGTCCTGGATGCGCTGTGCGAGCACCTGGAAATAGCTGCTCGTCGTGCGTCCGCATCCGGGGCAGGCAACGACGCGGGGCAGGAAGGCGCGAAGCCCGAGGCTCTGGAGGATCTCCTGCGCGACGCGGACCTCCTGGCGGCGGTCCCCACCGGGCTCGGGCGTGAGCGACACGCGGATCGTGTCCCCGATGCCCTCCTGGAGCAGCACCGCGATGGCGGCCGTCGAGGACACGATACCCTTGGCGCCCATGCCGGCCTCGGTGAGCCCGAGGTGCAGCGGGTAGTCGCAGCGAGTCGCGAGCGCACGATAGATCGCGATCAGGTCCTGTACGCCGCTGACCTTGCTGCTGATCACGATGGCGTCATGCGGGAGTCCCAGCTCCTCCGCGCGCGCCGCCGAAGTGAGGGCCGACACGACCGTTGCCTCCCGCAGGACTTCGAGCGCATCGAGTGGTTCCGTGGCGCGCGAGTTCTCATCCATCATGCGCGTCAGCAGGTCCTGGTCGAGGCTGCCCCAGTTGACGCCGATGCGCACCGGCTTGCCGTGGCGGCAGGCGGTCTCGATCATCGCCGCGAACTGCGGGTCGCGCTTGCTGCCGCGGCCGACGTTGCCGGGATTGATGCGGTACTTGTCGAGTGCGGAGGCCGCGGCCGGGTGCGCCGCCAGCAGCTTGTGCCCGTTGAAATGGAAGTCGCCGACGATGGGCACGTCGCAGCCCTGGGCGCGCAGTTGATCGCGGATCAGGGGCACGGCAGCCGCGGCCTCGTCGGTATTTACCGTGACGCGCACGATCTCCGAGCCCGCTTCCGCGAGCTCGCGCACCTGGCGGACGGTCGCCGCGACGTCCGCCGTGTCGGTGTTGGTCATCGACTGCACGACGACCGGCGCGCCGCCGCCGACCGTGACGGCGCCGATTCGGACCGCGACTGCGGGACGGCGCGCGGCCGTCACTTCGCCTTCTGTGCCGCGATCCAGTCGTCTGCCGTGCGCTCCAGGATCTCGAGCGGCACGGCGCCGGTCGCGAGGATGGTGTCGTGGAAGCCGCGAATGTCGAAACTTTCGCCGAGCGCGGTCTTCGCGCGCTCGCGCAGCTCGAGGATCTTCAGCTGCCCGATCTTGTAGGCGAGCGCCTGTCCGGGCCAGGCGATATAGCGGTCGATCTCGTTGACGATGTCGGCCTCGGTCTTGGCGGCGTTCGCCATGAAATAGTCGATCGCCTGCTGCCGCGTCCATTTCATATGGTGGATGCCGGTGTCCACCACCAGGCGCACGGCCCGCCACTGGTCATACGTGAGCTGGCCGAAGCGGGAATACGGATCCTTGTAGAGACCGAGGTCGTAGCCAAGCCGCTCCGAGTAGAGACCCCAGCCTTCGATGTAGGCCGTGAATCCGCCGGCGCGGCGGAATTTCGGCAGGTCGGTCTGCTCCTGGGCGAGCGCGATCTGGAGATGGTGGCCGGGCGCCGCCTCGTGCACGCTCAGCACTTCCATCTCCCACTTCGGCCGGACCTCGGGGCGGTACAGGTTGACGTAGTAATAGCCTGCCCGCGCGCCGTCGATCGACGGGCCGCTGTAATAGGCGGTCGTCGTGTTCGGGGCGCTGTTCTCCGGGATCGCGCGCAGGCCAAACGGCGTGCGGTAAAGCTTGCCGAAGAGCTTCGGCAGCTCGGGATCGATCTGCTTCGTGATGAAGGCATAGGCGCGGAACAGCTCGTCGCCGGTCTTGTAATAGAACTTCGGGTCGGTGCGCAGGTGCCTGAAGAAATCGGTGAGCGATCCCTTGAAGTCGACCTCGTCCATCACCTTCTGCATCTCGGCGCGGTTGCGCGCCACCTCGGCGAGCCCGATCTCGTGGATTTTCTTTGGCGTCAGCGGGGTCGTCGTGTGATAGCGCGTCAGGAAGGCGTAAAAGCCGGGCCCGTCCGGCGTGTCCCAGATGCCGACGGTGTCGCGTGTCGCGGGCAGGTATTCATTCTTGAACGCCAGGCTGAAGCGCTGATAGGCGGGGATGACGTTGTCCGCGATCACTTTTTTCGCCGACGCCGAGAGCCGCTCGCGCTCCGCGGGCGGGATCGAGTCGGGATATGAGCGGAACCGCGCATAGAAGGGGCTGTCCTCCGGTTTCGCCGGAGTCTGCGCGGCGAGCTGTGGCAGCACGCGCTCCATGATGACTCTGGGCTGGGTGCGCTTTTCGCCCGCGCCGCGGCGCAGGAGCTCTGCGTACTGCTCGAGGTAGGCCGGAATCGCAGCCATGCGCCGGATCCAGGTTTCGTAGTCCTGCACCTTCTCGAAGGGCATCAGCTCGGCGATCTCGTCGAGCGACTGGGGGCCGTCTCGAGCCTGGATGTCGTAATACTCGGTATGGAATGGCAGCGCGGCTTTGCGCGTCTCGTACTCGTGACGGAAGAGGTCGTAGTTCAGCTGGTCCGCGGGCGACAACCCGTCGCGGGGAATACGGGCGAGATCGTCGAGCACCTTCGCATCGGCGGCATCGCGTTTCGCCTGCGCCTCCGGCGAAATGTC
>DAIRVV010000191.1:0-4949 GCA_036802645.1 Steroidobacteraceae bacterium
GGCGCCTTCGCGCTCGACGATATGGCGGGCGGCGGCAAGAATCTTTTCGCGGGCGAGCGGCGGACGACCCATTTTTTAACTATACAGAACGTTCTGTACAGTGTGCAAATCCCGCTTTATGAAGGCTCAGAGCCAGCCGCGGCGGCGGAAATAGATGTAGGGGACGACCGCCGAGAACAGGATCAGGAGCAGGGCGAGCGGATAACCATAGGGCTTGTCCAGCTCGGGCATGAAATGGAAGTTCATGCCGTAGATGCTGGCGATCAGGGTCGGCGGCAAAAACACCGCGGCCGCCACCGAGAAAATCTTGATGATGTTGTTCTGCTCGATGTTGATGAGGCCGAGCGTCGCCTGGAGCATGAAGCTCGACTTGTTTGCCAGGAAGGATGCGTGATCCGAGAGCGCCAGCACGTCGCGCGACATGCTGCGGTAGCGTGAAAGAAGCTCTTTCGGGAACTGCACGGACTGCGACTGCTGGATGAATGTCAGTTGCCGGGCGAGGGTGACGAGGCTCTCGCGCGCCTTGCTGGTCAGGTCACCGTCGCGGCCTATCCGCTCCATGACACCCCGGAGGTCGCGTGTGCGCGGCGCGGTCTTTGCTGTCGGCGCGGCGAACACGTTTGCGGACAGTTCGTCGAGCCCGACACCGACCCGCTCGAGCACGTCGGCTGTCCGCTCGATCACCGCTTCCAGCAGTCCCGCGAGGATGCCGGGGGCATTCGTCGCCGCCGACGAATGGCGTTCCGAGTACGCGACGAAGCGCCGGAATGGCAGCGGATCGACGTATCGATTGGTGATCAGCCGGTTGTGGGAGAGGATGAACGTAATCGCGGCGGATTCGGGGCGGTCGGTGTCTATCTTGGTGACAACGGTCGCCGTCATGTAGAGCGTGCCGTTCTCTTCGTAAAGGCGGCTCGAGGTCTCGATCTCGCGCATCTCCTCGCGGGAGGGCACGTCGATCGCGAGCAGTCGCTCGACCGCCCGCTCCTCGGCGAGAGTGGGCTCGAGAAGATCGACCCAGACGCATTTTTCCGGGATGTCCGCCGGCGGCGGATCGAGCCGATCGAGTCCCTGGCTGCCCGGTACGAAGCAGTTCAGCACGCGGGCACCCCTAGAAGTTCAGTTGCCGTGCTCGCGGGCAGCCAGGTCGTTCACCACCTGGAACAACTGGTCGACGCCACCGGCCATGTCGGCGTCGGTGAGGTACTTGCCGTGCACCACGATCATCGGCGTGTGATCGAGCAGGTAACGGCGCGACAGGTTTTCCGCCTGCCGCAACTTGTTCTCCGACGAGAACGTCCGGTAGTGCTTTGCGAAATCCTCGGCGGAAACGCCCTTCGACAGCAGGAACTCGCGCGCGGCCTTCTCGGTCGCTGCCTTGTCGACCCGGCCGCCGCGAATCACGGTCAGCGGACGGCCCTTCGAGTGGATCTCGCGGTACACCTCGGTATGCAGCTTGTCGACGAGGCCGAGCGACTCGATCGTGAAATAGAGCCTCGCGTCCTCGCGCGTGACTTCGTTCCAGATGACGGGCGTTCGCTTGAGCGTGATCCATGCGGGCTTCGAGCGTTCCCAGGCCTGAAGCCGCGGCTCGAGCGAATAGCAGTGGCCGCAGCCGTACCAGAATCCTTCGACGACCTCGACGCTGCCTGGCGGTGTGCTGACGGGCTGCGCGACCGGGTAGACGGTGAAGTTCTCGCCGGCCTTCCACCGCTGCAAGTCGCCCGAAGGCGGAGCCGGCGTCGTTGCCGCGATCGCAGACGCGATCGGGCTCGTCGCGCTCGTTGACTCGTCGACGGTTTCGCCGTCGTTGCCGGCCGCAACCGGCTTGGCGTCGGCTGGGGCGGGCGCCGTCTCGGCGACAGCCGCCTCGGGCGTTTCGGCCGCGGGGGCTTCATTCGCCGCGGGCGGTGCTTCCTTGCCGCATGCGGCGCAGGCAAGCATGGCGGCGAGAATCCAGACTTTGAATTTGATCATCGCAATCCCTGTGTGTATGACGCGAGCGCACGCATTTCCTCGTCGGTCAGCCGGTCGGCGATTACGTGCATGACGTCGTTGCCGGCCGTGGTGCGCCCGCCGTCCGCAAAGGCCTTGAGCTGGCTGTACGCATAGACCGCGTGCTGGGCACGAAGTGCCGGATATCCTGCCGGGCCGTTGCCACGGCCCTGTGGGCCATGACAGGCAATGCAGGCCGGAATTCCGCGATTCTTGTCCCCGCCGCGATAGAGTTTTTCGCCGGACTTCCAGGTGGACGGGTCGGCCTCGAGCCCGGTCGGCGTCTGCTGCGAGAAGTGCGCGCCGAGATCCTTCATGTCGCCTTCGGTGAGCCCGACGGCCATCGGAGTCATCAGCGGGTTCGTGCGCTTGCCCTGCTGGAACTGCTTCAACTGCGCAACGATGTAGGCCTCGGACTGACCGGCCAGGCTCGGCCATTCGGAATTGACGCTCGAGCCCGTCGCGCCATGGCAGGCGATGCAGACCGCCGCCTTCTGCGCGCCGAGCGCCGCATCGCCGGCTTCTGCTGCGCCCGCGACGGTCGCGATGACCAGGATGCATCCGAACCACGCTATCTTCATGCCAGAATTATATATGTCCCGTTATTCCAGGGTCCGATTCCTGAAAAGCGCCGCTTCTCCGGCGGGCTTCGGCGACGATTCCGGCTATGAGGTCGCGATCTCGGGCCGCTCGAACAGCGGGAAATCCAGTGCATTGAACGCGATCGTCCGGCGCAGGGATCTCGCCCGCACGAGCCGGACGCCCGGTCGCACCCAGATGATCAACCTGTTCGAGCTCGAGCCCGGGCGAAGGCTGGTGGACCTGCCCGGATACGGGCATGCACGGGTGCCGGTCCACGTCAGGGCCGAGTGGGGACAATTGATCGAGCAGTATTTTCTGGAAAGGCAATCCCTGGCCGGGCTCATGATTGTCGTCGACGTGCGCCGCGGGTTTGCTGAGAGCGATGAAGTCATGCTCACGTATGCGACGGCGCGCGGTGTCCCCTCGCATGTGCTGCTCAGCAAGGCCGACAAGCTCGGCCGCAACGACGCGAGGCAGGCGCTGGTCACGGCGCGCAGCAAGCTTGGCAAGCGCGCGGGCGTTCAGCTCTTCTCGGCACAATCGGGCGAAGGGATCGACGCGGCGCAGGGCGCGCTCGATGCAATGCTGGCCGGGCAACTAAAAGAGCCCGGCGATCCGTGAGGACCGCCGGGCCGACACCCGGCTTGGGGATGCAATCCGGGCAACCCGCTCAGGGAGGGAAGCGGGGAGCGTCTCACGGCGCTCGGTGGGTTAGATGGGGACGATTTTCGGAAGTTCCAAGGTCAGTGCGCATCGTCCCAATTCGCGCCCTCGCCAGTGTCGACTTTCAGCGCGACGGCGAGTTCGGCGGCGCCACACATGAGTTCCACGACTTTCTTCCGCACTTTTTCTGTCGCAGATTCAGCAACTTCGAGCACCAGCTCGTCGTGAACTTGTAGGACTAGGTGCGCGGGCGCCCCAGATTCCTCCAGCCAGGCCTGCACGCGGATCATCGCGCGCTTGATGATGTCGGCCGCAGTGCCCTGCATGGGCGCGTTGATCGCGCTCCTTTCCGCGTACTGCTGGAGATTGCGGTCGCGCGAGCGGATTTCCGGCAGATAGAGGCGGCGCCCGAACACCGTTTCCACGTAGCCGCGCGTGCGGGCATCGGCCCGCGTGCGATCCATGTACTCACGGACGCCCGGGTATCGGCCGAAGTAGCGTCCTACATAGTCCTGGGCGGCATGGCGCTCGATGCCGAGCTGACGGGCCAGCCCGAACGCCGACATGCCGTAAATCAGGCCGAAATTGATCGCCTTCGCCGCGCGTCGCTGGTCGTTCGTGACATTCCCGGACTCGACGCCGAAAACTTCGGCTGCGGTTGCGCGATGGATATCGCCTTCCTCCGCGAAAGCGCGGCGAAGGCTCTCGTCGCCGGAGAGGTGGGCCATGATGCGGAGCTCGATCTGCGAATAGTCTGCGGACAGGAGCACGTGCCCCTTGGGCGCGACGAACGCCTGACGGATGCGCCGGCCCTCCGCGGTGCGGATCGGGATGTTCTGGAGATTGGGATCGCTCGATGACAGGCGTCCGGTGACCGCGATCGCCTGGTGATAGGAAGTGTGCACACGCCCGGTCGTCGGATCGATCTGTTCGGGGAGCTTTTCGGTGTACGTGGAGCGGAGTTTCGCGAGACCGCGGTACTCCAGGATGATCCGCGGAAGCAGGTATTTTTCCGAGAGTTCCTCGAGCACCTCCTCGGCCGTCGACGGCTGGCCCGTGCGTGTCTTCTGCCGCATGGGCAGACCCTGCTTGGTGAACAGGATCTCCTGGAGCTGCTTGGGAGAGTCGAGATTGAACGGCTGGCCGGCCGACTTGTGCGCATCGGCCTCGAGCTCGGCCATGCGCTTCGCGAGCTCGCCGCTTTGCTTCTTCAGGAGCTCGCGGTCGACAAGCACGCCGTGGTGCTCCATCTCGAGCAGCACGGGCACGAGCGGCTGCTCGATCTCCGCGTAGATGCCGAGCAGCTTCGGTTCCTTCTCGAGCGCGGCATGCAGGACATGGTGCAACTGCAGCGTGACGTCGGCATCCTCGGCCGCATAGGTGGAGGCCTGCTCGACGGGGACCTGGTTGAACGGGATCTGCTTCGCGCCCTTGCCGGCGACGTCCTCGTACTTGATCGTGTCGATGCCGAGGTAGAGCTTTGCGCAGGAGTCCATGTCGTGGCGCGTCGCGGTCGAGTTCAGCACGTAGGACTCGAGCATCGAGTCGTAGCGCATCCCGGCGAGCGAGATGCCGCAACCCTTGAGCACATGGGCGTCGTACTTCAGGTGATGGCCGACCTTCGGCCGCTTCTCGCTCTCGAGGAGCGGCTTGAGCTTCGCGAGCGTCTGTTTCCGGTCGAGCTGGTCGGGTGCGCCGGGATAGTCGTG
>DAIRVV010000192.1:0-4904 GCA_036802645.1 Steroidobacteraceae bacterium
GCTCCCATACACGCCGTGGGCCATGGAACGGTGCCCGCGATCACGCTGATGCCGTCGGCGCAGGCGAGCGATCCGGCCCAGCTGCACAGCATGTCGTTGCCGCAGCGAAACCTGGCAGCGTCGAAAATCGCGGACGGCATCGAGTCGAGCATCGCAATCGCCTCGGGATCCTCGCCGTAGGCGGGAAGGCCGACGAAGGCGAACGCGACGTCGGCTGCGGTCAGCGTCTTGCCGGCGAGCGTCGTGCGAATGCCGGCCAGGAGTTCGGCGCGCGCCGCGGCAACCCCATCCGCGACGTAATCCACGCGCCCGCCGACGCGGGCCGCCTGCAGGTTGCCGTCCGCGTCGATGAGCGCGTACGCGGTCTTCGTTCCACCGCCGTCAACGCCCAGGTACATCGCGAACCGCACCGTTCCAGGGATGGATCGTCACGCCCTGCACGACGCGGTTCACCGTGCCGGCCGGGTCCGGGGAGTCGGGCGTCAGGCCGAGCGCGAGGGATTGCAGGAACGCAAAGCACTGGGCCACCAGCGCGTGCAGCGGCGCGAGCTCGAGGTCCGTCGCTTCGCTCATGCCGGGATATACGAGGCGGTCGATCCGACCGATGCCGTCGGGACGCGCGGACAAGGCGAGAATGCCGCCCGCGCGTCCGTCGCGATCCAGCTCGCGCAGCAGGTCCTCGTCGTACCCCCGCGCATAGACGTCGTTCGACAGCATCACGACGACGAGCGTGCGGTCGTTGATGAATGTCTTCGGCCCGTGCCGGAAACCCAGCGTCGAATCGGCAACCGCGACGATCCGGCCGTTCGTCAACTCGAGGAGCTTCAGCGCCGCCTCCGACGCAAGTCCGCGCAACTCGTTGCTGCCGAGGTAAGCGACTCGCTCGAATCTGCGCCCGATGAGGCGCGCGGCCAGCGGCGTCATGAGCGGCAGCGTCTCGGCCGCCGCGCGTGAGAGACGGGCGACCGACTGCGCCTCGAGCGCGTCGAAGGCGAGCGCTGCCGCCAGAAGCATCGCGCTGAAGCTCGACGTCATTGCGAAGCCGCGGTCGTGCGCGGCGTCGGGCATGAGGATTACGAGCGCTTCCGGGAGCGCGCGTGCGCGCAGCGCCAGGGCACCCTCGGCGTTGCAGGTAATGACGAGGTGTCGCACCCGGCCGCCCAGGAAATGCTCGGCGAGGTCGAGCGCCGCGACGCTTTCCGGGCTGTTGCCCGAGCGCGCGAACGAGACGAAAAGCGTCGGGCCGTCGGAGGGCAGTCGCAGGTTGGGACCCGTCAGCAACTCGGTCGTGGCAATGGCCTCCACCCGCCTCTGCAACCGGGTCGATAGCGACGGCGCGAGGCAGTCGCCGATAAATGCCGAGGTGCCGGCGCCCGTCAGCACCACGCGAAGCAGAGGATCCGCGACGAGCGGAGCCAGAAAAGCGTCGATCTCCTGGCGCCGGCCGGCAACGAGCGCGGCGACCTCGGCCCACACTTCCGGCTGCTGCGCGATCTCGCGCGCGGTCCACTTCGCGCCGCGTGTCTCGAGCTCGGCCGCCGCGAGCCCCGGGAATGCCTCTGCCCTCATGCCGCCGCCCGCGCCGCGCCGCTGGCGCCGATGTAGGGACGCAGCACCGCGGCGACTCCCTCCTGGAGGATGGCCGCGGTCGTCGCCACGATGCGACCCGAGCGCATCGCTTCGTGCTGACGCGGGAGGTACTGGCTGAGGAGCGTGCCCGGGATTTCCGCCCGGTCGAGCCGCTCGCACATCGCCGCCCGGGCGCGCTCGACGGCCGGATACGGCCAGTAGTACCGGACGCGATCGCTCAGGCTGTACTGCAGGTCGAGCTCGAGCGTCTCGCTGTCCTCCCGGTAGTGGCCACGCCAGTGGCGCGGATCGGCGCGCATCGTATCGACAATTGTGCGGCGGAAATCGGGAACTGAGTCGTCGCGGAACAACTCCTGCTCGATCGCGGCGAGCCCCCAGAACGTCTCCCGCAAAGCGTAGGTGGCTCCGGGGCCGACTTTCAGGATCGCGAAATGGTCGCGCACCAGGGCCCGCAGCGCATCGGCGGACTGGTAGTCGGTGGAGTGGGCCTCAAAGACGAACTGGCCCTGGCTGCCGATGAATGCACTGAGCGCCCGCGCTTCCTGCGGGCGATAGTCGATCACCTGATGATTGTCGAACTCGACGCCCGGCTGGACGACGAGCGCAATCACGCGCGGCCAGACTTCCTCGAGCCCCGCCTTGCGGAAAGCTTCACGATGCGCGTCGATCGTGGCCGCGGCCGCTAGCGGGGTCGTGACGTGCAGCCCCTCGAGCTCTTCGGTCGCGCCGCCGGGCGTCGGCACCTCGGTGCCGATCACGTAAACAGGGGCCTCGCCGCCCTCCTTGCGCGAGGCCTGCTCGGCAGAGGCGCACAGACTCGCGGCACGATTCGCGACGACTTCCTCCGGCAGAGCGGCCGGATCGCCACCGCAGGCCATCGAGCAATCGAGGTGAAGCTTGCGAATACCCGCGGCGGCGTAGCCGCGGATCATTTCGGCCGCCTTCGCCATCGCCGAATCCGCCGGCTCGGCACGCCACGCGTTCGGGCCGAGATGATCGCCGCCGAGCCAGACGCTTTCGGCGGGGAAGCCGAGCGCTGCGGCGATGTTGCGGACGAATTCGACGTACTCGGCGGGCCTCATACCCGTGTAGCCGCCGAACTGGTTGACCTGGTTGGACGTGGCCTCGACGAGAAGCGCAGCGCCGGCCGCCTGCGCTTCGCGCATCGCGCTCGCAATCACAGTCGGGTGTGCGGAACAGAGCGAATAGACGCCGACGGCCTGCCCGCCATTGTGGCGCGCCACGATGTCGGCGAGCGGCTTCACCGCGCGCCACCCGGCGCGCGCGCAGCGGCCGTCGCTCCGGCGTTCGCGGGAACCTCCGGCTGCAGGGCAAGGAAGAGCGCCGCCGCGAGCGCGATCACGATGCCAGCGATCCTCGCTGGACCTGGCACCACGCCGAGCAGGATCATCGAGAGGACGGCTGTGAGCAACGGTGCGCCCGCATTGACGAGCGGCGAGACGATGATCGCCTTGCCGTAGCGGAATGCGAAGACGAGGGTCAGCGCACCGATGGAGTTCAGGATCTGGATTGCCGCGGCAAGCCCCGGGCCGTCGAGGCCATAGTTGATGGGCTGCGAGAAATCGGTCATGGCGAGCGCAATCGGCACGAGCAAGAGGCCGCTCAGCATCATGTAGAAGAAGATGCTCCCTGCGTCCATTGTGAGATTGGCGAGCTTGATCACGTAGGCCTGCACTCCCCATGCGGCCAGCACCGCCAGTGCGAGTACGAACCACAGCCCGTAGCCGACGGTCCCATCCTCGGAACGGTAGTCGAACAGCGGCAGCGCGACGAGCGCGAGAACGATGCCGAGGACGCCCAGCCAGCCCGTCCGCTCCTTCAGCAGAGCCAGCGACAACGCGATCGTGATGGCAGGCGACAGCGAAATGATCGGAAAGATCAGGTACGGCGGACCGACTCGCACGGCGTGAAAGAGGATGAGCTGGCCGCCCGCGCCCAGGATTCCGATCGCCAGGCCGAGCATCACCGAGCGCCGGTCGTGGAGCAGCGGCTGGCCGCCCCATTTCAGTATGAATGCCGCGGGCACGATCATCGTCAGGGCCCAGACGGCGTAGTTCAGCGTTTCCGGCACGCCGTGCTCGCCCGGCAAACCGGCGAGCGCGCCCCAGACGCCCCAGAGCACTGCCGTGACGAGGGCGTGGACCAGCCAGGCGCTCATCGTCAGAACTTCGCGGTGACACCCAGGAGCAGCGATCGCCCCCAGGTCTCGAAACCGGCCAGCATGTCGGGGCGGCCCATCGTCGCCTGGTAGAACTCATCGGTGAGATTGCGGCCCTCGAGCGACACCGTGAGCTTGTCCGTCACGAGATAGGCGACCGATGCCGTGACCCAGGTGATTGGCTCGCCGATCTGGGAGAGTCCGCCGACCGCGTCCGTCACCTCCGTGTACTCACCACTGTAGTCCGCCGCCAACTGGGCATCCCAGCGTTCGTTCTCGAACATGAACGCAACCGAGTAGGCGGATTCCGAGACGCCCTCGAGAGGGCCGACGTGGACACCGTCGATGAACGCGCGGGTGTCGGTGTACGTGTAGTTGGCGCGCAGGCCGAATCCGTTCTCGAAGAAATGCTGGAATCCAAATTCGAAGCCGAGCACCTCGGCCGTGTCGCCGTTGATGGGTCGGATCACGTCGTAGAGCAGCGGAGCGTCGGGAGCGCCGCCGATGCTCGCGACGACGCCGATGTCGACGTTCTCCTCCAGCGCGTACGTGATGAATCCGTCGAGATCCTTCCAGAACGCCGCGGCACTCAGTACTGACTTGTCGTCGAAGTACCACTCGAGCGACAGGTCCGCCTGGTCTGCCTCGACCGGCTCCAGGTCGGCATTGCCGTCGTAGAACACTTCATAGGTGCGGTCGAGCGTGCCGTCGACCCGGGTCGGCGCGAGCTGGTTGAGCGAGGGCCGCGAGATCACCTGGGCGGCCGCGACTCGAATCAGTATGTCTTCTCGCGGCCGGAAGCCGAAGTTGAGCGATGGCAGCAACTTGCTGTAACTGCCCTTCTCTGTCAGCGGCTCAGCCGGGCTGTAAGTCACGTCCGGGCTCGAGGTCGGAACTCCCGGTGTCGGATCATCCACGCGCACGATGCTGTCGATCGCGGTTCTCGCCGTCGTGTCGGTGTTGACGTAGCGCACGCCCGCATTCGCGAACCAGTCATCGCCGGCGAAGTTGGCGTTGACATAGCCCGCCAGCGTGTCCTCGTCCACGTCGTACGATTGCACCGGATTCAATTGCGGCGCCACCAACGACGAGTCGTACACGTCGCCGGTCGGGTCGCCGTTCTCGTCGAGAATCA
>DAIRVV010000193.1:0-4902 GCA_036802645.1 Steroidobacteraceae bacterium
TGGCCGGGCGCGGCATACCCGTGTTCGAGCGCCTGTGCGTGAGCGCGCTCTGTCCGCTGGTGCTGCCGTCACACGCGATGATCGACCGGGCGCGCGAGCGGGCAAGCGGCGATCGCAAGATCGGCACGACGGGCCGCGGCGTTGGACCCGCCTACGAAGACAAGGTCGCGCGCCGCGCCGTGCGCGTGGGCGAGCTCGCTGAGCCCGGTCGCTTCGAGACGAGGCTCGGCGAGCTTCTCGAGTACCACAACTTCCTGCTGGAGCGGCGTCTCGGCGAGGCGCCGGTCGACTTCCGCCAGACGCTCGATTCCTGTTTCGCGCAGGGCGAGCGGATCCGTGCAATCGTCGGCGACGTCACGAAGGAACTGCACGATCTTCGCAAGTCCGGCGCGAATGTCCTCCTCGAAGGCGCGCAAGGCACGATGCTCGACGTTGACCACGGGACATTCCCGTTCGTGACCTCGTCGAACACGGTGGCGGGGTATGCATCGGTCGGCACGGGTCTCGGGCCGCGGGACATCGACGACGTGCTCGGCATCGTGAAGGCCTATACGACGCGGGTCGGCTCGGGACCGTTTCCGACCGAGCTCGCGGACGACGTTGGCCGGCATCTCTCGCGCGTCGGACAGGAATTCGGCGCCGTAACGGGCCGGCCGCGCCGCACGGGATGGTTCGACGCCGCGGCGCTCGCGCGCTCGATCATGAACAATGGGATCACGGGCCTTTGCGTCACGAAGCTCGACGTGCTCGACGGCATCGATCCGGTAAAGCTCTGTGTCGGCTACGGCCCGGACGGCGCACCGCGCTACGAGTCGATGCCCGGCTGGTCAGGGAAGACCGCGGGTCTCAAGTCGCTGGCCGAGCTTCCTGCCGCCGCGCGCGCTTACCTCGCTCGGCTCGAGTCGGCCTGCGGCGTGCCGATCACGATGATTTCAACCGGCGCCGAGCGGGACGAGACGATCGTTTCGCGCCATCCGTTCGGCTGAGGCGGCCGACACTCGCGGACAGCTCGTCGACACGCCGCTGAAGCGCGCCGAGTTCTTCCGCCGAAGGCATGCCGAGCTGCTGCATCGCGCGCTGCACCCGCGTCTGGAAGATCTTCTCGAGGTTGTCCCAGGTTTCCCCGGCCTGCGCCTGTACGGTATCGATTCGCTGGTTGACGGTTTTCTGTGCGCCGCGGAACGCCTGCATGACGGCCTTTTGCGCAGCGTCGAACGCGCCGCCCTGCAGCTTTCCGCCCTCGCGCATCAGCTCGTCGAAGATCTTTGGCGCGCCCGACTGCGCCCTTGCCAGCGCACCGAGGCCCGCCTGCCAGATCTGCTGGGCGGAGTAGAGGAGGTCCTGCTCCGCCTTCGGAGCGCTCCCACCGCCGAGCTTGCCCTTTTTCTTCGCCGCCATGATCCTCTCCTTGTCGCATGCTGGGCGCGATCGATGCGGCAGAATACCGCGTTCCCGACAGGAGTTCAGGATGGCCGCCGCGAAGTCGCTCCGATTCCCCTACGCACAGAAACCGTATTCCTACGACGGCGCCGAATTGCGCAAGGCCTGGGACCGGTTGCACAAAGGGGATCGTGAGCCGTATCCCGAGGCCGCGGCGCTCCAGCAGGCCTGGCGCGCATTTCATCGCGGCGACTTTTCGGCGGCGATTGCCCAGGGCATAAAGCAGGGCGCGCCGGGTTCAATCGTCGCCAGCAAATCGGCGGCGGTCGCCGCGACCTATCTCGAGGATGACGACCGTCGCGCGCTGCGCCTGCTCGAGGAAGCGGCCAAGCGCGCGGAGGAAGCGACACGGAAGCTCCCCGGTCATGCGAATGCCTGGTACATGCTGGCATTCGTCATCGGCCGGTATGCGCAACAGGTCTCCATCGTCAAGGCGCTGGCGCAAGGCATCGGTAGCAAGGTGCGAAATGCGCTCGACCGCACGCTGGAACTCGAGCCGAAGCACGCGGACGCGCACATTGCGATCGGCCTGTACCACGCCGAGATCATCGACAAGGTCGGCGCACTCGCTGGCCGCCTCACCTACGGCGCCGACGCCGCGACCGCGGTCAGGCATTTCGAACAGGCGCTGAAGCTGAATCCCGGCTCGGCGATCGCGCACATGGAGTACGCGAATGGCCTCCTGATGCTGCACGGCGACAAGAAGAGGAACCAGGCGGTCGAGCTCTATCGCAAGGCAGCGTCCTGCACGCCGGCCGATGCGATGGAGCGGCTCGACGCGGAACAGGCGAAGGCGGAGCTGGAATAGCGCCCCGCCCCCGGCTCAGCGGCCGTTTTTCAGGTACGGGCCGAGCAGTACCGAAAGAACGACCTTTTCGAACTCCTCGCGGAATCGCGCCGTCACCTGGCCGGGATCGGGCACGCGCTCGGCATCTGCGATGAGGCCGAACTGCACCTGGCCGGCGTAGGAAAGGATGCTGATCCCGAGGCCGATGTTTCCCGACTGCGGCACCCAGAATATGAGCCGGCCGATACGGCCACCCGCGAGATAGAGATATTGCGACGGGCCCGGCACGTTGGTCGCGACGGCCGTTGCCTTGGTCGACAGGAGATCGATTGCTGACGCATGGACGGTCGCCGGCATGCGGCCGAGAGCCGCCATCAGCCCAAGCGTCAGCAGCGGCTGGTAGGAGCCCTTCAGCCGCGTCATCGCGGCATGTACTGCGAACAGGCGCTCGAGCGGATTGCGGATACCGATGGGTAACTCGAGGAAGACGAGTCCGAAGCAATTGCCGAGCGCCGCGGCGGAACCGGGATCGCGCAGATTGACCGGCACCGCGGCGCGGATCGAAACGCCGTCGGTGTCCTCGCCGTGCTGACGCAGGTAGCCGCCGAGCGCGCCTGCCGCGGTCGACATCAGGAGATCGTTGATCGTGCAGCCGAGCGCTTTCGCGACCGACTTCACTTCGTCGAGCGGCAGCGGATCAGTCCAGGCCGCGATCTTGCGCGCTGCAAGGGTTCCCTTGAATCGGGTCGGCGGGTCATCCGGGAGCGTCGCGACGTGCGCGAGTTCGCCTGCGATGCCGAAAGCATGGCGCGCAAGCTCGGCCGCCTGTTCCGGGTTCTTCGTGAGATCGACCGCGCGCGCGAGGAATGCCGTCCCTTCGGCATAGGCCTGTTGCAGGAGTCCGGCACCTGGAATGGCGAGGCGGCCAAGCCACGCCTCGGTTTCGTCGCCGGCACGGGTCGCCGGAGCGGCCTTGTCGGTCGGGATCGCGGTCTTCGTGGGATTCGCCACCGCATCGGTCAGGGTGAGGAAGACGCGGATCATCGCCATGCCGTCCGCGTAGCAATGGTGAATGCGAAGGATCACGGCGCTTCCGCCGTGGAAGCGCTCGATGAAATGGAATTGCCAGACCGGGTGGCCACGGTCGAGGTCGGTGCTCGCCAGCTTTGAGACGAGTTCCTCGAGCTCGCGCTGGCCCGCCGGCGCCCGGAGCTTCGCGCGCACGACGTGCCGATCGAGGTCAAAGCCCTCGTCCGGCACCCAGTCCGCGGAGAGCGTGTCCGGGCGGGCGCTGCAGCGAAAGCGCGGGAACGCGAGAAACCGCTCCTCGATCGTGTGCCGGAAGCGGCGGAAATCCACTCGAGAATCGAGTACGACGACCCCGACGATCATCATGAGGTTCGTCGCGCGATCCATGCGCAGCCACGCGGCGTCGACCGCCGACATTCGTTCCGTTTCGCGGATCATGGGATTACAGTACAGGGCATGGCGTACTTCGTCACGGGCGCGACCGGATTCATCGGCCGCTATCTCGTCGAGCGCCTGCTCGCGCGCGGCGAGCGCGTGTTCGTGCTGGTGCGGCCGCAATCGCTGCAGAAGTTCGAGGCGCTGCGCGAATTCTGGGGCGCGCGCGCGAGCCGCACAGTGCCGATCGAGGGCAATCTCTCGGAGCCGAACCTCGGCGTGTCGAAGGCGGACCTGCGCAAGCTCACCGGCAAGATCGATCATCTGTTCCACCTGGCGGCGATCTACGACCTGCAGGCGACCGGCGAGGAGCAGGACCTCGCGAACATCGTCGGCACCGACCACGCACTGCAGCTTGCGGAATGCGTGCAGGCCGGCTGCTTCCACCATGCGAGCTCGATCGCGGCGGCGGGTCTCTACCAGGGCAGCTTCCGCGAAAACATGTTCGAGGAGGCGACCGGCCTGGAGCATGTGTACTTCCGCACCAAGCACGAGTCGGAGGCGCTCGTCCGCAATCGCTGCAAGCGCCCGTGGCGCGTCTATCGCCCGGGCATCGTGGTCGGCCATTCCCAGACCGGCCAGATCGACAAGATCGACGGACCTTACTACTTCTTCAAGATGATCCAGAAACTGCGGCAGTCCCTGCCGCCCTGGTTGCCGCTCATCGGTCTCGAGGGCGGCTACATCAACCTGGTGCCGGTCGATTACGTCGTCGCTGCCATGGACCATATTGCGCACCTGCCGGGTCACGACGGCCAGTGCTTCCACCTGACCGACCCGCGCCAGCGGCGCGTCGGCGAGGTGCTGAACCTCTTCGCGCGCGCCGGGCATGCGCCCACCATGGCGTTTCGCATCGACCCGAAGCTGGTCGACCTGGTGCCGGCAGGAATCACGGCCTCGATGTCGAACTACCGGCCGCTGCAGCAGATGGTCGACACGATCCTCCGGGACCTGCGCATCCCGCGCGATGTCATGCAGTTCTTCAACTGGCAGACGCGCTTCGATTGCACGCGGACGCAGCGCCTGCTCGAAGGCACGGACATCCGCGTGCCCGTGCTCGAGGACTATGCCTGGCGGCTATGGGACTACTGGGAGCGGCATCTCGACCCCGACCTGTCGCTGGACCGCAGCCTCGCCGGCGCGGTCCGGGGCAAGGTCGTCGTGATCACCGGCGGTTCGTCCGGCATCGGGCTCGCGGCCGCCGAGCGCTG
>DAIRVV010000194.1:0-4886 GCA_036802645.1 Steroidobacteraceae bacterium
CCACCCCCGCCACCGCCGCCTCCGGGTGACGCGGACAAGGACGGCGTCACGGATGACAAGGACCGCTGCCCGAATACCACGGTCGGCGTCGCGGTGGACGAGATCGGCTGCTTCAAGGAAGTGACACTGCGCGGCGTGCTGTTCGACACGAACTCGGCCGATCTTTCGGCCGACGCGAAGCGCCAGATCGACGGCGCCCTCGCGCAGTACAAGACCTTGCCGGCGGACGTGGCCGGAGCGACCCGCGTGACGATCGAAGGCCACACGGACAACACGGGGTCCGAGGCTTACAACCAGTCACTCTCGGAGAAGCGCGCGAACATCGTGCGCGATTACGCGGTGAGCCAGGGCGTGCCCGCGTCCACGGTCACGATCGTGGGTAAGGGCGAGTCCGAGCCGACCGACGACAATTCGACGGCGGAAGGCCGGAGCAAGAATCGCCGGGTCGTGATCCGCGCGACGCGCTGAGCGGTCGCCTTTGGAGTCAAAGGCCGGTCCCTTTGCGGGGGCCGGCCTTTTTTATGACCGGGGTCCGGGGTTTTCCAGCCTGAAACGCGGCGTTTGTCATATTTTTGCGCCCCGCGTCACGTTCGCGGCCCGCGCAGTTTGTCACTGTCATCGGACCACGATCCGGCCGCGGAACGCATTGGCTTATGCAGACACCGGAGTGCCCAGTGGCGGAGCGCGATTTCAATTGACGCCATGACGTCAGCGCAGCCAACCCAGCCTGGAAGCAGCGGCTATGCCGACTGCCTCGAGGCCATACGCGCGCGGCTCGCCGCGCGCGAAGCGAAGCTCTACGGCATCGCCGTGGTCATGATCTACGTGCACCAGCTCGAGCGGCTGTTCGCGAGCGCCGGCCACGTGAACGCCGCGCGGATGCTCGACGAGCTGCGCAACCGGCTGTCGCAGGTCTCGCGGCCCGGCGATTACTTCGCGCGCCTCGGCGACCGCAAGTTCGTCTTCGTGCTCTCGAACCTCAGGAACGAGGGTCACGCGCTCCTCGCTGCCAACAAGGTGCTGCGCGCGGGCGCCGAGCCCGTCGCCTCGGGCGGACAGCACGCGAACGTGCGCCTTTCCGTCGGCATCGCCATGTATCCCGGCCACGCACGCACGCCCGAAGCGCTGATGCAATGCGCCGAGATCGCGCTGCTCGAAGCCTGGAAGACGCAAGCCGCGACAGTCGTCTACACCGACCGCAAGGCGGAAGAGCTGGCGGCCGGCTGGGACCTCGAGACCCAGCTCGCGAACGCGCTGGAACATGGCGACCTCGTCCTGAACTACCAGCCGAAGCTGTCACTGCCGAAACTCGAGGTCGTGGGAGTCGAGGCGCTGATGCGCTGGAACCGGCCGGACGCCGGCAACGTGCCGCCCGAGATCTTCATCGACGTGGCCGAGATGACGGGCCAGATCGATCCGCTGACGCGATTCGCTTTCCATCGCGCGCTGCGCCAGCTCGGCGAGTGGCCGAAGAGCCTCGGCCCGGTCGGCGTCGCGGTCAATGTCACGCCGTCGATCATCTGCAACCCGGAGCTCGTGGAAGTGATCAGGAACGCCGCCGGCCTCTGGTCAGTCGACTTCAAGCGGCTCACGGTCGAAGTGACGGAAAACGCGCTGATGGTCGATCGCGAACGAAGCCATCGAGTGCTGACGGAGCTGCGCGAGATGGGCGTGCGCATCTCGATCGACGATTTCGGGACCGGCTACTCGTCGCTCTCCTATATGAAGCAGATTCCCGCCGACGAGCTGAAGATCGACAAGTCCTTCGTGATGAACATGCTCGCGGATGAGGCGGACGCGCGCATCGTCGAGCAGATCGTCGCGCTCGGGCATTCATTCGGGCTCGAGGTGGTCGCAGAAGGCGTCGAGCAGGCCGAGGTTGCGGCGAAGCTCGCTGAGATCGGCTGCGATTACGTGCAGGGATTCCATTACGCAAAGCCGCTTCCCCCCAAGGAGCTGCCGGCCTGGGTCCAGGACTGGCGCAAGGGCCGCGGCGGCTGAAGGCCGCGCGTCAGTTGTTGTCGTAGGGGTTGAAGCCCCCGAACTTGTCCTTCTTGCCGGCCTTGGGCTTCACAACCTCGGCCTTGCCATCCGGCTTCATGACCTTGCGCAGGATCTGGGTGCTGACGAGCGAAAGTTCGTCCGTCTTCTTGAGGTCCGCCGCGCTGAGGATCCGGAAACGACCCGTGGCCGTGTCCCGCGCCAGCACGCCATTCTTGCGTCCGGTGGCGAGCTTTTGGATTTCGCTCCGCGTCTTGTCGCCTTCGGTCTTCAGGATCTTCTCGAGCGCAGTGGTCGACACGAGCTCAAGCTCGACCGCCTCGATCTTGCCGAGCCAGACCGAGCGGCCGCGAAGGTCGGGCGCGACCTTGTCGGCCTTGGGGATCCGGACTGTTCTGGTGTGATCCTTCGACATCGTGTTCGTCCAGTTCGGGCGCAATTCAGCGGGGAAACTATATACTTCCGGGCGGTGAACGTCTTTATCCTAAACGCGGGCCGTTCAGGTTCCAAGACATTCGCGCAGGCCTGCGAGCACATCACGAACTACACGAGTGCGCACGAATCGCGAAGCGGACTTCTCGGCGACGCCCACTTCGACTATCCGGATAACCATATCGAGTCGGACAACCGGCTCTCATGGTTGCTCGGCCGGCTCGACCGCAAGTACGGCGATCGCGCTTTCTATGTCCACCTGACGCGCAATCCCGCCCAGGTCGCCGCAAGCTGGGCCAGGCGCTCGTACACCGGCATGATGAATGCTTACCGCTACGCGATTCTCTGGCACTGCCCGAAGGACGCGAAACCGGTCGAGGTCGCGCTCGACTACTGCGACACTGTCAGGGAGAACATCCGGCTGTTCCTCCGCGACAAGAGAAACCGGATGGAATTCCGGCTGGAAGACGGGCCCGAGCGGTTTCCCGAGTTCTGGCGGCGCATCGGCGCGGAAGGGAATCTGACGGCTGCGCTCGCGGAATTCGACGTGCGGCACAATGCCGCCTGGGACCAGCGACCCGACGTTCTGCCGGACGTCCTCATGCGCATCGGCAGCAAGCTCTACCGGATCGGGCGCAAGCTGCCCGTCTTCCTGAGAAACGCCTGAAGACGGCCGTGGCGGCCGGTTCGGAAGCTGAGGGCGGTCCCCAGGCGTCGAAGTCCACGGCGAGGCACGTCATCGGCGCCTCGGCGCTCGGGACGATGTTCGAGTGGTACGACTTCTTCCTCTATGGTGCGCTCGCCAGCAGCTTCGCTTCCCACTTCTTTTCCGCTGTCAACGAAACGACGGCCTTCATCTTCGCGCTTGCGACCTTCGCCGTCGGCTTCATCGTGCGCCCGCTCGGGTCGCTCATCTTCGGCAGGATTGGCGACCTCGTTGGACGCAAGGTGACGTTCCTCGCGACGCTCGCGGTCATGGGACTCGCGACGTTTCTGGTGGGCCTGCTGCCGGATCACGCTTCGATCGGAATCGCGGCGCCGCTCCTCCTGATCGCGCTTCGCATTCTCCAGGGCCTCGCAATCGGTGGCGAGTTTGGCGGCGCAATCGTCTACGTCGCCGAACACGCGCCATCCGGGCGTCGCGGGCTGCACACGAGTTTCATACCCGCGATGGCGATGGCCGGGCTCCTGCTGTCGCTCGCCGTGATCGCCGCGACACGGGCGGCGATGACACCGGCGGAGTTCTCGGACTGGGGCTGGCGCGTTCCCTTCCTGCTTTCGGTGATCCTTCTCGGCATCTCGCTGTGGATCCGGCTGCGGCTGCAGGAGAGTCCCGTGTTCCGCCGGATGCAGGAGGAGCGGGCACTCTCCCGCGCGCCGGTTTCGGAAACCTTCCTGCACGGCCGGAACCTGCGGCTCGTGCTCGCTGCGCTCTTCGGCTGCGTGATCGGCCAGGCCGTGCTCTTCTATATGGGAACCTTCTACGCGTATTACTTCCTCGAGCGGGTCGCGCGCGTCGATGGTTTCAGCTTGACCCTGATGACCGGAATCTCCCTCGTGATCGGCGCGCCGCTCGTGATCGCGTGCGGCTGGCTCTCGGATCGCATCGGCCGCAGGCCGCTCCTGCTCGGAGCCGTCGCGCTCGCGGCCCTGCTGTACTTTCCGTTGTTCAATGCATTGCTGGCGGCCGCGAATCCCGCGCTTGCGCATGCGAGAGTGGCGGCGCCGGTCATCGTGGCCGCCGATCCCGCGGACTGTTCGCTCCTTTTTGATCCGCTTGGACGGGCGAGTTACGACCGGCGCTCCTGCGACGTCGTCAAATCCTTCCTGGCGCGTGCGGGAATCAGTCACCAGATGCGGGTATTGCCGCCGGGAGCAACCGCGCGAGTCGAGATTGGACGCGTCGTTCTCCGTGCCCCGGATGCCGCGGCGCTGGCGGCCGATGGTCGTGCCGGGGCGACCGCCGCATTTCAGCTCGAGGCTGAGGCGGCGCTGGCCGCCGCCGGCTATCGGGGTGTGGCCGATCCCCTGCGGATCGACAAGCTGCTCGTCGTCGCGATCCTGGTTGCGCTCCTGACGCTCGCGGCGGCAGCATCAGGCGCCTACGCCGCCTTGCTCGCGGAGATGTTCCCGGCGCGCATCCGCTATACGGCGCTGTCATTCCCGCAGAACCTCGGCAACGGCTGGTTCGGCGGGCTGCTGCCGGCGATCGCATTCACGATCGTGGCGGCGACAGGCAACATCTTCGCCGGCCTCTGGTATCCCGTGAGCGTGGCCGCGCTCTGTTTCGTCGTCGGCTGGTTCGCCGTGCCGGAGACCCGCGGCCGCCCGATCTCGTAAACCGCCTGTCGTCCCGGCAACTCGCGAACGCGTTGGCATCAGGCCGGGCGGGGACCCGAGCCGAGCGAATGTCCGTTCTTCTGAGCTCGCGAGGGCTTCCCGCCCGGCCTGAT
>DAIRVV010000195.1:0-4878 GCA_036802645.1 Steroidobacteraceae bacterium
ATCTAGCCGTTCCTCTCGATCGGCACCGGCGTGATCCACATCGAGCCGAAGGGCACGCTGGTCGGGACCGAGGTGCGCACCGACCAGGTCGCCTATGCGGGCGTCGGAGTGCGCGCCTACCTGGCACGGCGCTTCATCGTGCGCGGCGAATACAAGGAATACGTGGTCTTCACCGACCGCGACGAGAACGAGGAAGACACCGAATGGAAAATTGGATTCGCATTCTTCTTTTGAGCGCAGTGCTGCTGGCGGCCGGCTGCTCGTACATGCCCTGGCGCAGGGATGCACCGGACGCCGAGCCTCCGCCTCCGCCCGAAGCCGGCGAGACGCCCGTGGTCATCGATCCCCAGGTCGAGCGGCGCGAGATCAAGCCCGCGAAGATCGACACCGAGAATTGGGAGGCCGGCGCGTACGTGGGTTCGCTCTCGGTCGAGGACTTCGAGGTCAACCTCGTCTATGGCGCGCGCATCGCCTACCACCTCAGCGAGGACTTCTTCGCCGAGGCCATTGGGGGCACGAGTGACGCCGGTCTCTCCAGCTTCGAGCGGCTGTCGGGCGGAGCTCCGCTTTTGACCGACAGTGAGAGGCAATTCACTTATTACAGCCTCGGATTCGGCTGGAATGCGCTGCCGGGCGAGATATTCCTCGGCGGTAAGCGCGCCTACAACAGCGCGGTTTACCTGACGCTCGGCGGGGGCGCCACCCGGTTCGCCGGGGACGACCGCTTCACGATCACCCTGGGCGCCGGGGCGCGCGTGTTGATCAGGGACTGGCTCGCCGTGCACCTCGACATGCGCGATCTCGTCATGGATGTCGACGTGCTGGGCGCCAACAAGTCGACACACAACTACGAAGCGACGCTGGGCGTGACGGCGTTCTTCTGAGGAGGAGGATCGATGACGACATTCCGGTTTCCGCTCGCGGCGCTGGTCGCCGCGCTCGTCGCATTGTCATGGCCTGCGGCCGCGACCGACGCCACGCCGCCTGCCCCTCCGTTCTCGCTCGCGAATCGCGCGGGCGGGGAGACTTCGCTCGCAGCGCTCAAGGGCCAGGTCGTGATGATCAATTTCTGGGCGAGCTGGTGCGGGCCCTGCCGCCAGGAGTTCCCGGCCCTCGACGAGATGTACAGGAAGTACAAGCCGATGGGCTTCGAGATGATCGGCATCAATGTCGAGAGCGAGAAGTCCGATGCCGAGCGCTTCCTCGGCAAGACGCCGGTCAGTTTCCCAATCCTGTTCGACCCGGACAACCGGGTGAGCGGCACCTATGGCGTGAGCGCCATGCCCACGACGTTCCTGGTCGACCGCCAGGGCCGGGTCCGCTGGCAGCACCGCGCCTACAAGCCGGGCGACGAGGCGAAGTACATCGAGCAGATCCGCCTGATGCTCCGGGAAAAGTCGTGATGCCGGCGCGCCTCGCCACGGCCGCGCTCGTGCTGATTGCCGCGAGCGGATGCTCGCGTCTCGAGCCCTGGGTCAAGCCCTACGAGCGCGAGAACATCGCCGACCCGATCATGGCCTGGGACCGCGACCCGGTTTCGACTTCCTACATGCACCACGTCTATGACTCGCGCGAAGGCTCGCGCGGGGCTTCGGGCGCGAGCGGCGGCGGCTGCGGATGCAACTGATCCGGCGGATCGCCCTGCTCTTCCTGTTCGCGACGCCGGCGATCGCGGGCGTGCTGCCAGACGACCGCGCGGACCTCATGTATCACTACTACGACGGCGGCGGCATCACCATCGACGGGCCTTCGCTGCTCGTGCGCAAGAAGTTCGCCGAAAAGTACGCGGTCAACGCGAGCTACTACGTCGACATGGTCTCCTCGGCCTCGATCGACGTTGTCACGACGGCGAGCCCCTATAAGGAAGAGCGGACACAGTACGGCGTCGGCTTCGAATACCTGCGCGGCAAGGTGACCTACGCGGCCTCGTTCAGCAACTCGAGCGAGAACGACTACGACGCCGACACGGCGAGCCTCTCGATCAGCCAGGACATGTTCGGCGACCTGACGACGGTTTCGCTCTCGTTCACGCGCGGCTGGGACGACGTGACCCGCCGCGGCGACGAGTTATTCGCCGACAAGATCGACCGGCGCATTTATGGCGTCAATGTCTCGCAGGTCGCGACCAAGAACCTGATTCTCGGACTGTCCTACGAGTCGATCACCGAGGAAGGATTCCTCAACAATCCGTACCGCCAGGTCCGCTTCGTCGACCCGGAAGCCGCGCTCGGCTATTCCTACGAGGCGGAGCGCTATCCGCGCACGCGCACGGGCAATGCGGTTGCTCTGCGCGGCCGCTGGTACCTGCCATACCGTGCCGCGATGCAGGCGGACTACCGCTTCTACACGGACACCTGGGATATCCTTGGGCACACCGCCGAAGTTTCGTACACGCACCCGCTCGACGACGAGTGGACCTTCGACGTGCACTACCGCTTCTATACGCAGAATGGGGCCGAATTCTATTCGGACCTGTTCCCGCGCGAGGATTTCCAGAACTTCCTCGGCCGCGACAAGGAACTCGCGTCGATGCAGAGCCACACGCTCGGCTTCGGCGTCGCCTACGAGTTCAAGCCTGCGTGGGCTGCATTCCTCGGCAAGGCCGCGCTCAACCTGCGCTACGACCGCATGAAGTTCGAATACGACGATTTCCGCGATGTCAGCGTGACCGGATTCGCAGCCGGCACGGAGCCGCTCTACACATTTGACGCGGACGTCATCCGGTTCTACTTCTCGGGCTGGTTTTAAGGGGCCGTCAGGCCCTTCGAGTAAAGGACTTTCCCATCCGCGGTCACGACGACCGCATCCACGTCCGCCTGCGAATCGACCAGTGCGAGCCCGCGCTCCGGCCCCATGATGAAGACGCTCTTCGTGAGCCCCTCGGCGAGCGTCGAGTTCGGGGCGATGACGGTCACGCTGCGTACCCCGTGCGGGCTCTTCCCGGTCTTCGGGTCGATGATGTGGTGGTAGCGCACGCCGTCCTCGTCGAAGTAGCGCTCGTAGTCGCCCGAGGTCGAGATGGCCGCGTCCTCGAGCGGAAGCCGCGCGATCACGCGTTCGCGGTCGTCGGGATGCCGGATCCCGACGATCCACGGTCGCCCGCGCCGGTCTCCCAGGATGCGGCTGTCGCCGCCGGCGGTCACGGTCCCATTCGTGATGCCACGCTTGACCAGGATCGCGATGCTGGAATCCACTGCATGACCCTTGGCGATGCCGCCGAGATCGATGCGCACGCCCGGCCGCTGGAATCGCACGGTGGACGCGCCCCGGTCCACAACCACGTGACGCCAGTTGATGGCGGGTAGCGCCGCCTCAATCTGGGCCTCTGACGGGTGAGTGCCCGCGCGGTAGTCGTACAGGTAGCCGACGCTCGCATAAGTGATGTCGAAGGCGCCGCCGGACAACTCAGAAAACTCGTGGGCGCGTGCGATCAGCCCCGCGAGTTCCCGGTCCACCTTGACGGGCCTGGTCGCCGCGTCGCGGTTCACCTGCGACAACTGGCTTTCCGGCTTGTAGGTCGACATGAGCGCGTCGATACGGTGCATCTCGGCGATCACGGCGGCGATCGCGGCTTCGGCGACGGCCGGATCCTCGTGCCAGACCTCGACGGCGATCCGCGTGCCCATGATCGCCTCTTCCCGCTCTTGCCATTCGGCGCGTGCGACGTCCGCAAGCGGGAGAAGCAGCGTGACCACGAGGAAAAAACGGCGCATCATTGCGGCCGCAGTGTGGACGAAAATCAAGCCGTCGCACAACGGATACACCAACCCAACGCCCGCCGCGCCCGGAACCTGTCAGTCTGCGCGCGGTCTGTCTGGATGGGCACTCACAGGAATCACGCCATGAAGCTGTTTTCGAAGGTCCTGGGCGCGCTGCTCGCGACCTGTGTCCTCTCCCTGCCCGCCGAAGCCGCCACCCGCGAGGAAGCGACGCTCGACCAGGCGCTCCTCGTGCTGCGCGAGCTCCAGGCGATCCCCGATACCCGCATACCGGACCTGCTGCTGTCCCGCGCCGAGGGCATCATCATCCTGCCGGCGAACGTGAAAGTCGGCCTGATCTTCGGCGCGCGTTTCGGCAACGGCGTGATGCTCGTACGCAATGCCGAGCGCAACTGGAGCAATCCCGTGTTCGTCTCGACCGGCGGCGGTAGCTGGGGATTCCAGGCCGGCGGCCAGGTCTCCGACATCGTGCTCGTCCTCACGACGCGCGACAGCGTCGAGGGCATCACCGACGGCAAGCTGACGCTCGGCGCGGACGCCTCCGTCGCCGCGGGCCCGGTCGGCCGCACGGCGATGGCATCGACCAGCGTCACCTTCGACGCCGAGGTCTACGCATATTCGAAATCGCAGGGGCTCTTTGCCGGCGTCTCGCTCGAGGGCAACGGCATCTTCATCGGCAAGAAGGCGAACAAGCGCTTCTACGACGGCGAGGACAGCGCGGCCCAGATTCTCGCAAGCAAGACGCCGCCGCCTGCTCCCGCGCCCGCGCTCGTCGCGGAAGTCGCAAAGCTCACGAGCGGCGCCGCCGCGAGCGTCGCAGACGACTCCGCGAAGAAGGCCGAGGAAGCCGCCGCGCCGGCGTCGGAAGCCAAGACTTATCCGTTGCCGGATTCTGATCCAGGCACCGAGCCGCCGGGCAGCAACTGATCCGGGTCAGCCTGCGGCCGTGGCCGCAGTGCCGAGGCCGACGGGACACGCGGCCGCCATGCGCAAGCTCAAGTCCGATCTGTTTGGCACGGTCTGGCTCGGCGATGAACAGGGGCGCCGGTTCGTATTGCGAGACACGGGCGGCGCTCGCTGGTGGACGGCCTGGCTCGCGCGGCGCCTCTGCCGGCGCGAGGCCCGCGCGCTTTCGCGGCTCGACGGCCTGCACGGAACG
>DAIRVV010000196.1:0-4818 GCA_036802645.1 Steroidobacteraceae bacterium
CGTCTGGTGCGAGAAGCCGCTCGCGCTCGATGCCGCCGAGGCGCGTGAAGTCGCGGACGCCGCGGCAAGGGCCGGCGCACGGCACCTGATCGGATTCAACTATTCGTGCAATCCGCTGATCCGCGTCGCGCAGTCGATGATCGCGGCCGGCGAGCTCGGCACGATCATGGGTTTCAGCGGGCGCTACTTCGAGGACTACATGGCGGATCCCGCCGTGCCGCACAGCTGGCGCTGCGAGCGCCGCTTCGCCGGCGCAGGCGCGCTCGCCGACCTCGGCTCGCATCTGATCGACATGGCGGAAGTGCTGCTTGGCCCGATCGAGTCCGTGTTCGCTGCACTCGAGATCGTGCATGCGAACCGCCGCGTCGCCGCGACCGGCGCGATGTTGCCGGTGGAGAACGAGGACACCGCGCGCGGGCTGCTGCGCTTCGCGCGCGGCGTCGGCGGGAGCTTCGAGATCAGCCGCGTGGCGACCGGCTTCAAGTGCGGCCTCGCCTTCACGGTCTTTGGAAGTGCCGGCAGCCTGTCTTTCGACCAGGAACGGATGAATGAGCTCAGGCATTACGCGAGCTCGGATACGGCCGGACGTCGCGGCTTTCGAACGATTCTCGCCGGGCCGGAACATCCGGACTACGGGTTCTTCTGCCCGGCCCCGGGTCACGGCCTCGGCATAAACGACCTCAAGGTCATCGAAGCGCGGAACCTGCTCCGCGCGATCGCCGACGAAGCGCCGGCGCGGCCGGGTTTCGACGTCGGCCTCAGGGTCCAGCTCGTCATGGATGCGATGGAGCGTTCGCACGCGAGCGGCACCTGGACAAAGGTCTGAGGAGGGTCCCGTGGAGACGCTGATTACGAGATTCCGCGACGGATTCGCTCCCGGCTACACGGCGATCACGAGTGCCGGCGAGCCGGGCGACGACTCGGGCATCTCAATGGGTGTACTTCGGCTCGCGGCCGGCGATGCGCACGTCGCGACGCTTGCCGGCGAAACGGCACTCCTTCTCATGGAAGGCAGGGCATCGGGCGAGATCGGCGGCCAGAAATTTGAGCTGTCGCGCGCCTCGCTCTTCGATGATTCCCCCGCCTGCCTGCACGGAGCCGCAGGCACGCCGGTCGAGATCCGCGTGGTGACCGCGGCGGAATTCACGGTCTATTCCTGTGACAACCCGGCAACTTTCATGCCGCGGGTCTTCCGCACGGGTGATGTCGCCGACGAACGTCGCGGTGAAGGCCAGGTGGGGGGGCGGTGCCTCAGGCTCGTGCGCACGATCTTCGACGGGCGCAATTCGCCGCCCGAAGTACGGCTCGTGCTCGGCGAAGTCGTAACCTTGCCCGGAGGCTGGTCGAGCTATCCGCCGCATCACCATCCGCAGCCGGAGATCTATCACTACCGGTTCACGCACCCACAGGGCTTCGGACACGCCGAGCATGGCGACGAAGTGTTCAAGGTGCGGCAATACGACACGATCAGGATCAAGGCCGGCAATGATCATGCGCAGGTTGCCGCACCCGGTTACGGCATGTACTACGCCTGGGTGATCCGTCACCTGCCGGGCAAGCCGTACACGGTGCCGGAGTTCACGCCCGAGCACGCCTGGACCATGGCGCCCGGCGCGAAGATCTGGGAGCCGCCGCCGCGTCCCGCCGCCGGCGGCAAGTCGTTGACGAGACCGAAGTGAAGGGGTCGATCGACTTTATCTGTCTTGGCCGCGCCGCTGTCGATCTCTACGGCCTGGAACGCGGCGCCCGGCTCGAGGATGCGCAGCATTTCGCGAAGTACCTGGGCGGTTCGTCCGGTAATGTCGCTGTCGGACTTTCGCGCCTGGGATATAAGGTCGCCATGTTGACGCGAGTCGGCGACGAGCACATGGGCCGCTTCGTGCGCGAGACGCTCGCGAACGAGGGGGTCGACGTCTCCGCGGTTCGCACCGACCCGAAACGCCTCACGGGCCTCGTGCTCCTTGGCATCGAAAACGCCGAGAGCTTCCCGCACATTTTCTATCGCGAGAACTGCGCCGACATGGGGATCGAGCCGGGCGACGTCGATGCCGCGCCATTCGCCGCCGCCAGGGCACTCGCAATCACCGGAACTCACCTTGCGACCGAGGCGGTCCGCAAGGCGGCGCGGCGCGCGATCGAGCTCGCGAAGAAGCATGGACTGCGCATCGTGCTCGACATCGATTACCGCCCCGTGCTCTGGGGTCTTGCCGGCCACGGTGGCGGCGCCGACCGCGCCCAGGGATCAGGCGAAGTGACGCGCCAGATTCAGGCCTTCCTTGCGGATTGCGAACTCGTCGTCGGTACCGAGGAGGAGATACGCGTCGCCGGCGGAGGCGCGAACGCAATCGAAGCGCTGCGGGCGATTCGAAAGCGCACACGCGCGACAATCGTCATGAAGCGCGGCGTCGCGGGCTGCGTCGTGTTCGAGGGTTCGATTCCTGACAGTGTCGACCAGGGCCTCGTCGTCGCGGGATTCCCGGTTGAAGTCCTGAACGTACTGGGGGCCGGTGACGCCTTCCTGTCCGGCTACCTGAGCGGATGGATCGAGAACCTGCCGCCCGCGCAGTGTGGGCGTCGTGGCAATGCTGCGGGCGCAATCGTCGTGGCGCGCCATGGCTGCACGCCCGCCATGCCGACACGCGCCGAACTCGACGAGTTCATGGGACGGGCTTCGCCGCCCTCCCGGCCGGACGAAGATGCGCAGATAGCGGGCCTGCATCGCGCCACGACCACGCGACGGCTGACCGGCGACCTCTGCGTCCTCGCCTTCGATCACCGTGTCCAGGTCGAGAGAATCGCGGCGGCCGCAGGCAGCGACTACGCCCGTATCTCGGAGTTCAAGGCGCTGGTCGCCGAAGCCGTCCTCTCGGTCGCATCCGCGGCGCGTCACGGTGCGATTCTCGGCGCCATCGTCGACGGACGCCACGGTGGAAAGGCGCTCGCGCGGCTCAACGCGAGCGGCGCCTGGATCGGCCGCCCCGTGGAGTTGCCGGGGTCCCGGCCGCTCGAGTTCGTTTCAGCAGGCGGGATCGGGCTCGAGCTGCTCTGCTGGCCGCGCCATCACGTCGTGAAATGCCTGGTGAATTTCCATCCGGCCGATCCGATCGAACTACGCCTCGCGCAGGAAGCCCGGCTCGCCGAGCTTGCCGACGCGACGCAGAAGCTCGAGCGCGAACTGCTCGTCGAGCTGATCAGCTCCGGCCACGGTCGCGGCGCGGATCCGCGCACCACGCCCGCCGTGATGCGACGCCTCTACCATCTCGGCATTCGCCCCGCCTGGTGGAAGCTCGAAACCCAGCCCGCTGAAGCCTGGCGCGAGATCGGCGCGGTGGTCGCGGCGAACGACCCGCTCTGCCATGGCGTCCTGCTGCTCGGCCTCGATGCAAGCGAAGAACAGGTCGCGCTGTCGTTCGAAGTCGCGGCCCGGCACACGGTCTGCCGCGGATTCGCGATCGGCCGCACGATCTTCGGACAGCCGGCGCGCGACTGGTTTGCAGGCTCGATCGACGATTCGACTGCGGTCGCGCGGATCACTGCCGGCTACACGCGCATGATCGAACTGTGGCGACGGCTGCGTCCCGCGGCGGCTGCCGCATGAGGCGAGCGTGAAGACCACTCGCCTGACGATGGCCCAGGCGCTCGTGCGGCACCTTGCCGCGCAGCGCATCCAGACGGGCGCCGGTAGCGATTCCCTCTTCCACGGCATATTCGCAATCTTCGGCCACGGCAATGTCGCCGGTATCGGCGAAGCGCTCGCCGCAGGCGGCAAGTTGCTGCCGACTTTTCGCGCACACAACGAACAAGCGATGGCCCATGCCGCAATCGCTTTTGCAAAGGCGAACCAGCGCCGTCGAATGATGGCCTGCACGACCTCCGTGGGTCCCGGGGCGACCAACCTGGTCACCGCCGCCGCCCTCGCGCATGCGAACCGGCTGCCGGTCCTGCTGCTGCCGGGCGATACCTTCGTGAGCCGCCAGCCGGATCCCGTGCTGCAACAAATCGAGGATTTCCGCGATCCGACCGTCACGGCCAACGATTGCCTGAGACCCGTTTCGCGCTTCTGGGACCGCATCACGCGGCCCGAGCAGCTGCTTGCATCGCTGCCGCAGGCGATCTCGGTGCTGCTCGACCCGGCCGACTGCGGGCCGGCCACGATCGCGCTGCCACAGGACGTGCAGGCGGAAGCCTTCGACTACCCGGAATCCTTCTTCGAGGAGCGCGTGCACGTCATCGAGCGGCCGCGACCGGATCGCGCGCAGCTCGCGGAAGGCGTCCGCCGGATCAAGGCTTCTCGACGGCCGCTCATCGTCGCGGGCGGCGGCGTGCATTACGCGGGCGCAGCGCTCGCACTCGCCGAGTTTGCGTCCCGCCACGGCATTCCCGTTGCCGAGACGCAGGCCGGCAAGGGGACGCTGGCCTGGAATCATCTCTGCAATGCCGGCGCACTCGGCGTCACGGGCTCGAGCGCTGCGAACCGGCTAATCGCCGAATCGGATCTCGTGCTCGCGCTCGGCACCCGCTTGCAGGATTTCACGACCGGCTCGGGCAAGCTCATTGATGATTTCGATCGCCGGCTCGTAGCCATCAACGTGGCGCGTCACGACGTGATCAAGCGCGGCGCCCACGCTGTCCGCGGTGACCTGCTGGCGTCGCTCGAGGAACTGGCGCCCGCTCTCGAGGGCTGGACCGTCGACTCCGCATGGCGCGAACGAGCACGCATTCTCGTCGTTGAGTGGAACCAGGCGGTCGATGTGGCGACACGCGCGGCGCCTGGACTGCCGACGGACGCACAGGTGGTCGGCGCGGTCAACCGCGCAC
>DAIRVV010000197.1:0-4765 GCA_036802645.1 Steroidobacteraceae bacterium
CCGACATCTGCGGATACAGCGCGTAGTTCTGGAACACCATCGCAATATCGCGCTCGCCTGCGGGCTTGCCGGTGACGTCGGCTGCGCCGATGAGCACACGACCGCTGTCGAGATGCTCCAGGCCCGCCACAGAGCGCAAGAGCGTCGACTTGCCGCAACCGGAGGGGCCTACGAGCACCAGGAATTCGCCATCCGCGATGGCAAGGTTCACGTCATCCAGGGCCCGGGTACCGTCTGCAAAAGTGCGGCTGGCGCCTTCGATCGAGATCGTTGCCATCGGCTTGCGTGATCCCTACGCAGTTCTCGGATCGTGCCGGCGCCGGTGACGGTCCGCCGCGCCCGCCGGCATGTCCTTGTAGTCGAGCGCCGGAAAACCGGATTCGATCGGCATGAATCGTCCTTCCCGGGCCGAGGCTTGTGCCGCCAGCATGACCTCCAGACAGTGCAATGCGTGCTCAGGCTGGTTGACGGGCCGGATCCCGGCGGCCACGCACTCGACGAGATGCCGCAGGCCCGCGGTCCACGGCCACTGAGGATCGCTTTCCTCGTGGAGTTCCCACACCTCGCGCTCCCGGGTCCATCGCTCGAAGCCTTGCGGGGCCCAATCGTCGCCGAGCAATTGCAGGACGCCATCCGTGCCGTAAAGCTCGACGGCTGGGCTCCGATACTTTTGCATCGTGAATCCGGTCGTAATACAGCCGAACCGGTTGTCGCCGAAATCGAGCAGCACCTGCGCATTGTCATCCGCCTGGACGTCGATCTCGACGCCTTCGGCCATGCGTTTCGCGATCGCCGTGCCGACCATGGCGCACACGCGCCGCACGGGCCCCATGAAGCCGCAAAGACTCGTCAGGTTGTAGACGCCGAGATCGAACAAGGCGCCGCCGCCCGGGCGGTAGAACCATTGCCCCCACCAGGGGCCGGCCCAGCCATAGCGTGCGCGAGCGAGCACGACCTTGCCGATTTTTCCCGAGCCGACATCGGCATGCATGGCCCGGTACGTCGGCGACAGCACGATGTGCGGGGCGCAGACCAGCAGGCCCTTCGAAACTTTGCTGAGTCGCAGGAGCTCCTGCGCCGCGATCATGCTGGTCGCCATCGGCTTTTCGACCAGGACGTGTTTGCCCGCCTCGAGAGCAGACTTCGCCAGCTCGGCGTGCTCATTCATACTGGTCAGCACAAGAACCGCATCGACATCGTCACTCGCTATGAGCGCCGCTGCACTGGCGGGCGTCGCGATCGATGGATGCATGGCTGCAACCGCAGCCAGCTTGTCGCGGTTGACGTCGAATGCGGCGGTCAGTCGCGCCTGTCCGCTCTGCTCGAGCTGAAGAATCAACCGGCGATACGGCCCCAGAAAGACGCTACCGAGTCCAAGCACTCCGAGTCGCAGCATGTGTCAGCGTCCTTGATGATTCGACCATTCCGGTCGCTGCCAGGGATAATGATTGGGTTTGTCGAGCAGGCGAGGCGCGAGGCCGAACCCGAACACGAGTGCGCGGCGTGGCTGCCCGGACAAGTTTGGCCCGGCGCCGTGAAGCGTTCGTCCATCGTGGATGGTCGCCCCGGCCGCGGGCAATTCGCAAATGGATTCCACAGCATCGGGCATCGCTTCGGTCAAGCGCAATCCATGGGAATCGGCGCAAAGCAGTTCGTGCGGCAGCACGGGCCAATGATGGCTCCCGGGGATGAACCGCATGCAACCGTTCTCGATCGTCGAGGGTTGCAGGGCGAGCCAGATGCTCACGCCACGGTGAGCGTATCGGGGGTCCCAGTAGGCTTCGTCCTGGTGCCAGGGTGTGGCGCCGCCGATTCGAGCCGGCTTCAGGATGGCGTGATTGCCGGTCGGCTCGCAGTCGGATCCCAGCAACTGCCGGGCGATTTCGCGCGCATTGCGATAGGCCAGTCCCTCAATCAGTCGTGGCGCGTAGCGTTCCGGATTGACGACCTGAGGCAGCGGTGCACGAGCGACATCCGCGTTCAATTCGATGCGATCGCCAGCATCGAAGCCTCCGTCCCGATGAAACAACTCGTCGTAAAGCCCGAGCAGGATCCCGACCTCGGCGTCATCGGTGAGCGCGTCGATGCGAAGGAACCCGTCGCGCTGGAACGATGCCAACTGCGCATCCGTCAGCCGAAGCGGTGGTGGCAAGTGCGACGACATCATTCCTTCAACGCTCCCACCCACATGCCGTGCACGAAGCGCCGATGCGTCGCGATGAACATCACCACGACCGGCAGCGCGACCATCACCGCCGCGGCGGCCATGCCGACGAGGTCGGTCGTATAGCGGCCTGCGAAAAATGCGAGTCCGAGTGGAGCCGTGCGCAGATCCTCGCGCGACAACATGACGAGCGGCAGCAGAAATTCGTTCCACGACCACATGAACACGAGAACCACCAGTGTCAGCAACGCCGGGCGAGCCCCGGGCAAAAGTACTTTCCAGAGAATGCGGAGCGATCCCGCGCCATCCAGTGCCGCCGCTTCGATCAGCTGGCGGGGCACCTTCCGAAAATACGCGCGCATCCAGAACGTGCCGAACGACGAATTGATGGCGATCAGCGGCAGTATGACCGACCAGTACGAATTCGTGAGATGACCGGCACGGAGCTCGACGTACAGCGGCACGATGACCGCCTCGAATGGGATCACGAGACCGGTCAGGAGCAGGTAGAAAAGGATGTTTTCGCCCGCAAAGCGCATGGTGCCGAAGGCGTAGCCGCTCAACGTCGACACGATCACGGTGCCCGCGACGACCGCGACGCTGACGATCAGGCTCGATTGCAGGTAACTCGCGAAGTGCGCGACGCCGAAGGCGCGCGCGTAATTCTCGACGTGCAGTCGGTCCGGCAGCTCGAATCCCGACAACTGAGCCTGCTCCGGCTGCAGGCTGAGGAGCACGATGCCGAGGATAGGCAGAACGGTGATCACTGCGAACGCGCTCAGGATCGCGGCGCTCCAGATCCCGGTTCTCGGAGCAACAGTCATGGCGCGTTCCGGTCCGCAAACCGGTTGATGAGGAGAGTCACGGCGAACACGACGATGCTCAGTAACACGGCAATTGCCGCTGCGGAGCCCAGCCGGCCGTCTTCGAATGCGCGTCGATAGATCAGGATCCCCGGCACGACCGTCTCGGTGCCAGGGCCGCCGCGCGTCGTCACGAACACGAGGTCGAATGCACGGAGCGCGGCGATGACGGTGACCGTCAGCGCCACGGTGATCGTTCCCCTGAGGCCTGGCAAGGTGACGGCAAGGAATTCCCGCCATCGTCCGGCCCCGTCGACCGCCGCCGCGTCATAAAGCGAGGCCGGAATCTGCTGGAGGCCCGCGAAGAACAGGGCGACGCACAATCCGATCAGTGTCCAGGTGCCGACGATGCCGAGGCTCGGCAGAGCCCAGGTGAAACTCCCCAGCCAGTCGACCGCGGCCCATTCCAGGCCCAGTCCGCGCAATACGGCATTGAGCGGGCCATCAACGGCCAGGATCCAGCCCCAGCTCACCCCGACTACGACCGTCGAGATCGCTTGCGGCAGGAAGATCATGGTTCGCAATGCATTGCCGCCCGGAACATTCGCCTGCGCGCTGCTTACGGCAAGGGGAAGTGCTAGCAGAATGGGGAGCACACCAAAGAAGAATATGAGAACGAGCGCATGGCCGAAGGCCGAGCGCACGAGCGCGCTCCCTAACGCTTCGCGATAGTTGTCGAGTCCGGTGAATGCAGCCCGCGTGAGTCCATCCCAATCGTAAAAGGACAGGCCCACCGTGTGGGCAAACGGTGCAAGAACGAAGGGCACGAAGAAAAGGAATGCGGGCAGCAGGTAGAGATAGGGCAACGCTCTGCGGCCACGTGCTGTCATCACAGCGAGTCCAAGAATTCTTGGCGCGATTGCTCGATCAGCGCGAGCCCCTGCCTGGCTTCCACTTGTCCTGCGATGATCGACTGCATCGTCGGATAGAGGACTTCGGCTCCGTTCGGCGCTGCGAATTCGAGATACGGCAGCAGCGTCCCGTTCGCAAGCACGCTTTGCCAGGCCGCGAATATTTCTCCAGCCAGTCGGGAGGGCAGCCGCGGCACGCGGTCGCCCAGATCGATGGGTGAAATGTCGCCGCCGGCCGCCAGCTGGATCGCAAACTCTTCCTGCGTCATGAAGTCGATGAATTCGGCGGCTAGGTCCGCTTGGCGGCTCGTTGCCGTGATGTGCCAGCCATAGCCGACGCTGCCCGTCGCGCGGCTCGGGTTGCCCTTGCGAACCGGGGGCATCAGAAAGAACGCGACGTTGTCACCCATGGCCGCCGAGAGTTCCGCGGCATTCCAAGATCCGGCCGGCAGGAATACGCCGGCGCCGCGGACGAATCTTGCGAGGGCGTCATCAGGCGACATGCTGTTGGCTCCGGCCGCGATGTATCCGTTCGCGTTCCATGTCGCCAGCTTCCGGGCGCTTTCGACGAAGCCGGGGGCCGTCCACTTCAGCGACCGGTCACCGAAAACGATGCCGTTGATCTCCCGGTCGGACGCGAGATCGTTGCTGACTAGATAGAAAAGGTGCAGTCCAGGCCATTGCGGCTTGTTCCCCAGCATGATCGGCGCTTCGCCCGCCATGCGGGCGGTCTCGAGGGCCGCCTCGAGCTCGGCCAGAGTGGCGGGGACGCCGATGTCGAGAGTCCTGAGCTTGCCGACGTTGTAGAACCAGCCGATGACATCGGCGGCGTACGGAATGCCAAAAATCGGGCCGCGGCCAAACTGTTTACCGTCGGCGGTAAAGCA
>DAIRVV010000198.1:0-4746 GCA_036802645.1 Steroidobacteraceae bacterium
AGCAGTGCGAGCTCCACCCGCCAGGCCGCGATCGCGAGCGGCGGGGCCTCGGCGATCCGCGCGAAGATCGCGCCGTTCGAAACTGCGAAGAGTGCGATGCCGAGTACGAAGAAGGGCGTGGCGCGGGAGACACCGCCGGCGGATTGCGTCACGGTCGGCTCAGCCGAGCGCCCAGGCGGGGACTTCGCGCCATCCGCGTGTCAGCGCGGCATCCAGCTCGCGCCAGCGCGGCTCATGCTGCTCGACGAGCCGCCAGAATCGCCGCGAGTGGTTCATGTGAATCGTGTGCGCGAGCTCGTGGATCAGGAGATAGGACACCACCTGCGCCGGCTGGAACAACAGGCAGGCATTCAGGCTGATCGTGCCGCTTCGTGAGCAACTGCCCCAGCGCGTCCGCTGCCGCCGTATCTGGCTGCGCGCACAGCGCAGGCCAGTCGCCGTCGAAAGCCGCGCCAGCCAGGGCCCGAATGCGGCATGGGCTTCCTTCATCGTGAAGCGTTGCAGGGCGTGACGGAGCGGCACGGGACGCTCGAGCGGGCCCGTGAGCCGGATCGTGCCGGCCTCAATTCTGAGGCTCGGCGGACACTCGCTCTCGATGTAGCGGACCGGGTAACTTCGTCCGATCGCCGGAAAGACAATCTGCTCCGGCAATACGTTCGATGCCGCTGTCCCGGCCGGCCGGTACAGGTCGAGCGCCCGCTCGATCCATCTCCGGTGCCGGGCAACGAATTGTTCGACAATGCGCGGGCGTGTGCCACGCGGCACGACGATCTCGACGAGGCCTCCAGGCAATACGCGCACGGCGAGGCGCCTGGCGCGCTCGCTCGCGCGCACGCGCCAGGCGTGATCCGGCGGCGCCCCGTCATCGAGGAGACCCAGCTGCCTGTCGCCGTCCGCCCGTGCGCTCATAACGCCGCCGCCAGGCGCGAGCCTTCATCGATCGCACGCTTGGCGTCGAGCTCGGTGGCGAGGTGCGATCCGCCGATCAACCGGACTCGATAGCCCGCCGCTTCGATACCGCCGGCGAGATCGCGTCGCGGCTCCTGCCCGGCGCAGATGACGACGTGATCGACCTCGAGCAGCCGCGACTCGCCGCCCTGCGTGATCGCAAGCCCGCGCTCGTCAATCCTCTCGTAACGGACCCCGGCGATCATCCGCACGCCGCGACGCTTGAGAGCGAGCCGGTGCACCCAGCCGGTCGTCTTGCCGAGATCTCGGCCGGGCGGCGTGGATTTGCGCTGCAGCAGCCAGATCTCACGCGGTGCTTTCAGCTCGGGTGCCGGCGCGAGACCACCGCGCGATCGGAGGCTCATGTCGATGCCCCATTCCCGCATGAAGGCCGGTATGTCGACGCTCGTAGGCGCATGGGCGGGATCGTGACTTAGGAATTCGGCAACGTCGAATCCGATTCCGCCCGCGCCGACGATCGCGACGGAAACTCCGACGGGCCTGGCGTGCAGGAGAACATCGATGTAGCTCAGCACCTTCGGGTGGTCGAGACCGGGGATCGACGGGACTCGCGGCACGACACCCGAGGCGAGAACGATTTCATCGAACTGCCCGCCTGTCAGCTCCGCGACCGTAGCAGTGTGCCCGAGCCTGATCTGCACGCCCGCGAGTTCGAGCTCACGGCCGAAGTATCGGAGCGTCTCGTTGAACTCTTCCTTGCCGGGAATGACCTTTGCCATGTTGAATTGCCCGCCGATGTGATCGGCGGACTCGAATAGCGTCACTCGATGGCCACGCCGACCGGCAACCGTTGCGCAGGCGAGGCCTGCGGGTCCGGCGCCGACGACGGCGATCCGCTTCGGGCGTTGCGCCGGGCGGTAGACGAGTTCAGTCTCCCGGCCCGCGCGCGGGTTCACCATGCAGGTCGCGACCTCGTTCTCGAATACGAGGTCGAGGCAGGCCTGATTGCAGGCAATGCAGGTATTGATCTCGTCCGCCCGGCCGCCCGCGGCCTTCACGACGAACTCCGGGTCGGCGAGCAACGGCCGTGCCATCGACACGAGGTCGGCGTCCCCGGCGGCCAGCACGCGCTCGGCGACGGCGGGATCGTTGATCCGGTTGCTGGTGACGAGGGGTATTGCGACAGCGCCGCGCAGCCGGCGTGTCACCCAGGTGAATGCCGCGCGCGGCACCATCGTCGCGATGGTCGGGATGCGGGCCTCGTGCCAGCCGATGCCGGTATTGATGATCGTGGCGCCCGCGTGCTCGACGGCCCGCGCGAGTTCGACGACCTCTTCCCAGCTCGAGCCGCCGTCGACGAGGTCGAGCATCGACAGGCGGTAGATGATGATGAAATTCCGGCCGACCGCGGCGCGTGTCTTCGCCACGATCTCGAGCGGAAGACGCATCCGGTTCGGCCAGCTGCCGCCCCAGCGGTCGGCGCGCCTGTTGGTGCGCGCGACCACGAACTGATTGATGAAATAGCCTTCCGAGCCCATGACCTCCACGCCGTCGTAACCCGCTTCCTGCGCAAGCGAGGCGCAGCGGACGAAGGCCGCGATCTGGCGCTCGACGCCGTGGTCCGAAAGCTCGCGCGGGGTGAAGCTCGATATCGGCGCCTTGAGCCGCGATGGCGCAACGGCGAGCGGATGGTAGGCGTAGCGGCCGGTATGCAGGATCTGCATGCAGATGCGACCGGCGGCCGCATGGACGGCGCCGGTGACGAGCCGATGCCGCGCGAGATGCCGGCGGCCGCTCAGCGTGCCGGCAAACGGCTTGGTCCAGCCCGCCGCGTTCGGCGCGATGCCGCCGGTGACCATCAGCCCGACACCGCCACGGGCGCGTTCCGCAAAATATTCCGCGAGTTTCGGATAGTCGTCGGCGCGATCTTCGAGGCCGGTGTGCATCGAGCCCATCAGCACACGATTTGGAAGCGTCGTGAACCCGAGATCGAGCGGCGCCAGGAGGTGCGGGAACGGGTTCGGCGTCACGCGCGCAATCATATAGGATGCCAACCTTCATGCCTCCGGTGCTCGAAGTCCGCGATCTCGTGAAACAGTATCCGGGCGTCCGCGCGGTGGATGGCGTTTCGTTTGCGATCGAAGAAGGACAGTGCTTCGGGCTACTCGGCCCGAACGGCGCTGGCAAGACGACGACCGTCGAGATGATGGAAGGCGTCACGAAGCAGACGTCGGGCGAAGTCCTCTATCACGGCGAACCGCTCGGAGCCCGCTTCCGCGACGAAGCCGGAATCCAGTTCCAGAAAACCGCGCTGCAGGATTTCCTGACGGTGCGCGAGACATTGCGGCTGTTCAGCCGCCTATATCCGCGGCGGCGGGCGGTGGACGAACTCATCAGGACCTGCGCCCTCGAGCAGGTCGCCGACCGGGACAACCGCAAGATTTCGGGTGGACAGACACAACGCCTGCTGCTCGCGATCGCGCTCGCAAATGACCCGCGCGTGCTGTTCCTCGATGAGCCGACGACCGGACTCGATCCGCAGGCGCGGCACAACTTCTGGGACCTGATCCGCACGATCAAGGCCGAGCGCCGCACCGTCCTGCTCACGACGCACTACATGGAGGAAGCGTATTTCCTCTGCGACGTGATCGCGATCATGGACCGGGGCCGCATCATCGCGGAGGGCCCGCCTTCGCAACTCCTGAAGGAGCACTTCGACGACGTCGTGCTGGAGCTCCCGCGGGAGGATTTCCCCGGCGAACTCGCGGACTTCCCCATGGCCGTCCTGGTCGCGAGCGGACGCGTCGAGATCTCCACACCCGATGTCGAGGGCGCCCTGCGCGCACTGCTCGAGCGCGGCGTGTCGCTGAAACACCTGCGCATACGGCCGCGAAACCTCGAGGACCTGTTTCTCGAGCTGACCGGCCGGGAGCTGCGGGCGTGAACCCCAGGCGGCTCTTCGCCGTCTGGCAGGCGCGGAATCTCGAGTTCCTGCGCGACCGCTCGACGCTCATCTTCAATTTCCTGTTCCCGCTGGCCCTGGTCATTGCCTTTGCGGTCATCTTCGGCGGGCAACCGAGGGCGCTGTTCAAGGTCGACGTTATCGCACCCGCCGATGCGGAGCTCAATGCGGAGCTCCATCCTTTCCTCGGCACGCGCTATGTCGATTTCGTGCGCATCGATGGCGCCCGCCTCGATGAAACGATACGCAAGGTCGAGCGTCACCAGCTGGACCTCCTGCTCGACCTTCGCGCGGCTCCGCGCTATTGGATCAATGAGAGCTCCCCAAAGGGCTATCTCGCCGAAAAGCTGCTGCTCGAATCCGCAGGCCGCCAGGCGACGCGCCAGCCGGTATCCGGGGCCGCGGTCCGGTATGTCGACTGGCTGATACCGGGCATCCTCGGCATGAACATGATGTTCAGCTGCCTGTTCGGTGTCGGCTATGTCGTCGTGCGCTATCGGAAGAGCGGCTTCCTCCGGCGCCTGTCGGCGACGCCGGTGACGGCCTTCGAGTTCGGGGCCGCGCAGGTCCTGTCGCGCCTGATGCTGACGATCAGCGTGACCGCGCTCATCTACGGGGCGCTCGCTCTCTTCGTCCCATTCCGGAACGAAGGCGGCGTCATCCTGCTCCTCGTCATTGCGATCGTCGGCGCCCTCTCGATGATCGCCTTCGGTTTCATGATGGCCGCGAGATTCGCGAGCGAGGAACTCGCGAACGGGGCCATCAACCTGGCTTCCTGGCCAATGATGCTGCTGTCGGGCGTCTGGTTCTCACTCGAGGGCGCACCTGCGTGGCTTCAGCAGGCCGCCAGGGCGCTGCCGCTCACGCAGATGCTC
>DAIRVV010000199.1:0-4689 GCA_036802645.1 Steroidobacteraceae bacterium
GCCGCTGTCGATGAACGCGGACCAGTCGCCGGTGACGTCTGCCGAAAGGCCCTGGCGGCGCAGCATGTCGATCAGGACTTCGCGCCGGCCGGCGGAATCGCTGGTCAACAGCACGCGGCCCGGGAACTCATCGAGAAAGCGGCCAAGTTTCTCGAGGGGTTTTGGCGCACGCGTGTCGGCGCGAAGTTCCGGCGGGGGTCCCGATGCGAAATTCTGAAGCGGCACCGTGGCGGCGATCGGCTCCACCTTGACCGGCGTCAGCCCGATCCGCGGGTGCGAAGCATATGCGGCGAGGACGTCGGCGGCGGGGACGAAAGCCTCGGCGGGAGGCAGCAGCGGACGCTCGCGGTCGTGGCGGCGCTCTTCGTGTCGTGCCTCGATCTCGGTCCAGAAACTCCCGAGTGCGCGCTCGAGGTCGACCAGTTCGACGATCGCAGTGTGCGCCGGCAGGTAGTCGCTGAGCCCGGAAGTTTCTTCGAAAAACAGCGTAAGCCAGTATTCGATGCCGGCCGGCATCTGGCCGGCGCTCACGCTGCGGTAGACGCTGCATTGCTGGGGATCGCCTTCGAAGCGTTGCCGCCAGCGGCTGCGAAACTCCGCGATGGCTTCCGGTGATGAGGGAATTTCGCGCGCGGGCAAGAGCGGCACGGAAGCGATGCGGCTTCCTGAGCGCTGGTCGGACGGATCGAAGACGCGGACCGATTCGATCAGCTCATCGAACAGATCGAGCCGGAAGGGCAGTCCCGCGCCCGCGGGATAAAGATCGACGACCGAGCCGCGAATCGCGAATTCGCCCGGGCTCAGCACTTGCGTGACCTGCACGTAGCCGGCATCGGACAGGCGCTTGCGCAGCTTCGGAAGATCGATACGCTCGCCGGCCGCAAGCGCAAATGCGTGGGCTTCGATGAAGTTCCGCGGCGGCAGGCGATCGAGCAGCGCCGCCAGCGTCGTGACGATGATTCCTTGCTTCAGGTCCGGGAGAGCGGCGAGTGTCCGCAGGCGCTCCGAAACAATATCCGGGTGGGGAGAGAAAGGATCATAGGGAAGCGTCTCGCGATCCGGGAATGACCACAGTCCCAGCCGTCCGGCCGTGAAGAATCGCAGCTCCGCCAGGTATTGATCCGCCTCCCGGCCGCTACCCGCGACGACGAGGACGGGTGCTGCCGCGACTGCCGCCGCGTCAGCGAGAAAGTACGCCGGGCTGCTGCCGTACAGCTCGCCCCATCGGACAAAGCTTGTGTCCGACGGGATTGCCAGTATTTCGGCGAGCGGTTCAGTCATGCGGCATCCTGCAGGCAAGAGTCCCCGTTCCGGGCGAACCCGGCGGGGTCTCTATGAGCAGGATACCGCTGCGGGGGGCGGGCGGCTCAGCCGGCGGACGCGCCCCTCACGACGACGGCGTGCAGGACCTTGTCGTGCTCGAAATACACCGAGAACTGCGGGTAATCCCACCGGGTGATCGGCGGTTCGCCGACCGTCGCATGCCGGTTGGTGGGTTCGCCGAAGCGGCCCTGGACCGTCGCCATCGAGCTGCCACGGTTCGGGCGCTCGGACGCGGCAGTTGGATCAGCGGTGGTCGTGCTGAGCGTCTCCGCAAACGCGGGCATGGCCGCGCCAAGCGCAAGCAACAGCAAAATGCGTAGGATAGGCATCGCGATACCTCCGATTCGAGTGTAGCACCGGGTGGAAGCCTGCCGAGATTGCTCCGATAAATCCTTGATAGGCATCCCGAATCCTGTGAACCACTGCACATGCTGACACCGCTGCCCCTGGGGGTCGGGCTCCGTTATGTCTGGGCCAGCCAGCACCAGTTCTTCGTGTCTTTCATGAGCTGGGTCTCGCTGGCGAGCATCTGCCTGGGCGTGGCGGCGCTGATCGCCATCCTGTCGGTCATGAACGGCTTCGAAGGGGAGTTGCGGACGCGGCTTCTCGCGCTTGCCGCCCATGCGACACTCCCCGCGCCCGCAGATTCCGCTGGCCTGCGGGCGCTTGCCGCCCGGGCCCGCAACGTGCCTGGGGTTACGAGCGCGGAGCCATTCGTGGAAGTCCAGGGTCTGCTGTCGAACGACGCAACCCTCTATGGCGCGGTGCTGCGCGGAATCGACCCCCGCGGTCATGCCGCCGGTACGCCGCTCGCCGACGCAATGCTGGAGGGTAATGTGTCGGACCTCCGACCCGGCAGCGGACACGCGGTCCTCGGCCGCGTGCTCGCCTTGCAGCTCCAGGCCGATGTCGGCGAACGCCTGAACATGCTCCTGCTGCGGAGCGATCAGGGCGGAGCACTCGCGCCGCGAATCGGCTCACTCGAAGTCAGCGGCATTTTCGAGATCGGGCTTGCAGACCATGACGCGACGCTCGCCTTCGCGTCGCTCGAAGACGTATCGGCCATTGCGGGGCCCGCGGCCACTGCCGGGGTTCGCGTGTTCTATGACGATCCGATGGACGCACCGCGGCGCACGCCTGCCCTGGCCGCCGCACTGGGAACGGCAGCGGGCAGCGACTGGACCGTGGAGCACGCGGCCTATTTCCGCGCGATCCGGCTCGAGAAAATCATGATGACGATCATCCTGCTGCTGGTCGTCTCGGTGGCGGCCTTCAACATCATCGCAAGCCTCGTGATGGTGGTTTCGGAGAAGCGCAATGACATCGCGATCCTCCGCACCATGGGCCTCTCCCGCGGAAGCGTGGTCGCGACATTCGTGGTGCAGGGAACGGTGATCGGCTGGATCGGCGCTCTCGCCGGCATTGGAATCGGAATATTGCTGGCCGTATTTGCCGGCGACATCGTCAAGGGTTTCGAATGGCTGTTCGGCTTTCGGCTCTTCGACCCGGCCGTCTACTACATCTCGCGCATCCCGTCGGAACTGCGGGGCAGCGACGTGGCCCTCGTTTCAGTCACGGCGTTCGCGCTGACGCTTCTCGCCACGATATATCCCGCCCGGCGCGCCGCCGCGACGGAGCCCGCGGAGGCGCTCCGGTATGAGTAGCCGCACGGCGGCCTGGATCGGGCTGCGTTACCTTCGCGCGCGCCGCGACAATCGCTTTGCCGGTTTCATCTCCGTCATCGCGATGGTCGGCATCGCGCTCGGCGTGGCGGCGCTGATCATCGTGCTGTCCGTCATGAACGGATTCGAGCGTGACCTCAGCCGCCGGATCCTCGACGTGGTGGCGCACGCGACGCTTGAGGGCGACGGCGGCGTACTCGCCGGCTGGCGGGAGCTGGCCAGGAGGACCGCGACCTCGCCGGGCGTCGTCGCGGTCGCGCCCTTTGTCGAGGGCCGGGCCATGCTGGTCGCAGGCGAGCGATCCGCCGCGGTGGAACTTCGCGCGGTACTGCCCGGCGAGGAACGGCGGGTTTCCGCGCTCGAGCGGCACCTGTCGGGCCGCGGTTTCGACGAGCTTGCACCGGGAGGCTGGCGCATGCTGATCGGACGGGGTCTTGCGGAGAAGCTGGGCGTCGCCGCCGGTGACGGCGTCCTGGTCGTGATCGCCCAGGGCAACGTGACGCCCGCGGGTGTCTCTCCCCGCATGCGCCGGTTTACGGTGGCTGGATTCATCGACGCTGGCATGTACGAGTTCGACCAGGGCCTCGGCATCGTGCATTTCGAGGACGCGCGACGCTTGTTTCGGCTGGGTGACGCGGTCACGGGCCTGCGGTACGCGTTCGACGACCCGGCAGGCGCCGGCCAGCGCATTCGCGAAATCGCGGGTCGTCTCGACGGCCGCTACTACATCAGCGACTGGAGCCGGCGCCAGGGAAACTTCTTCCGCTCGATCCAGGTGACGAAGTCGATCATGTTCTTCGTGCTGCTGCTGGTCGTCGCGGTCGCGGCCTTCAACATCATCTCGACGCTCGTCATGGTCGTGAAGGAGAAGCGCGCCGACATCGCGATCCTGCGCACGCTCGGCAGCTCGCCCCGTGACATGGTGACGGTGTTCATGACGCAGGGCTCCATCATCGGTATCGTCGGCACCGCGGCCGGTGTTGCGCTCGGCCTGCTGCTTGCCCTGAACGTCACGGCGGTCGTTTCCGGCCTCGAGCGCTTGCTGGGCATCACCCTGGTCGACCCGCGCGTCTACTTCATATCGGAGCTTCCATCCGAGATCCGCTCGGGCGACGTGCTCCTGATCGCGGGCGTTGCGCTCGCGCTCGGCGTGCTGGCGACCCTGTACCCTGCCTGGCGCGCCGCCAGGACGCAGCCCGCCGAGGCCCTGCGACACGAAGTCTGAGCAAGTCACCATGAACGACGCCGTTGTCCTGGCCTGCGAAGGCCTCGTGAAGGAGTTCCGCCAGGGACCGGCACTGGTGCGCGTCCTGCAGGGCGTCGACACCGCCATCCGCCAGGGCGAGCGCGTCGCCGTCGTCGGGGCCTCAGGTTCAGGCAAGACGACCCTGTTGCAATTGCTCGGGGGCCTCGATCTGCCGACCGCGGGCCGCGTGCTGATCGACGGGCGAGTGATGTCGTCGCTCGAGGATGCCGAGCGGGGCCGCCTCAGAAACGTCGCCATGGGATTCGTCTACCAATTCCATCATCTACTCCCAGAATTCAGCGCGCTCGAGAACGTCGCCATGCCGCTTCTCATCCGGAAGATGCCGCGTGTCGATGCATGGCGGGACGCCGGGGAGTTGCTGACGCGCGTCGGGCTCGGCGAGCGGCTCGATCACCGGCCGTCGCAGCTCTCGGGCGG
>DAIRVV010000200.1:0-4687 GCA_036802645.1 Steroidobacteraceae bacterium
ACTTGAGCAGCTCACCACTCCGCTCGGCCGCGCGAAAGCGGCGGCGGCAACGCAGAAGGCGGCTGTCAGCGGCGAAGCCGGTCTCGAAGCGAGACACGGGATCGTCATGGATGACGCGGGCCGCCCGCTGGTGCGCATCACGCTCGATGGCAAGCTGCCGGCCGCGGCAGTCCTGCAGAGACTGAAACTGATGAGCGGTGTCGAAATCGTTGCCGCAGACCCGGACTATCGCAAGGGCGCGATCGAGGCCTATGTGCCGGGCGAATTGCTGGTGGCGCTCGCCGGGACCAGGGGCGTGCGCGCCGTGGTGCCGGCGAGCCCGGTGATGACGAATGTCGGCCTGACCGATACGCATGGCATCGTCCAGCATCGCGTCGACCAGGTCGCCGGCGTTGACGGCTCCGGCATCACCGTCGGCGTGATGTCCGACAGCTACGACACGAACACGGCGCCCAACAGCGCTGCGCTCGACATCGCCTCCGGCGATCTGCCGGGCAGCGGCAATCCGGCCGGTAACACGGAGCCCGTCGTCGTGCTGCAGGACGTGCCCGGCACGGACGAAGGCCGCGCGATGCTGCAGATCGTGCACGACATGGCACCGAAGACGCGCCTCGGATTTGCCACCGCGAACGGCGGCGAGCTCAATTTCGCCGACAACATCCGCTCGCTCGCAGGCTTCGGCCCGCGCTCCGTGCCGGGATTCGAGGCCGACGTCATCGTCGACGACATCATTTACCTGGGCGAGCCGTTCTTCCAGGACGGCCCCGTGGCGCAGGCGGTCGATGAAGTGGCCGCGACCGGCGTCTCGTACTTCTCCTCGGCGGGCAACCGTCCGGCGACGATGGCCTACGATTCGAAGCCGCGCATCGTGCCGGCGTCGAATGCGGGGTCTTCCGGCCTCAACTTTGCGGCCGTCGACCCCGCGCTGTACGCGGGCGGGTTCCACGATTTCAATGACGGCAATGCCGTCGACATCGCGCAGACGGTCTCGATCGGCCCGCAGAGTTCCACGATCGTGCTCCAGTGGAACGAGCCGTTCGACCCGCAGCCGCCGCAGCCCGTGGGACCGCCGCTCGCGCAGGGTCAGGGCACGGTGCCGCAGGGCGCCGCCAGCACGGACGAATTCACATTCGCGGGCACCGCGGGAATCGTGGTGGAAATTTTTGCCGATGCGGACCCGGCCGGCGCGACCGGACACCCGCACACGGACCTGACCCTGACGGTATTGGATCCGGACGGTAACCAGATCGGCGCCATCGACGCGACCACGGTGCCGGAATCGCTGACGCTCCAGTTGCCGCTGACCGGTACCTACACGGTGGTCGTCGGCAATTTCGTCGCGGCCGACTTCGGCGACTACGTCTATCGCGTGCAGCAGGTCGAGGTCGTCGAGCAGGTGCTCTCGGACTACAACGTCCTGTTCTTCAGCAGCTCGGGCGCAACCTTCTTCGGCGCTCTCTCGGAGCAGAACCTGTTTACGAACCGGCCGCTCGAGCTCGGCGGATTCGGCGCAACGGGCGCTCCGGTCAACATCCAGGTGGTGATCGCCCGCGCCAACACGCCCGACAATTCGAACAGGAACGTCGCGGACCGCATCCGCTATGTCTGGTTCACCACGGGCTCGCCGCAGGAGCACTTCAGCTATCTCGGCCCGGTGACCTACGGCCACAACTCGGCGACAGGCGCCATGGGCGTGGCGGCCTATCCGTTCTTCGCTCCCTTCGTGCCCGAAGGGTTCACCTCGCCGGGGCCGTCGACGATCTACTTCGACGTGAACAACAACCGCTTCCGCAATCCGCAGTTCCGGCAGAAACCGGACCTGGCGGCCATGGACGGTGCCAACAACACCTTCTTCGGCGCCGACAACTCGGCGGATCCCGACGCCTTCCCGAACTTCTTCGGGACGAGCGCTGCGGCGCCGCACGCGGCCGCGATCGCGGCGCTGGTGCTCGATGCCGCCGGCGGGCCGGACTCCGTGAATCCGGGCAAGATGCGAAAGGTCCTCCAGCAGAGCGCGTTCCGGCACGATCTCGATCCGTACAACTCGACCGGCATCGCGTTGACGCGCGGAAACCTGCTGACCGTGAACGCCTCGTCGGATCCGAATCCGATCGGCCAGTTCGACCCGAACGTATTCACGCTGTGGCACATCGGCTCTAAGAAGCTGCAAAGCTTCTCGCTCAACGGCAGCGACGCGAATCCGACTCAGACGCCGACCGGCATCGTGTTCGACGAGAGGCCGACGGTCGGCCAGCCGTTCGTCGTCGGCGACACCAACGGCATCCTTGCGAGCGACGTGACGAACGTGTTCTCGCTGCCGGCCGATCCGCCGGGCGCGGCGGGCCAGTGGAAGCAGCTGAACCTCAGCTTCCTCGCCGGCACGTTCGGGAGCGGAGATCGCCTGTCCTTCGGCGTTGACCGCGACGAGGCCAACGCCGCGGGTCCCGTGAACGGCGCCGCGGGCGGCAACTCCGCGGACCTGCTCGGCGGCGGCGTACGCATTCCCTCGGGCCAGGTCGTCCCGGGCGGCGCCAGCTTCTTCGGCAGCTTCGAGGGCGGCGGGACCTTCGACGGTGTGTTCTTCAACATCATCGGCAACGGCTACAGCCGGCTCGACGGCTACGGCTTTATCAACGCCGAGGCGGCGGTCGAGGCAGTCACGGAGGACGATGACGACTGACGTCCTCCGTACCGCGCTCGTCATATCGTACCTTGCGGGCGTGGCGCCGGTCGCAGTGGCTGACGAAGCCGCCGATCGCGCCGCGCTCGCAGCCGCATCGGAATCCTGGATCGCCGCCATCAACGCGCGCGATGCGGGCAGCATGGCGGCACTCGCGACGGAGGACGTCGTCCTGCTGAATCCGGATTCCTCGCCGGTCTCAGGCCGGGAGAAAGTCCGGAAGGCCTGGGAGCAGTCCGTCAGAGCAGCGCCCGCAGGAATCACGGTTGCCGTCAAGGAAACGGTCGTCGCCGGCGACTACGCCTGGACGATCAATGCGTTCACTCAAAAGCTGCCCAATGGCGTCGTCGCGAGCGGGGGCCAGTCGCTTCAGGTCTGGAAGCGCGTCGACGGGCGATGGAAGATTCACCGGGACACGACGCCGGGTGTACTGGCCGGTGCGGGGCTGCGGCCCAGGCCCGCCCCGAACGAGCCGGTGCTCGACAAGCCCGCCAATTAACCGCAGTCCTCGCCCGGGCCGACAATCAGCGAACCGGTGAGTTCCGCGACCGAAGTCATGCCGGCGGACTGCAGGTATTGCGCGATGCCCTCGTTGACCTTCGGGCAGAGCAGCGGATCGTAGAAGAGCGCGGTGCCGAGCCCGACGGCGCTCGCGCCCGCGACCAGGAATTCGATCGCATCCAGAGCGCTCGCGATGCCGCCCTGGCCGATGATCGGGATCCGCTTCGGACCCGCGACCTCGTAGACCTTTTTCACCATCAGCAACGCAATCGGCTTGATCGCCGGGCCGGACACGCCGCCCTGGACATTGCCGATGACCGCCTTGCGCTTTGCGGCATCGATCGTCATGCCGGAAATCGTGTTGATGACCGCGAGCCCGTCGCTGCCCGCCTCGATGCAGAGCCTCGCGTTCTCGCGGATGTCGGTCTGGTTCGGCGAGAGCTTCGTGATGAGCGGCTTCTTCGTCGCCTTGCGGCAGGCGGCGACGACGCGCGCACTCATATCCGGGTAGTTGCCGAACTGGACGCCCCCTTCCCTGACGTTCGGGCAGGAGATGTTGATCTCCATCGCGTCGATCGGTGAATCGTCGAAGCGCCTCGTGACCTCGGCGTACTCCTCGATGGTGGATCCGCAGACATTCGCGATGAAGCGCGTCTCGCCGAAGTCGAGCGTCGGCAGGATCTTCCGTACGACGTGGTCGACACCGGGGTTCTGCAGCCCGATCGCATTGATCATGCCGTGGGGCGTCTCGGTCACGCGGTGCGGCGGGTTGCCGAGCCGCGACTTTTCCGTGGTGCCCTTGAGGACGATGGCGCCGGCGTCGCGATTCGAGAAGCCGTCGATCCGCGTGTATTCCTCACCGAAGCCGACACAGCCGGAGAGCAGCACGATCGGCGAAGCGAGCTTCAATCCGCAGAAGTCGAGGGCGAGGGTGAGAGCGGGGCCCGGGGAATGGGTGTCCACGGCATAATTATAGTGTTGTTCCACATCATCCTCTTCGAACCTGAGATCCCGCCGAACGCGGGCAACGTCATCCGGCTCTGCGCCAACACCGGATCGACACTGCACCTCGTCCGGCCACTCGGATTCACGCTCAGCGACGCGCGGGTGAAGAGGGCCGGCCTCGATTATCACGAGATGGCGCGAGTGCACGAGCACGCGAATCTCGCGGCCTGCCTCGGGCGGCTCGAGTCCCGCCGTGTATTCGCAGTCGAAACAACGGGCGGCCAGCGATTCGACGAAGTTTGCTACCGCGAGGGTGACGCATTCCTGTTCGGGCGGGAAACTTCCGGATTGCCCGTCGAGGTGCTCACGGATTGGCCGCGCGAGAGATTGATTCGCCTGCCGATGGTGCCGGGTAACCGCAGCCTCAATCTCTCGAACTCCGTGGCGGTCGTCGTCTTCGAAGCCTGGCGGCAGCTTGGCTTCACGGGTGGTCAATAGACGTTCCGGCCGGAACGTTTTTCGCCCGCCGTTGCAGCAGGCCGTCGACTGCGAGTCCGAGAT
>DAIRVV010000201.1:0-4644 GCA_036802645.1 Steroidobacteraceae bacterium
AACCTCTATCTCGATGCACAGGGCACGCAGGGCTACATTTACAATTTCGGGAACTGAGGCCCTCGTATTCTCCGGCCCGGACATCGGCGAGGTTTCGGCGCTCGGGCCGTGTCGCCGCTTGTTCGTAGAAATAGACCGGCAGCGCCAGCGCCTCCGCCAGCCGGCGGCCCAGCGCCCGCGCCGTTTCGACGCACTGATCCATCGTCACGCCGGACACCGGCACGATCGGGCAGACGTCGAGCGCGCCCATGCGTGGGTGAGCGCCCTGGTGTTTCGACATGTCGATGAGGGCGGCGGCAGCGACCGCGCCCTGGAATGCCGCCTCGCCGACGGCATCGGGCGTGCCGACAAAGGTATAGACCGTGCGATTCGTGTCGGCGCCCGCGTCGACGTCGAGCAGCCGGACGCCGCTGACGCCGGAAATCGCCCGGGCGATCGCGTCGATTGCCGGCTTGTCACGTCCCTCGGAGAAGTTCGGGACGCATTCGACGAGTGGGGTCATCAGGGTGCTCCGCCCTCCAGATAGTCGACGACTACGCTCGTCATCAGCCGCATCGCGATCGGCACCGAGGCATCGTCCGCGTAGAACGTCGGCGTGTGGTGCCCGCCGGAAGTCCTGCCTTCGGGCACGACGCCGATGTGAAAGTAGAAGCCCGGGACGACATTCGCAAAGTACGAAAAGTCTTCGGCGCCGGTCTGTGCCGGCACTTCACGGATGTTGCCGGGACCGGCCAGTCTCTGCAGTGTCGGCACCAGCTTGGCGGTGAGCTCGGGATTGTTGACGGTCATCGGATGGCTGTGGTCGAAGGACAACTCGAAGGTCGCGTGCTGCGCCTTCGTGACCCCGTCGAATATGTCGCGCATACGCGCCTCGATCGTCGAGAGTACCGCGTCGTCGAAAGTGCGGATCGTGCCGCCGAGCTCGACCGACTCCGGGATGATGTTGTGCCGCTCGCCGCTCCTGAAGATGCCGACCGTGATGACGTTCTCGGAGAGCGGGGACAGCACGCGCGAGCGGATCGTCTGCAGCGCCATGACGATTTCGGAAGCGGTGACGATCGGGTCGACACCGAGGTGCGGAGCCGCGCCGTGCGCCTGGCGTCCCTTGACGGTCGCCTGCCAGCGCGTCGCGGCCGCAAATGTCGGACCCGGCCGGTAGCCCACCTTTCCGAGCATTTCGTCGTCGCCTTCTTCCTCCGGCGGGTCGCCGTTGGTATGAAAGGCGATCACCGCGTCAGGCTTGATCGTCGAGAATATGCCTTCCTCGACCATCATCTTCGCGCCGCCATTCTCGCCGGCAGGGACGCCTTCCTCGGCGGGCTGGAAGATGAACATCACCGTGCCGGGCAGTGTTTCGCGCATGCTCGCGAGCATCGATGCCGTGCCCAGGAGTGCGGCGGTGTGCACGTCGTGGCCGCAGGCATGCGAGACGCCGACGTCCTTGCCGAGGTAATTGCTGCGCACGGTCGAGCGGAAGTCCAGGTCCGACTGCTCGGTGACCGGCAGCCCGTCCATGTCGGCGCGGACGGCGATCGTGCGTCCGGACCGGCCGCCCTTCAGAATTCCGACGACGCCCGTGTGGGCGATGCCGGTCCTGACCTCGATGCCGAGCTTCCTGAGATGCGTGGCGACGAGCTCCGCCGTGCGCGTTTCGCGGTTCGAGAGCTCCGCGTTCCGGTGGATGTCCTGGCGCTGCGCGATGCTCGGCCCGGCAAAGCGCTCCGTGAGCGCAGAAATCTCGGCGTCGGTAGGGCGCGTGGCGGCACGCGCGGTGAATGCGACGGCGAGCAGGCAGGCGACGGCCGCGATGTTCAGTCGTGCTGAATTCATGAGTCCCCCGGAGAATCTATCTTGCGAACAACTGCCCCGCGATGTCGCGGAATGCCTTGAATTCCAGCGCATTGCCACTCGGGTCCATCAGGAACATCGTCGCCTGCTCGCCCGGCTGGCCCTTGAATCGCACATGCGGCTCGATGACGAAGGCGACTCCCGCTTTCTTGAGCCGCGCGGCAAGGGACTCCCAGTCGGGCATCTCGAGCACCATTCCAAAATGCGGGACCGGCACGTCGTGCCCGTCCACCGGGTTGCGCGAAGCCGGCGTGGCTGCATCCGTGACGAGATGGCAGACGAGCTGGTGTCCGAAGAAGTCGAAATCGACCCAGTCGTTCGCGCTTCGTCCCTCGGGACAAGCCAGCACGCCGCCGTAGAATGCGCGCGCGGAGTCGAGGTCGCGCACGCAGATCGCGAGATGGAATGGCGTCGACATCAATGATGGCCGTGGATCACGGCATGGCCTCGCCCGCGGGCGATGAGCCATCGCACGACCGGATAAGCCGCGACGCCCGCTATCGCGAGAGAAATTGCGAGGCTCACCCAGAAGAGCGTCGTCGCGAGGCCGGCAGTCATCGCGCCGGGAATCAGCAGCATGATTCCATTGTCGACGATTTCCATGATGGCGATGGACACCGTGTCCGAAGCCAACGCGAGGCCAAGCGCGCGCCTGAGCGCCATGCCGGAACGCATCAGCGGAATCATCGTCAGCAGGTACCCCGACGCGAATGCAAGTGCGGCCGCGAGCGCAATTGTCGGCCAGTTGCCCAGTCCAATTGCCGTGCCGATGACCATCCCGAGCACTTCGCCTATCGAGCATCCCGTAAGGCAATGTATCGTTGCACTGAGCGCCAACCGATCGAGAGCCGCACGCGGTATGCCCGCGTGATGCCCGTGATTGACTCGATCACTCATGAATCAGGCGTCGAGCCTTGCCTCCATCGAGATCGCGGCTTTCAGCACCTTGCTGAGCGGGCAGCCGGCTTTTGCCTTGGCTGCCGCCTCGTCGAACTTTGCGCGGTCCGCGCCGGGTGCGCGCACGCCGACATCAAGATGCACGCGCGTGATCGTGAATCCCGTCTCCAGCTTCTCGAGCGTGACGGCCGCCTTGGTCTCGATGCGCTCGGGCTTGATGCCGGCCTCACCGAGCATCATCGAGAGCGCCATCGAAAAGCAGCCCGCGTGCGCGGCGCCGAGCAGTTCCTCGGGATTCGTGCCGGGCGCGCCTTCGAATCGCGTGCTGAACGAATATGGAGTGTTGGAGAGGACCTTGCTCTCCGTCGTGAGCGTTCCCTTGCCGTCCTTGAGACCGCCCTGCCAGACGGCTGTTGCCTTGCGTTCCATGAATCCTCCTCAGTTCCTGCGTGGTTTGCGTGTGCTCAGATAGTAATGCCAGAGGAGCCGCGCCGCGACCGACCGCCAGGGCGCCCAGGCTGCGCTCATCTCGTGTTGGCGCAGCGCATCCGGACGCGAACGCAAATTCTTGACCTCCTGCAATGCGACTGCGAGCGCAAGGTCCCCGACCGGCCAGACATCGGGACGGCGCAGCGCCATCAAATAATAGATGTCGGCGCTCCAAGGCCCGATGCCGCGGAGCGCGAGAAGCGCGGTGCGGCCGGTGACATCGTCGCCGCGGGCGATGCGGGCCAGCGACAGGCTGCCGTCCAGTACCGCTAGCGCGAGTGCGTGGCAGTACGTGGCCTTCTGGCGGGTCAGTCCGAGCCGGTGCAGGCCGAGAGCCCCGCGCTCGACGACGAGCTCCGGCGTCATGTCGCCGAGATGGGCCCGCACGCGGCGGAACAGGCTTCGGGCCGCGATGATCGAAACCTGCTGCTCGAGCACGATGTGGACCAGCGTCGGAAATCCCGGCCGGCGGGCCCACATCGGTGGCAGTCCGTTCCTTGTGGCCAGCAGTGCGAGGTCCCGGTCGCGTCGGGCTAGTGCGCGCACGCCTGCGGCGAGCGTCGCCTGAGTCAGCGCCCGGGGCAGGGCGGGCGCCTGTTGGTTGCCGGCCGCCAAGCCTAGGACCGCGGCTTCAGCCGTTCGCTGAAGTGATAGGAGCTTAGTTCCATTCCCTCGCGAAGGTAGAACTGGTGCGCGCGCTTCCGCTGCACGCCCGAGTCGAGGTGGAAAGCGTCGCAGTCATTCTCAACTGCAAGTGCACGGAGCCACGCGAGCAGCGCCTTGCCATGGCCCTTCGAGCGCTCGGCCTCGGCGGTCACGAGATCGTCCACGTAGAGGTGCTTGCCCTGAAACAAGCTGGTGGAAATGCGGTAGCCCGCGACTGCGACGACGCGGCCGCCCTCGCGGATACAGGCGAGCCTCAAGCCGTCAGCCTGCATCGCACGCACCGTCGGCAGGAACTGGTCGCGGCCGATGTGCGGGCGGAGCTCCGCCATCACGTCATAGCAGGCGGCGATCGCCTCGTCAGTTTCGACGTGCTCCACCAACGTCAATCCGCGAGATGATATTCGAGGGTCGCGACCACCCGCACTTTCTTGATGTGCGGCGTGGTGCTGTCGCGATTCTCGATCGAGAACTGGCCTTGCTGGGCCGAGCGGATCTTGCCGAGCCGGCTCTCCGAGTCTTCCGCGAACTTCTCCGCGACCGAGCGCGCATTCTTCGTGGCCTCCTCGATCATGGCCGGCTTCAGCTTCGAGAGGCCCGTGAACTCGAATTGCGTCTGCCCCTGGTAGCCTTCGCCCGAGAGCGCGACACCCTGCTTGCCGAGCGCGATCACGTCCTTCATCGCCTTCCGGACGGACTCGACGTCGGTCGAGAAGACCGTCACGGTCGAGGTTGCCGTGTAGCGGT
>DAIRVV010000202.1:0-4612 GCA_036802645.1 Steroidobacteraceae bacterium
GGCGGCGCCGTCGCGCTCGCGGCGGCGCTCGCCGGCAAGCTGGCCCTCGCTGACCGCACGACGGCAATCGTCCTGAGCGGCGGAAACGTCGACGTCGCGACCTTTGTCGCTGCGCTCTCGCGGCACGCCTCAGTCTAGGAATTCGACCCTTCCGGATTCCAGCGAGTACCATGCGCCGGTGACGAGGAGCCCGTCGGATGCGATCAGGCCCTCGATGATCGCAGATCCATGTCGCAGCTGTTCGACCGAGGCGCGGACATTGGCGGTCATCGCCGCATGCTCGACTGCGAGCGCTCCCTCGGCCGCTTTCGCCGCCACCAGACCCTCGACCGCAGGGCGGATGCGATCGACGATCGCCTTCTGGTTGGGCGATTGGCTGCTCGTGGGCCGGTGCAGTTCCTCGATCGTCGCCGCAATCGCGCCGCAGGACGAATGACCGAGCACGACGACGAGACGCGTGCCAAAGCGGTCCGCCGCGAATTCGACGCTCCCGATCAGGGACGGCGCGACGATGTTGCCCGCCACCCGGATCACGAACAGGTCGCCCGGCCCCTGGTTGAACACGATCTCGACCGGCACGCGCGAATCCGAGCAGCCGAGCACGATCGCGAAGGGCTCCTGGGCCGCGGTCAGCTTGGCCCGGAGAGCGGCGGTGATCAGCGTGCCCGTGCCGCGCGCATTCGCCGCAAAGCGCGCATTGCCGTCGCGCAGCATCTCGAGCGCCCGCGCCGCACTCACGCCGCGGCTCAAGTTCCGATCTCCGTCTCGAGCTGCGCGATGAAGGCGTCCAGGAATTCAGTGCGGCGTTCGGCTTCGCGGCGGCCGGCCGCGGTCTGCATGGTGCCGGCGAGCTTCAGGAGCTTCGAATAGAAATGATCCAGAGACGCGCCGCGATCGTCCGGGATTCGCGACCTGCAGAACGGATCCTCGCGCTGGTAGAGCGGGCGGCCGAGCGCCGCGCCGACCGCGATGCAGCGCGCGAGGCCGATTGCGCCGAGCGCATCGAGACGGTCGGCGTCCTGCACGACCTTGGCCTCGATGGTCCGCGGCGCGATGCCGGCGGAGTGACTGTGGGCCTCGATCGCATGCCGTATCTCCGGCAGGCAGCCGGCCGGATAGCCGGCACGCTCGAGAAAGCGCAACGCATGGTCCGCGGCCAGCCGCGAGGCGCGGTCGCGCTCCGGGGAATCCTTGGCGATGTGGACGCAATCGTGAAGCCAGGCCGCGGGCAGCACGATATCCGTGCGCGCATTTTCGTCCGCGGCGAGGCGAAGCGCGGTTGCGACAACGCGCTCGAGGTGCACGAGTCCGTGGCCCGGGTCTGCGTCCGGCTGTTCCGCGACGAATTGGCGGAAGCGCGGCTCCCAGTCGCGCGCATTCATCGTCCCGGCCTGCCACGACCGGCGGGCGCGCGCCGCCTTGACGGCCGCTTCCTGCGCTTCGCGAGCGCGACGCCCATTGCCTCACGTGCCCATCGCGCAAGCTCCTCGCGGTCCTCCAGCACATCGGCCGGCACCTGCCAGTAGCCCATGGCTTGATCCGGCCGGTCGGGAAACGGGCAGAAGGGCTTGGACCCAGCTTTTTCGTACCTTGCCCGGGTCGAATCGTCGGCCTTGAAATAAAGGGTGTCGTCGTCGATCAGCGCGATAAAAAGGCCTTCGAGATAGAGGCCGACGCCGCCGAACATCGGACGCGCCGTGACGCGCCCGGAAGGGCCGAGCTGCTCGAGCACGAACTCGCGGAAGTCGCTGCTGACGGCCATCCGCGAAGTGTAATGCAGGTCAGAGCGTTCGCATGAACGCGACCAGGTCGCGCTTCTCCTTCTCCGTGAGCTTCGTGCCGAGCACGAGGTTGAAGTATTCGACCGTGTCGTCGAGCGTGAGCAGACGATCGTCATGCAGGTAGGGCGGCGAGTCCTTGATGCCGCGCAGCGGGAATGTCTTGATCGGGCCGTCGGCCGAGGCCATGCGGCCATTGACCATGACGGGCTCGAAGAAGCGCTCCGCGCGCAGGTTGTGCATCAGGTTGTCGGTGTAGTAAGGCGGCTGGTGGCAGCTCGAGCATTGGCCCTTGCCGGAGAACACCTTCTCGCCACGCAGTTCCTCGGGTGTCGCCTTGGTCGGATCGAGCCGGCCCATCACGTTCAGCTTAGGCGCCGGCGGGAAATCGAAGAGCGCCTGCATCTCGGCCATGAAGTGCACCTGGCTGCCGCGCTCGAGGATGTTGACACCCTTCTTCTGCGCCTGGACCGGATCGCCGTCGAAATAAGCCGCGCGCTGCTCGAACTCGGTGAAATCCTCGACGGTCTTCAGCGCGCGCTGCGATCCGAACAGGCGCTGGATGTTTACGCCGCGAAGCGACGGCGTGTCGATGCGGTGGCGATGCTCGTTCGGGCGGATATCTCCGACAGTGTGCGTGGCCGCATTCGTATGGCCATTGGCGTGGCAATCGAGGCAGGCGACGCCCTGGGTCGCAAGCAGCGCGCGCCGGTCATCGGTCGCGTTGAACTGCGCCTGCGGGAATGGCGACACGAGCAGGCGCAGCCCCTCGAGCTGCTTGGGATTCAGGATGTCCTTGAAGAGCTCATAAAAATTGCCGACCGTCACGAGCTGCCCCTTCGAGACGTCGCCAAGGTCCGGACGCGTCGTGAGGTAGATCGGCGCCGGAAACTCGGGCAGGAGGTGCTGCGGCAAATCGAAGTCGAGATCGAATCGCGTCAGGTCGCGGCCAGTCTGCTTCTTCGTCTCGTCGATGAGCGGCTGCGGGAACACCATGCCACCTGCTTCGTGGTGTGGGTGCGGCAGCGGCAGGAATCCTGCCGGCCAGACCTTGCGCTCCTTGATCTCATCCGGCGACAGGCCGGCGAGCTGTTCCCAGGTCGTGCCCGGCGGAAGCTTCACGCGCACGCCGCTCTGAACGGGCTTGCCTTTCGACATCGTGACGCCGCTGGCAGGCTGGTCCGAAAGGTCGTAGCGAGCTGAGAGAAGTTCCCGGTGTCGGGTCGCAAAGGCCGGCTTTTCCTGTTGGAGTCGCGTCACGAGGGACGCGAAGTCTTCGGCAGGTGCAGCCTGTTCCTTCGGCGTCGGCGGAGGATCCTGGGCAAATGCGAGGCAACTAATAAGAGTCATGCAGGAAATTGAAATGCTGCGTAGATGCGACATGGCGCGCCTTCCCGAATTGGACCGAACCCTGTCTTAGAGCAAGTCTTAGATCGAGTCTAGCACCCTCGCGGCCACGGTCATGTAGGCGAATGACCCGAACCGAGTGCGGCATGGATCCGATCGCGCAGGTCGCGGTGGCGATCGAGGTCGAACGCGGGCGCGGCGTTCCAGTCGTAGGCCCAAGGCTGCGTCTGCCGAAACTCCGGCAGCTCGTCCTGGAAGCGGGGGATCACGTGCGCATGCAGTGCCGGGTCCTGGTTCCCGAAGATGGCGTAATTGATGCGCACCGCATACGTCACCGCGAGCACGGCATCGCCGAGTGCCGCCATGTCGGCGAGGAAGGCGGCGCGGTCCGCGCCCTTCAGCGCATTCAGCGTCGGCACGACAGGATCCGGCAGCAGCAGGCAATAGCCGGGCAACACCTGGCGCTCGCCGAGCACCGCCCAGCCCGAAGCGAGGCGCGCGACGAACGCGGGGTCCCTGCCCGCCCGCAGTGCATCGACACGGCGATGAATGGAAGTCGTTACCAGCTTCTTACCCGGCCGACGTCGAGGTGCACGAAATCCGAGGCCGGATAATAGCCGACGCCGCCGGCCCGTTTCGCGAGCGCGAAGTCGCGCAGCCGGGCCAGAGGCAGGCCCTCAAGGCGCACGTCGATCGCCTTGCCGTCCATGTGCAGGCTCCGAGACGACACGCCATCCGAATTCGCGGCGAGCATCGCGTTCGTCGCCGGCGAGCGGTATCCCGATATGACCTGGTAACGCGGTTCGAGCCCGGCCGATGCTGCGAGTTCGTGCAGGAGATCGAACAGCCGGGCATCGAGTGGCACGACCTCACCCGTGCGGTGGTCCCGGAGGACCCAGTCGAGCCGACCGAGTTCGCCGGGCAGGTAGCTCGAACCGGTCCGGTAGATCGTATCCAGCACTTCGCCGGTGTGTGTATTCATCAATATGAGCCTTGCATCGCTGGCCACCGCAACCCGGGCCGGAAGGGCGAGGACGGCAGCAGCGGAAAGAATTCCCCGCAGGGCGCGCCGCCTCCCACGGCAGGCGCAGCGCATCTCAGGCGTCCGCGGACTCGACATTGACCGCGATGACCTTTGCCCGTGGGAAAAAATTGAAATCAGTCGCGCAGGCCATTGTGTAGGCGCCAATCTGGCGCGCGACGAGGCGCTCTCCGATCTCGAGCACCGGCATCGGCAGGTCCTCAGCCACGACGTCGAGGCTGTCACAGGTCGGGCCCGAAATTACGCAGGCCTCGCGCGGACGCCCGGCGCCCCAGAGCGGCTCGATGGGAAAGCGCATCTTGTCGTAGAGCTGACCGCTGAACGTGCCGTAAATACCGTCGTCGAGGTAATACCACCATCGTCCCTCGCGCCGGGCGCGGCCCATCACGGTCGAGATGCTGATAGCCGCCGGTCCGCACACAAAGCGTCCGGGCTCGGCGATAAC
>DAIRVV010000203.1:0-4611 GCA_036802645.1 Steroidobacteraceae bacterium
GTCGAGCTGTCGCAGGGCAGGGCGGCGGGCCCGTATGTATCGTGGGCCGAGGCGGTCTGCCTGCCGCGGGAGGACCGCGGCTGCTTTGACCGCGCCATCGCCCAGGCCGCAGGAATCGATCCGGATGCCGAGCCGACGATGCGTCTCGCCAATACCGTGATGCAACGGCGTGCAGCCTGGTTGCAGGCCAATATCGAGCACTGGATCCTCCCGCCGCTCGAGGATGCCGAGGGTACGGAGCCGTCATCATGATTCCAATGCGTCGCAATTTCATGCTCTTCGCCACGGCCATCGTCCTTGCCATGGCGGGCCTCTCACCCGTTCTGGCTGCCGGATCGACCCAGCTGCGGATCGCGACTGTCGCGCCGGCCGGCTCCTCCTTCCACAAACGGCTGCAGTCGCTCGGCACGGAGTGGTCAAAGGGCCCGGGCGGCGCGTCGATGAACATCTATGCGGGCACGCAAGGGGGCGAGCTGCAGATCGTGCGGCGCATGCGCGTGGGCCAGCTCCAGGGCGCGATGCTCTCGTCCGTAGGGCTCTCGCAGATCGATAATTCCGTGACGGCGCTCCAGTACATGCCGCTGCTGTTCCGCAACTGGGAAGACGTCGACGCGGTGCGCGAGCGGCTGCGGCCGCAACTCGAGGACAGGCTGCGAAAAGCCGGCTATGTCGTGCTTTTCTGGGGGGACGGCGGCTGGGTCCGCTACTTCTCGCGCAGGCCGATCCATAAGATCGCCGACATGAAGTCAATGCGCGTCTACGCGAGCTCGGGAGATCCCGAGTCCGTGGAGCTCTTCAAGAACTACTTCACGCCGGTTGTGCTCGAGCCGGACCAGATTCTCCTCGGCCTTCGAAACGGCATGATCGACGCGCTGCCGATCCCGCCGATCCTCGCCAACTTCAGCCAGGTCCCCACCTACGCGCCCTACATGCTGGACCTGCGCTGGGCGCCGATCACCGGCGCGCTCGTCGTCACCGAGCGGGCGTGGAAGCAGCTCGATCCGACGACACAGGCCTGGCTGCGGGAGACCTCGGAGCGGGCAGGGGTCGAGATGCGCCGCGCTAGCCGGGTCGAGGACGAGCAGACCATCCAGGTCATGAAGGAAAAGCAGGGACTCAAGATCACGACGCTGTCGCCGGAAGCCGATCGCGAGTGGCGGGCGGAGATCGCACGCATGTATCCGCGTGTGCGCGGCGCGATCGTGCCGGCCCCGATGTTCGATGCGGCCGTCGAAACGCTGAAAGCCAGGCACGCCCCGGGCTCGTGAGGGCGTTCGTCCACCGTTTCGAAAACCTGCTGCTGGCGGCGGTACTCGCACTGCTCGTGGTGCTCGGCGTCGCCGCGGCGAGCACGCGCTTTTCCAACACTGACGAGCTGATCCGCCACCTGACGCTGCTGGTCGGGATGCTGGGCGGCATGGCGGCCGCGCGCGAGGGCCGGCTGCTGTCGATGGGCACATTTCTTCACCTGGTGCCGGCGCGCTGGCAATCCACGGTCCAGGCATTCACGGGCGTCGTCGCGGCGACCGTTTGCGCCATCCTGACGCTCGCGGCCTGGCAGTTCGTCTCGCAGGAAGCGGCGTCCTCGAGCACGCTCGCATTCGGAATTCCGCGCATCGCGATGCAGGCGGTGATGCCCGCGGGCTTCGCATTCATCACGATCAGGCTCGCGAGTCATGCTGCCGCCGGAAACCTCGCGCGCGCGATGATCCTCCTGATCGCCATCGCGGCGGCAGCCTGGGTCGCGCAGCATGAGGCCGGCCTGCCGGCGATCCGCACGCCCGCGCTCATCGCGCTCGGCGTCGCGATCCTGTTCGGTGCCCCGCTTTTCGCGGGACTCGCCGGAATCGCTCTCATATTCTTCATCAGCGTGGGCGATCCGGTCGCCTCCGTTCCACTCGATCATTACGACCAGGTGGTCAACCCGCTGCTGGCGACACTGCCGCTCTTCACGCTCGCGGGATACGTGGTCACCTCGACCGGCGCGGCCAAGCGGCTGGTGCGGTTGCTGTGGGCCTGGACCGGTCCGCTGCGCGGCGGGCCGGCGGTAGTGACCGTGCTGGCCTGCGCTTTTTTCACGGCCTTCACCGGCGGGTCGGGAATCACGATCCTCGCGCTCGGCGGCCTCTTGATGCCGATCCTGATGGCCTCGCGTTACGACGACCGCATGGCGCTCGGCCTCGTGACGGGCGCGGGTTCGCTCGGCGTCCTGTTCGCCCCCTGCCTGCCGCTGATCCTCTATTCGATCGTGGCCCAGGTTTCGATCGAGGAGATGTTCCTCGGCGGTGCGCTACCGGGCCTGCTCATGGTGCTGCTCGCCTGTGCCTGGGGTATCGCGCGGTCTCCCGGCAAGCGAGTGCGGCCACGGTTTCGCTGGCGCAGGGTGGTCGTCTCCACCTGGCGGGCAAAATGGGACCTGCTGCTTCCGGTCGTGCCGATCGTGCTGATATTCGGTGGCTTCGTGCTGCCGGTGACCGCCGCGGCGATCACCGCCGCCTACGCAATCCTGGTCGCCGCGATCGTGAATCGCGACCTGCCGCGAGGCGAGCGCCTGGTCGAAGTTTTTGCCGAATGCGGGCTGCTCGTCGGCGGCGTGTTGCTGATCCTCGGCACGGCCATGGGCCTCACCAACCTCCTGATCACCGAGCACGTGCCCGACAGGCTCACCGTGTGGATGGACTCCGCGATCGACTCGCCCTGGATTTTCCTCCTGATCCTAAATCTCGTCATGATCGTGCTCGGCTGCGTGATCGAGATCTTTTCGGCAATCATCGTCGTTGCGCCGCTCGTGGTGCCGGTCGCGAACGCCTTCGGCGTCGATCCGGTCCACCTCGGTGTGATCATGCTGGCGAGTCTCGAGCTCGGCTATCTGATGCCGCCGATCGGCCTCAATCTCCTCATGTCGGCTTCGCGCTTCCGCCGCCCGATGCTGGAAGTGGCGTCGGCGACGCTGCCGATGCTCGCCGTCCTCGCGGCCGGCGTCGTCCTCATCACCCTGATTCCACAGTTGAGCCTCTGGCTCCCGCGCTGGTTCGCGGTCGCCGGCCCTTAGCGGGACGCTTCGTCCCGGCAGAGGCGGGCAAGCGCCTCGCGAAGTTGCTCCGCGCCGGCCCCGACCAGGACGTGCACGCTGCCTTGCGAGGGGCGGGCGAATCCTCGGGGCGACTCTGCCGCAAGCGCCTGCTCACTGACGCGCCCGTCGTTGGCGACCGTGACGAGCAGTCGTGTCGAAGTAGCCTCGAGGCGCTTCACATTGTCCGCGCCGCCGAGCGCCGCCAGCACCTTTTCGGGTGCGGCCGATGGACGCATGGACACGACAGGATTGCGCAGGCTTCGGCGCATTTCGCCGGCCAGCTGGTCCGCGATCGGGCCTACGACCACCTGTAGCGTGTCGGCCGTGGGACGAACGATGCCCAATGCCCCAAGACTCCGGAGCTTCGATTCGTCGACCGCGTCCCGGCTTGCAACCGAAACGCGAAGCCGCGTCGTGCACGCGTCGAAGTCGCGGATATTGCCGGCGCCTCCCAGGGCGTGCAGGAACGCATCCGCTCTGTTCGATCCGGCCGGCGCCATGTCGGCAATCGCGGTTTCCCCGGCCTCCCGGCCGGGCGTATTTAGGTCGAAGCGCGCAATCACGAAGCGAAACGCAAAATAGTACAGCGCGAAGTAGAGCATGCCGACAGGCAGCATCAGGAGCGGCCGGGTGGCCTCGCCGTAGTTCAGGAGATAGTCGAAAAGACCGGCCGAAAAGCCGAATCCGAGCCTGACGCCGAGAAGATCCATCAGGACCATCGCCGTTCCGGTCAGCGCCGCGTGAATCGCATAGAGCACGGGCGCGAGGAATACAAAGGTGAATTCGATCGGCTCCGTCACGCCGGTCAGGAACGACGTCAGGGCCATCGACATCAGGAGGCCGCCGACGGCGCGGCGCCGCCCGCGATCTGCGGCGTGGTACATGGCGAGGCAGGCGGCCGGCAGCCCGAACATCATTACCGGGAAGAACCCGGACATGAACGCGCCCGCGCTCGGATCCCCGGCAAAAAACCGGTTCAGGTCGCCGGTCGCGCCGCCGTAGTCGCCGATCAGGAACCAGGCGAAATTGTTCAGCACGTGATGCAGGCCGGTGATGATCAGGATCCGGTTCAGTACGCCGTAGATGAAGAGCCCTGCCTCGCCCGAGCCGAGGACTGCGCGGCTCAGGCTGTCCATGCCGCTTTCGAGCGCGGGCCAGCCCCAGCCGAAAGCGCCGGCGAGAACGAGGCCGGCCACGCCCGCTGCGATTGGAACGAAGCGCCTGCCGCCGAAGAACGCCAGGTAGCTCGGCAGCTTGATCTCGCTGTAGCGGTTATAGAGGAGTCCCGAGAAGTAGCCGGACAGGAGTCCCGCCGGCACCGACAGTTTCGTCATGCTGCCGGCGGGAGCGCCGGCGAGAACCTCGGCGCCAGCCGTTGCAACGAAATAGCAGACGACGGCCGCAAGCCCGGCCGCACCGTGATTCTCGCGCGCGAGTCCGACCGCGATGCCGATCGCAAACAGGATCCCCAGGTTCGCGAAGATCGCCTGGCCCGCGGCGGCAACGGCCGGAAGGTCGAGCAGATCAAGCTGGCCGAG
>DAIRVV010000204.1:0-4536 GCA_036802645.1 Steroidobacteraceae bacterium
TCGAAGAAGCTGCGGGCGGGCCGGCCGGGCGCCGGCTCCGGAAAGTCGAGCCGATAATGCGCTCCCCGCGATTCGCGGCGCTCGAGCGCGGCGCCAAGCAGGATGCGGGCGATGAGCAGTTGATCGTCTTCCGCCCGTGAGCTCGCACTCCAGTCATCGAGCTGCCTGAGGGCCTGCGCCATCGATGGCCCGCTGCGGAGCGCGCCGAGACTCTGACCCATCAAACGGCGCAACGAGGCCATACGTGCCGGGTCCGGATCACCCTCGAAGCGTCGGCGTGGAATCTCAAGCGGACCACTGAACTTCGGAGAATCGGCCGCCTGGATCGCACTTGCGATGCGCTCTCCGAACACGAGGCCTTCCAGCAGTGAGTTGCTCGCGAGCCGGTTGCCGCCGTGCAGGCCGGAAGCAGCGACTTCACCGCAGGCCCACAATCCGGCGAGCGAACTGCGGCCCTCGGCATCGGTCGCGATCCCGCCCATGTGAAAATGCGCCGCGGCCGCGACCGGAAGTTTCTCGCGCCGCGCGTCCAGCCCCGCAGTCCCGGCGAGCCCGCAAGCGGACGGGAATCGCCGGGCGAGATCCGGTATGCCGGTCGCGTCGAGCCAGACGGACTCACCGGCCGCCTGCAGGGCAGCGACGCGGCGCGCGACGACGTCGCGCGGCGCGAGTTCGGCATCCGGATGGACCGCCCGCATGAAACGGCTGCCGGAGTCGTCGAGCAGCACCGCGCCGGCGCCACGAAGCGCCTCGGTCAGCAGCGGCAGGGGATCGGTCTCGATCGCGAGCGCGGTCGGGTGGAATTGCATGAATTCGAGGTCGGCGAGGCGCACGCCGCATCGTGCTGCGGTGGCAAGTCCTGCGCCCCGCGATGTCCTAGGGTTCGTCGTGCGGTCGAAGCAGGCGCCGATGCCGCCCGTCGCAAGCACGACCTGTGGGGCGATGACGGCGAGCCGCATCCCATCCGGGCCTTCGAGCAGCACGCCGCCGGCCCGATTGCCGCAGGTAATAATGTCTACGAGATCGAAGCCTTCGAGCAGGCGGATGTCGGGTCGCTGCGTTACTGCATTCCGCATCGCGCGCATGACCGCGGCACCCGTGCGATCGCCCCCAGCATGAACGATGCGATGCCGGCTGTGGCCGGCTTCGCGGCCGAGCGCGAGCATGCCGGAATCCGCCAGGTCGAATTCGACGCCGAGCTGGCGGAGCCATTCGATCCGGGAGGAGGCCATCCCGGTGACGAGCGCGGCGATCTCCGGGTCCGCCAGGCCCGCGGAAACGCGAAGCGTGTCCGCGGCATGCAGGGCAGGGGAGTCGCCGCCATTGAGCGCGGCGGCGATTCCGCCCTGCGCGAGCCGCGAGGCGCCGCCGCCGACCGGCTCGTTGGCGACCAGCACGCAGCCGCGAAGGGACAGTGCCGTCGCAAGTCCGGCGATGCCGCCGCCGACGACCACGGCCGGAGCGGTGATGAAATCCTGGGCGATCATGCGTTGATCGCGAGCATCCGCGTGACAGCCCGCCGCGCGCGGAGCGCGACCGCGGGGTCGATCGTGACTTCGTGGCGCATCTCGCGCAGCGACCCGGCGATGCCCTCGAGCGTGATGCGCTTCATGTGCGGGCAGAGGTTGCAGGGCCGCACGAACTCGACGTCGGGCATTTCGGCCGCGACGTTGTCGGACATCGAGCACTCAGTGACCATGACGACGCGACGCGGACGGTTCCGGTCAACCCAGGAGATCATTCCGGCAGTCGAGCCGACGAAATCGGCTTCGGCGAGCACGTCGGGCGGGCATTCGGGGTGGGCGATGATCCGGATACCAGGATGGCCCTCGCGATACGCGCGCAGTTCCTGGCCGGTGAATCGTTCGTGAACCATGCAGCTGCCTTCCCAGAGGATCACCTCGACGCCGGTCTGCGATGCGACCCACCGGCCGAGGTACTGGTCCGGCAGGAAGATCACACGGTCGACGCCGAGCGACTCGACGACGGCGACCGCGTTCGAAGAGGTGCAGCAGATGTCGGATTCCGCCTTCACTTCGGCCGAGGTATTGACGTAGGTCACGACGGGCACGCCGGGATAGCGCTCGCGCAGCAGGCGGACGTCCGCTCCCGTGATCGACTCGGCGAGCGAGCAGCCGGCACGCAGGTCCGGGATCAGCACGGTCTTGCCGGGGTTCATGAGCTTCGCGGTCTCCGCCATGAAGTGCACGCCGGCCATGACGATGACGTCGGCTTCCGTGTCCGCCGCCATGCGCGCAAGCGCCAGAGAATCGCCACGGAGGTCCGCGACGCCGTGAAAGATGTCAGGTGTCATGTAGTTGTGCGCGAGGACGACGGCACGGCGCTTCGCCTTCAGCGCCTCGATCTCGGCGAGCAGCGGCTCGATGACGGCGATTTCGACGTCGGGCAGGATTCCGGCCAGGCTGCGCATGGCTCACTCCATTTATGCTCGGAGTGAGTATTATAGATTAATAGAGCCGGGTGCGCACCACCTCGCGACGGAAGCGGAACAGCTTGGCCGGACGGCCGCGGGCCGGGCGTTCCAGCGTCCGCGTGGGCTCGACGAAGCGGCCAGCGGCCACCAGCCTCCGGAAATTCTGCTTGTGCAGGCGCATGCCCGTCAGCGCCTCGACCGTGCGCTGAAGCTGGAGCAGCGTAAAAGTCTCCGGCAGCAGTTCGAACACGACCGGCCGGTACTTCAGCTTGCCGCGCATCCTTCCGAGCGCAGTCGCCGCAATTCGCCGATGGTCGTAGGCGAGTTCTGACCCGAGCTCCGTGTCCGGCTCCGGGGGGAGTCCGCGATCGCGTTGATATTCGGGCACAAGCTGCGTTTCGTAGAGGAGTTCGTAGCGCTCCAGTACGCGGATCGGGTCCCAGGATCCGCGGCTGCCGAAATTCGATGCCACACGGCGTTGTCTTGCGGCATCCTTCCCGGCCCAGCGCTCAAGCAGGGACGACAATGTTTTCGCCAGGATCGCAGGCGCGCGTCCGCGGCGATCCTCCCAGGGCAGGATGTCGTAATAGTCGAGCCACGCTGCGCCCGGCGCCGGCTGAGCTTCCTTGACGAGGCCGAGGTAGCCAACAGACAGATGGCGCGTGCTGCCGGCATCCCGGCTGCGATCGCGGTCCCCGAATGTATAGAGCTGCTCGACATAGCCGACCGCGAGGCCGGTCTGCGCCGCGATCCAGCGCCTGAGCCCGAGTTCGAGGGTGGCGTCGATCTCGGAATCGAGCGGTCCGGAGGGCAGGGCGGGGATGCCGTCGCCCGCCTGTGTCGTCGTCAATATGCGAGGCTCACCGGCCGTAACCGCCACGATGACGGCATCGAGGCTCAGGGACAGTCGGCGCGGCATAGGCGCCTATGATGCCCGGGATTCAGTTTTCGGGAAGCGCCATCGTCGCCGTCATGACGCGATCGGCCGTCCACGCGAGTATCAGCCGATTGCCTGCACGCGCGAGTTGCGGAAAGCCGTTCGAGCGCGCAATTCCGGACGGCGCGACCGTGATGGCCGGACCGCGCGAGCCGTCCGCCCGGATGCGCCGGAGCCGCAATTCGCCACCCTCGGGCAGCCACTCCAGCCAGCAGACGAGCGCGCTGCCGTCGTCGAGCAGCAGTGTCTCGACGCGACCGAGCGGCTTGCCGTCATCGACCACGACGGGCTCGGAAAAACTTTCGCCGGCGTCGACGGAAAATGCGAGCTTGACGCGCGATACGTCGTTGGCCGCGGTGAACCAGGCGACCGCCAGGCGGCGGCCGGACGCGGCGATCGATGGGCCGTTGACGGGACAGCCGCTGATCTCCCAGCCGTCATTGAACATCGTGCGTGGCTCGCTCCAGCGGCCGTCCTCGAGGCGCGTAATTGAAATGTCGCGAAGCTCGCGATCCGAGCGATCGCGATAGACCACCACGGGCCCGTTTGAGGTCACGGCCGCCGAGGTCTGGCAGCAGTCGCAGACGCGCATATCCAGGACGGCGTCATTGCCGATCGTCCCGTCGCGGGCCATGGTCGCATAGCGCAGCGTCATGTCGCCGCCGCCAAGTTCGTGGTCGCCGGTTTCGGGCTTTGTCTCTCGTCCATCGAGCCACGCGGCCGCGAGCCCGCCACCCGGTGCCGCGAACATCGACACGAAGCCATGTTCGGTCGGCGTGCCATCGCGATGGGGCACGAGCGGCTTTCCCCAGGTGGTTCCGCCATCGAAGGAGCGCGAGATATTGACGTCGTACGCATAGGACTCCGGCCCGCTGCGGACCAGCCAGTGCGCGGCCAGTGAACCGTCGGGGAGCGCCAGCAGCGAGGGGAAATCCGCCCAGTTCACAAACCAGTTCGAGCCTTCGGCAATGAGGCGCGGCCGGGACCAGCTTTCGCCGTCCAGGAGCGAGAAGCGAAGCGCGAAGCGCCCATCGCCCAGCGGGTCGATCCAGCTGAGGTAGACACGCCCATCAGGCGCGAGCGCGAGATTCGGCTGGCCGCTGCCGGGACCGGCGGGTGAGGCCACAGCGCGCACCTCTGAAGACGCCGCCGCGCAGAAAAGACA
>DAIRVV010000205.1:0-4509 GCA_036802645.1 Steroidobacteraceae bacterium
GGTCGAACAACTCGCCGCGTGGCGCGGCTGTCGCGATCCGGTCGCGGAGCGCGCCCGGCGGCAGCGCCGCCGCGAACACCGCCAGGTTTTCGATGCGCAGGTAGTCCGCGCGTGCGACCGCCGCCGTGATGCGACCGTCCTTGCGCGTCAGGCGCGCTTCGAGGCTCGCCGGCCGCCACGGCCTGCCGGCCCGTGACAACTCGAGCCCCGAGGCTTCGAGCGACACCGTGGACGAGTCCCTGTGGACCCGGATGTCGCCGGCCACGCGTGTGAATGCCTCGGCGGAGCCGGCAAGCCGGAGATCGGACAGCGCCGGCTGGAGACGGATGCTTGTCACCTCGCGCCCTGTCCCGCGCGCGGCGACGAAGATCGATCCATTGCCGGCTGCAGGTGCGCGAAAACTGTCCGGCAGCATCGCGGACCATTGTTCGAGATCGAGATCCCGCGCATCGATGCGCCCGCGCCAGGCGACTTTGTCGGTGTCCGCGAGGTCGCCACTCGCCTGGGCCTCGAAATCGATGAAAGATCCGAGATGCTCCGGCAGCTCGACACGGCCGGCGACGGTAATTTCGTCGCCCTTGCGCAGGACGTCGACGTCCGCGCCGGTCAATTCGAATCGGCCCTGCCGCGCGCGCAGGTCGAGGACGTCGAGCGTCGCGTCGATGACCGCGAAATGGCCGCGCGGGAGGCGATCGAGCGTCATGGGTTCGTGCTCGTCATCCGGCTGCTGCAACGCCGACTGGCCGACCAGCCGGATGCGGCCATCGGAGGTGATCACAAAACTGAGCCGGGGCCGCACGAATGACACACGCGCGACCTCGATCCGGCGGTACCAGATCGAGCGCGGGATCGAGAGGCTGACGCGGCCGGATTCCGCGGAGACAAGCGGTTCGGTACCCGACTCCGGCAGGACGCGCGCGCCGCGAAATACGACCTCGGGGCCATAACGGCCGATGCGCGCATGGACCGACTCGAACTGCAGCGTGAGTCCCGTCGTCTCACGAACACGCTCGACGATGCGCTGCTGATAGCCGGGCAGGAGGTCGATCGCCAGCCGGAACGCCCCGATCCCAAGCGCGAGGAGCAGCGCAGAGAGGCCGATGAGCGCGGCAATCCAGCGCCACAATCGCTGCATCCAATGGGTCCAGGAACTCATGAATCTAGGACAAGGTCGGCAAAGACCGCGTTCCGGCGATTCACGGAACTTGCCAGCGGCGCACGCCCACCGCGTCCAGCAGTGCCGCGGTTTCGAACAGCGGCAGACCCATGACACCCGAAAAACTGCCTTCGAGTCGCGCGACGAAGACGGCTCCCAGCCCCTGGACCGCGTAGGCGCCGGCCTTGCCGGCCGGCTCACCGCCCGCCCAATAGCGCCGGCACTCCTCGGCCCCGATGTCGCGAAATGTGACGAAACTCGTACTGGACTTCGCGTGGAGCCTGCCTTCGTGCCAGAGCGCGATGGCCGTCAGCACCTCATGCCTGTGCCCCGCAAGTGACGTCAGCATGGCGACGCAGTCGGTCTCATCCGCGGGCTTGCCGAAAATCCTTCCGTCAAAGACGACGGCCGTGTCCGCCGCCAGCACCGGGCAATCCGGAAGGCCACCGAGGGCAGACACGACGGCGCGGGCCTTGCCCTCTGCAAGCCGCTCGACATAAGCGCCCGGCGGCTCGCCGGGCAGCGGCGATTCATCGATGTCGGCCGCGACCGGGCGGTGCCGGACGCCGATCTGCGCCAGCAGGAGACTTCGGCGCACGGACGACGACGCCAGGACAATCGAGTCGTAAGCCATTGAGCCGCGAGGATAGCCCAACGACCCCTCTCAGGCCCGGTGATACGGATGGCCCTGCAGCAGGCTGTGCGCCCGATAGAGCTGCTCTGCGACCATGACCCGCGCGAGGCCGTGCGGCCAGGTCAACGGCGAAAGCGACCAGCAAAAGTCAGCCTTGCCGGACAGCGCCGGGTCGAGGCCTTCCGGGCCACCGACGAGAAGCGCGAGGTCGCGGCCTCCGGCCATGCGCGCCGCAAGCCATTGCGCAAGTTCGGGCGTCGACATGGAGCGCCCGCCGATTTCGAGTGCGACGACATAGTCGCCCTTGCCGATCGCGGCGCGCATACGCTCGGCCTCCCGCGCGAGCGGTATCTCGATCAGCTCGAACTTGAGCCCGCGGCCGAATCGACGGCCGTACTCGGCAACGCCTTCGTTGATCCATCGCGGGAGTCGTGTCCCGGCCGCAATCAGCCGGATGCGCATAAGGACCCTCTGGATCGCACCTGCATGGAGCGCGTTACGCGCGCGCCTTGGCGGGACAAGGCGCGAGCCGAAGTCCCATAGCAAGGACTATGGACGAGGCAAGCAACGAAGTACCGCCAAGGCCCGCGCGTAACCCGCAGGGACCGGGTGATTTTCTCTCCTGGCTGCGTTGCACGTCGCTCATGTATCACCTGATACACATCGCTCCTCGCGCCTTGCCAGGAGAGAAAATCACGCGCGGTCGCGCCCATGCGGGTGCGATCCAGAGGGTCCGTCCTAAGCCAACCGCGGTTCGCGCTTTGCCGGGCGCAGGTCCCAGAGCTTTTCGAGTGCGTAAAACTCGCGGATTCGCGGCAGCATGACGTGGACGATCAGGTCCTGGAGATCGACCAGCACCCACTCGCCTTCGCGCTGGCCCTCGACACCGTAGGCGCGATGGCCCGCCTCGCGGCAGCGCTCGATCAGGCGCTCCGCGATCGACTTGACGTGCCGGTCCGAGTTGCCGGTCGCGACGATCATCGTGTCGGTGACATCGGTCAGTCTGCGCACGTCGAGCACCTTGACGTTCACGGCCTTCATGTCTTCGAGCGCGGCGACGGCGATCTTGGTCAGCGTGCCAGGTCCGTTCCTGATCTTCTTGGAGGCGGGAGCAGTGCGTTTTCTCTTCGGTCTCGTGGCGATCATTCCTTTGTTTCACCTTGCCGGGCGTAGCTGTCCCGGTCGAGGATGATCCTACGCGCGGCTTCGGGCATCAAGTAGCGCGGATCGCCGCCTGCCGCGACGACTGCGCGAACGGCACTCGAGGACAGGTCGAGTTGCGTGCCCTCGCTGACGTAAACAAGGCCTGCCGCACTTTCCGACAGGCGCGCAGGATCAGTGCACCGGCGCTCCCGGAGGAGCTGGGCGCCGAGCCCTTCCCCGGGCGCCGGCGCCTTGGGCCGCAGCGCGATCACGATGTGGGCGAGCGACATCAGCTCCCCCGCGCGGTGCCAGCGATCGATGCCGGCGTATGCATCCATGCCCATGATCAGCACGATGGGCCGGGCGCCGCGCTCGGCGCGCATCTCCTCGAGCGTGATGATCGTGTAAGACGGACCGCTGCGCCTGAGCTCGCGGTCGTCGACCAAGAAGCGGGCATCATCGCCGACCGCCGCGCGCAGCATCGCCAGGCGGGTCATCGCATCTGCGAGGGGCGCGGCCCGGTGCGGCGGATCGCCTGCGGGCAGGAATGCGACGGCCTCGAGCCCAAGCGCTTCGTGCAATTCGTGGGCCGTGCGCAGGTGCCCGTAATGAACCGGGTCGAACATCCCGCCGAACACGCCGATCGGGCGCATCAAGGGAATCGGGGGCTGCCCGCAATCGCAGCGACGAGTCCAGTCAGGGAAGTCCAGGGCTCGCCTCGCGCCAGGCCCTTGACTTGCCGGTCGATGCGGGCCGCAGCCGCAATCCAGGGTTCGAACGGCTGCCCGGCCGTCCGTTTCAGAGCGCGGTTCAGCAATGCGGCCCGTCGCTCCGCCATGGCGCCGTAGCCGGGTTTCCCCGTTCCGTTGCGCGTGTCCGCAAGTGCGCGCAATTCACGGCAGACGGCCCAGAGTACGAGCGGCGGCTCGGCGCCTTCGGCACGCAAGCCATCGAGGATCCTGAGAGAGCGCGGTACATCGCCGTCGAGCGCGGCTTCGCCGAGCTGGAAGACGTCGTAGCGCGCACTGTTGGCGACCGCGGACTGCACGTCATCGATGCCGACCCGCTCGCCGGCATGCAGCAGCGCGAGCTTTTCTATCTCCTGCTGCGCCGCGAGCAGGTTGCCTTCGACGCGCTCCGCAAGCAGATCGGCCGCGCCGGGCGCGAAGCTGAGGCCAAGCCGTGCGGCCCGGTTTGAGATCCATTGCGGCAGCCGGCCGATCTCGACCGGCCAGGCCTGGACAAAAACGCCATGCTTCTCGAATGCCTTGAACCAGGCGCTCGACCAGGTTTCTTTCTCCGGTTTCGCCGTCACGACCAGCAACAGGTTGTCAGGTCCGGGGTCGGCCGCAAGCCGGGCGAGCGCCGCGCCACCTTCCTTGCCGGGTCGCGGTGTCGGCATCCGGATCTCGATGATGCGCCGCTCGGCGAACAGCGACAGTGTCTGACTTGCCACGTCAATCTCAGACCAGTCGAAGCTGCGGTCGGTGATGAAGAGGTCGCGGCCCGTGAATCCTTCCGCGCGCGCGCGCGCGCGCACCGCGTCCGCCGCCTCCCCGGTCAGAAGCACTTCGTC
>DAIRVV010000206.1:0-4501 GCA_036802645.1 Steroidobacteraceae bacterium
CCTACCGGCGATAGCCGCCAGATCCGCGTCGGCAACGGACTTGCTCCCGGCGTCGACAATCACCCGGTTAGGCTGGCGGCTAATCACTGTCGTCAGGACGCGCAGTGCCGGTTCGAAGCCGCCTGGTCGGCATTCCGCGCCGCGACCACGGCGCTCGGCCTCAGGCTCTTCGGCGACGTTCCCCTCTTCGTCGCGCACGATTCGGCCGATGTCTGGGCCAAGCGCGAGCTCTTCGAAGCCGATACGGACGGCCGGCTCACGGCGGTCGCGGGCGTGCCACCCGATTACTTCTCGGAAACCGGCCAGCACTGGGGGCTTCCGCCGTATAGCTGGGATGTCATGGCCGACACCGGCTACGCCTGGTGGAAGCGCCGCTTCGAAATCCAGGCGCGGCGGCATGACCTGCTGCGCATCGATCATTTCCGCGGACTCGCCGCCTGGTGGCGCATACCGCCGGATGCCGAAACTGCGGCGACGGGTGACTGGGTGCCCGGGCCCGGGCGCGCCGCGATCGATGCGCTCGCACCGGTGCTCGGCGGCACACAGCTCGTCGCCGAGGATCTCGGCGTCATCACCGACGATGTCGTGGCGCTCCGCCAGTCTCTCGGCCTGCCAGGCATGCGCGTGCTGCAATTCGCGTTCGACGGCAGCCCGGAGAATCCTCACCTGCCACAGCACCACGGTCCCGACACGGTCTGCTATACCGGCACCCATGACAACGACACGACGCTCGGCTGGTGGCGGAGCCTCGCGGCGGAGCAGCAGGCCGAGGTCGCGCGCGCCCTGGGCGGCGGCGTACCCGACATGCCGCGCGCTCTCGTCGAGCTCGCCTGGTCCTCGCCCGCGCCACTCGCGATCGTGCCGATGCAGGACCTGCTCGGCCTCGGTGCGGAAGCGCGCATGAACCGGCCGGGCGTCGTGGACGGCAACTGGCGCTGGTCATTCGGCTGGGAGCAGCTGCCGGACGATTTCGAGTCGACGCTGCGCGCCGCGCTCGCTCGTCACGGAAGAATTCCGTGACCGCGCGGAAGACGCGGGCTACGGATTCCGCGGCGGCGCTGCGCGAGCAGGCGCGGCTGCTCGCCGAGGCGCGCCATCCGGATCCGTTCGCGTTTCTCGGGCGTCATCCGATGGCGGACGGCGTCGCGCTTCGCGTCTTCAGCCCGCGCACGCGCGCTCTCGAAGTGACGGGCGGGCCGGCGCTCGAGCGGCTGGCCGGCACGGATCTCTTTCTCTGGAACGGCCCGGCCGCAGAGCTTCCCGAGCGCTACGAGCTCGGCTGGACCGACGACGCGGGCACCCGGCGCCGGCATCACGACCCTTTCGCGTTTCCTCCGCAGATCAGCGAGTTCGAACGGCAGGTCTTCGGCGAGGGCCATCACTGGCACAGCTATCGCTTTCTCGGCGCCAATGTGCGCCGCGTCGACGGCATCGACGGCTGCCTGTACGCGACCTGGGCGCCGGGTGCCGCACGGGTCAGTGTCGTCGCCGACTTCAATGGCTGGGACGGCCGCTGTCATCCGATGCGCAGGCACCCGGGCGGCATCTGGGAGATCTTCGTGCCGGGCGTTGTCGCGGGGGCGCTCTACAAGTTCGAGATCGTCGGCCGCGACGGCGAGCTCCGGCTGAAATCGGATCCCTACGGGCGCAAGTTCCAGTCGCCGCCGGAGACGGCCGCGATCGTGGAGAGCGCGTCCGGCCACGCGTGGACCGATGGCGACTGGATGCGCGCGCGCAGCGAGCGCGACTGGCTGCACGCGCCGCTGTCCGTCTACGAGGTGCACCTCGGCTCCTGGCGGCGTGCGCCCGACAGGCGTCACGAGAATTACCGGGAGCTCGCAAAGGCGCTCGTGCCCTACGCCCTCGAGCAGGGATTCACTCATGTGGAGCTGCTGCCGATCAGCGAACATCCTTATGAGGCGTCCTGGGGTTACCAGACGCTCGGCAACTATGCGCCGGTGAGCCGGCACGGCACGCCGGACGACTTCCGCTGGTTCGTCGACCATTGCCATGCGCACGGGCTCGGCGTGATCCTCGACTGGGTGCCGGCGCATTTCCCGCGCGACGAGCACGGGCTGGTGTGGTTCGATGGCGGCCCGCTGTACGAGTACGGCGACCCGCGGCGCGGCGCGCACCCGGACTGGGACACCCTGATCTTTGACTACGGGCGGCCGGAGGTGCGCAACTACCTGCTCGCAAGCGCACTGCACTGGCTCGAGGAATTTCACGCCGACGGGCTGCGCGTCGACGCCGTGGCCTCGATGCTCTATCTCGATTATTCCCGCAAACCCGGGGAGTGGCTGCCGAATCGTCACGGCGGGCGCGAGAATCTCGAGGCGATCGAGTTCCTGCGCGAGCTGAACCACGTGGTGCACGACCGCCATCCGGGCGCCCTGGTGATCGCCGAGGAATCCACGGCCTGGCCGCTCGTCACGCGGCCGACCTATGCCGGCGGGCTCGGCTTCTCGATGAAATGGAACCTCGGGTGGATGCACGACACGCTCGATTATTTCCGGCTCGATCCGGTGCATCGCCGGCATCACCACGACAGCCTGACGTTCAGCCAGCTCTACGCCTTCAGCGAGAATTTCGTGCTGCCGCTCTCGCACGACGAGGTCGTGCACGGAAAAGGCTCGCTCCTCGGCAAGATGCCGGGCGACGACTGGCAACGATTCGCGAATCTGCGGCTGCTCTATGCCTGGCAGTGGACGCATCCGGGCAAGAAGCTCCTGTTCATGGGGCAGGAGTTCGCGCAGCCCGGCGAATGGAGCCACGAGGCCGGGCCCGACTGGAACGTGATCGGCGAGGCGCGCCATGCCGGCGTGCGCCGCCTGGTGGAGGACCTGAATCGCCTGTATTGCGGGCTTCCGGCCCTGCATCGCCACGACTTCGAGGCGGAAGGCTTTGCCTGGATCGACTGTCACGATCGCGAGCAGTCGACGCTCGCCTTCCTGCGCCGCGCGGGACCGGATTACGTGGTCGTCGTCCTGAACTTCACTCCGGTCGTGCGGCACGACTTCCGTATCGGTGTGCCGTCAGGCGGTGCGTATCACGAGCTGTTGAATTCCGACTCATCGACCTACGGCGGCAGCAACGTCGGCAACGCGGGCGGCGTCAGCGCGGTCGCCGAGGCCCGCCACGGGCATGCGCATTCGATCTCGCTCACGCTGCCGCCGCTCGGCGCCTTGATCCTGCAACCGGTTTGACGGTAACGGGGCGTATATTCGCCGTCTGATGGTGCCGGGTCGTACTTTCGTAGCCTTTAGGTCGCCGCAGGCTACGAAAGTACGACCCGGCACCATCAGACGACGGCTGTAGCCTCGATCTCGACCTTGGCGCGCGGCTCGAGGAGACCCGCGACAATCACGACTGACATGGCCGGAAAGTTCTTGCCGAAGAGTTCGCGGTAACTCGCGCCGATCTCCGCGAGCGCGCCGTTGTACTCGTCGCGGTTCGTCACATACCAAGTAAGTCGCACGATGTTCCGCGGACCGGCGCCGGCGCAGGCGAGCACGTCGATGATGTTCGAAAGCACCTGGCGGGTCTGCATCGCAAAATCGTCGCTGACGATTTTCTGCCCGGCATCCCAGCCGATCTGGCCCGCGACGAAGACCTGCCGGCCTTCCGCCGCGATCCCGTTCGAATAGCCGCGGGGACTGGCCCAATCCGGCGGTTGCAGGATTTCGCGGCTCATTTCAGGAGCTCCCGGCCGATGATGAGCTTCTGGACCTCGCTCGCGCCTTCGTAGATGCGAAGCGCCCTGATCTCGCGATAGAGCCGCTCGATGATCTCGCCGCGCACGAGGCCGCGGCCGCCGAACATCTGCAGGGCACGGTCGATGACTTTCTGCGCATTCTCGGTCGCAGTCAGTTTCGCCATCGCAGCCGCCGACGTGAATGGCTGACCCGCATCGCGAAGCCAGGCCGCCCGGTAAGTCAGGAGCTCCGCGGCGTCGAGATCCGTCGCCATCTCGGCGAGCGCAGACTGTGTCAACTGGAAGTCCGCAAGCATGCGCCCGAACATGCCGCGGGACCGGGTGTGGCCGAGCGCCTCGTCGAGCGCGCGCCGCGCGAAACCGCAGGCGGCAGCCGCGACCGAGGTGCGGAAGATGTCGAGCGTCCGCATCGCGGTGCGGAAGCCCTCGCCCTCTTCGCCGATCAATCGCCCGGCAGGAATGCGGCAATTATCAAATGACAGGCGTGCCAGCGGATGCGGCGCCATGGCGTCGATCCGCTCGGCCACCGCAAATCCGCGATCGCCCGGCTCGACGACGAAGACGCTGATGCCGTCCGCCGACACGCTGCCGTCATTGCGGCGCTGTCCCGGCGACGTGCGCGCGAACACGCAGTAGAAGTCCGCGATGCCGCCATTCGAGATCCAGGTCTTCGAGCCGTTCAGCACGTATGAATCTCCGTCGCGGCGCGCGCTCGTCTGCATGGCTGCGACATCCGATCCTGCTCCCGGCTCGGACAACGCGAAGGCCGCGATTGCCCGGCGCTCG
>DAIRVV010000207.1:0-4499 GCA_036802645.1 Steroidobacteraceae bacterium
CGGTATCTCGCTGCGCCAGATCGAGGTCGCGCCCCAGATCACGCGCAACTTCCTGGAGTTCGCCGACGCGGTGCCCGGCATGCAGTTTTCGGTAGACGCCAAGGGCAACACACAGATCCGCAGCGGGACGCTCAACACGGGCACGACCAACGTCTTCATCGACGGCGTCGGGCAGAAGAACTACGTGCGACCGAGCGGCGTGACGGGGCAGGCGGGCGCCGATCCGGACCAGCGAACCACCGGCAGCCCTGGCAACCCGTTCCCGCAGCTCGCCATCGCCGAGTACAAGGTCATCACCTCGAACTACAAGGCCGAGTACGACCAGGTTTCCGGCGCCGCGATCACGGCCGTCACCAAGTCGGGAACGAACGAGTTCGAGGCCGCCGCGTTCATGACCTATACGGACGAGGGACTGCGGGAAGAGACGCCGGCCGAGAAAGCCGCCGGAACCGGCAAGGAGGGCGGCGACAGCAAGGAGTACGGCTTCTCGATCGGTGGTCCGATCATCAAGGACAAGATGCACTTCTTCCTCACCTACGAGGCCAAGGAGTTCACGACACCCAATACCGTGCAGGCGCCGCAACTGTTCGACGTCAACAACCAGGAGCTCGACTGGGTCGGCGCGCTGACGCCGGAGCTTCGGGAAAACTACGGCCCGGTCTCGAACCCCTTCGACGAGGAACTCTTGTTCGCGAAGATCGACTGGGAATTCGGCTACTCCGATCGCCTGGAGTTGTCGGGCAAGCTCCGCGAGGAAACGCAGCAGTCAGGGGCGGCCGGCGTGGTCGCCGAGTCCGCGGCATCGACCTACGTCAACGACGACGATCGCCTGGCGCTGCGCTGGGAGCACAGCGGCGAACGCTACTTCAACGAAGCGACCGTCACCTACGAAGACACGCACGACGCTCCGTCGAAGGAAGGCAGCGAGCCGGGCAAGGAGTACCGGGCCCTGGGGACCGCCATGGACGGCTTCGACATCATCCTGCGAATCGACGGCGTCGATCCGCGGAGCTACTTCTTCACGACGCAGAGTGGCTACGGCATCCAGGAAGACATCACATTCACTGACATCAACTGGCATGGCGACCACACGGTCAAGGCCGGCGTCAAATTCAAGGACGTCGAGCTCCAGGTTCGCGACGCCTCGACCGAGGCGCTCTATGCATTCTTCGTCGATCCCGCCATCCCCAATGCCGGCGTCGACGCGGATCCCTTCCAAGTGGTTTTCGGCGCTCAGGCTGACACCGACCTGGACGTGACCTCGACCTCGAAGAACCGCCAGTACGGCATCTATCTCCAGGACGACTGGGCGGTGAACGACAAGCTGCTGCTGAACCTCGGCGTGCGCTACGACTACGAAGAGACGCCGACGTACACGGATTACGTCACGCCGCAGCGATTCGTGGACGCGATCTTTGCCCTCGACACCAACGGCTGCGCGCCCGAGGACCAGAACGAGGTCGACTGCCCCACCTACTTCTTCGGCGGCAGCTATCACGGCTCGCAGCCCGGCCAGACCTACGCCGACACGCTGGCCAACGCCGGCATCGACATCAACGACTACATCAGCAACGGCAGCAACCGCAGCAATCCCTCGGACCAGATCTCGCCGCGGTTCGGATTTTCCTACGACCTCTTCGCCGATGAGGAGCACGTGATCTTCGGCGGCGCGGCCCGGAGCTATGACCGCAACACGTTCAGCATCCTGCAGCACGAGACCAACAAGGCGACGCTGTACGTGCCGACGGTCCAGTTCTGGAATCCGAACAATCCGGCCTGCGAAGGCCCGGTGGATGCCGGCGAACAGTGCATCGAGTGGGACGACGCCTACCTGACGCCGGAAGGTCTGGCGTCGATTGCCCCGGGCAATTTCGGGGAGATGCACTTCATCAACAACAAGCTGAAGGCGCCGTATGCGGACCAGTACACGCTCGGCATGCGCAACCGGGTGGGCGACTGGAACACGAGCATTGCGTGGGCGTACATCGCGAGCTACGACGGCGTGATCGCGAGCCCCGGGAACTGGTTCGGGGACGGCACCTGGTATTGGTACGACACTTTCCGCTACGCGCTCAGTGACGCGCTCATTCCGAACGCGGGCGGCGGCGGGCTGTTCCTCTTCGACAACGCCAAGGAGACCAAAACGACGCAGGTCCTGCTGTCCTTCGACAAGCCCTACACCAGCGAATCGGGGTGGTCCGCGAGCATCGCGTATACGTACTCATGGGCGAAGGAAAAGCTCGAGTTCAACGGCGACTACCAATTCGACTATCCCTACGCGTACAACTCGCTCATTGTGCTGTCGAGCCAGGTTCCGAAGAACCGCCTCGTCGCGATTGGCACCGTGGACTTGCCGTGGCAAATGAACCTGGGAGCCAAGTTCGTCATCGAATCGCCGAAACCCCTGACCAATTTCAATGGCATCGGTACCTCACCCGGAAGAACCGATCCGGCGAACGGACTCAACTACAACTACTTCAAGGTCTCGCAGTATCCGGCGAGCTCGATCGGCTACCTGGCGCTCGACCTGCAGCTGACGAAGTCGTTCGAGTTCGGCAACGGATCGGCCGTCCAGCTCCGCCTCGACGCGCTCAACGTCACGAATCACAAGAACTACGACCAGTTCACCAGCAACTTCCCGGGGCTGCCGACCTACTTCAAGCAAGGGGACATCACGGGCGTGCCGCGCACGTATAGGCTGAGCCTGAACTTCAACTGGTAACAGGGCGCGATTCGACGTGAAGTCCCGCAGCTGAGTCATGGAGCCCGCCGGTCAAGCGCTTGAGCGCTGCGCCGGCGCGGCCCCCGCCTTTCTGCGAGTCGCAATCGGACTCACCGCACTTGCCGCAGTCGTGATCGCCACTCACGCAAACGAGCCTGACCCGGGCGGGAACCCCGACGCCGACGCGCGCGCCGACGCGCTCGTCCGGGCGATGACGCTCGACGAGAAGATCCACCTGCTCCATGGAACACTCGGGTTTGCGTACGAGGGGCGGCCGGCGCCGGACGGCGCGCGCGGCGGGGCCGGCTTTGTCCCGCCCTTGTTGCGGCTCGGCATTCCGGCGATACAGCTTAACGATGGACCGCTCGGTGTCAGGAACATCGACGGCGGAGCGGAAGGACGCGCGACGGCCTTGCCCTCCTCCCAGGCGCTGGCGGCCAGCTTCGATCCCGAGCTGGCCCATGAAAGCGGCCGGATCATGGGCCGCGAGGCGAGGGATCGGGGCTTCAATGTGCTGCTCGCCGGTGGCGCCAACGTAGAGCGGGACGCCTGGAACGGCCGCAACTTCGAGTATCTCGGCGAGGATCCGATCCTGGCGGGCCGCATGGTCACGGCGCAGATTCGCGGGATCCAGTCCGAAGGCGTCGTTTCGACCGTCAAGCACCTCGTGGCGAACACCCAGGAGACCGATCGCCACTGGGTCGACATGCGAATCGATGAACGATCGCTGCGCGAGATCGACCTGCTGCCCTTCGAGATCGCCGTGAAGGAGTCCGGCGTCGGCAGCGTGATGTGCGGCTACAACAAGGTGAACGGCATCTACGCATGCGAGAACGCGCACCTCCTCAACGAGATCCTGAGGTCCGAGTGGGGCTTCAAAGGCTGGGTCATGTCCGACTGGGGCGCGACGCACAGCACCGCGCTCGCCGCGAATGCAGGCCTGGACCAGGAGTTCTGGGAGGAACTGTACTTCTCGGACGCATTGAAGGCCGCAGTCGAAAAAGGCGAGGTATCGGAAAAGCGAATCGACGACATGGCGCGTCGCATCCTGCGCGGCCTTGCTGCGGTTGGCGCGCTCGACCGCGAGGAATCCGTACGGCCTATAGACAGCGCGGCTGGCCTTGACGTCGCGCAGCGCGTCGCGGAAAGCGGCATTGTCCTCCTGGAAAACCGTGACGGACTACTGCCGCTTCGAGCGGAAAACCTGAAAAAGATCGCGGTGATCGGCCGGCGTGCCGACATCGGCGTGCTTTCCGGCGGCGGATCGTCGCGCGTCGATGCGATTGGCGGCGTCACGCTGGACGAAACCCCGCCCGGAACCCCGGCTGAGCTCGCCATGTTCGCGAGCACCGGCTGGCATCACTCGTCGCCGTTGAAGGCGATTGCGGCGATGGCGCCATCGGCGAAAGTTGAATTCGCATTGGGCGACGACCTGGAAGCGGCGGGCCTCCTTGCCGATTCAGCGGATGTGGCGATCGTGTTTGCGTGGCAGGCACGCGAGGAAGGAAACGACCTTCGGACCCTGTCGCTTCCGGCCGCACAGGATGACCTCATTCGCAAGGTCGCCGCGGCGAATCCGCAGACCGTCGTCGTGCTCCAGAGCGGAGGATCGGTTCTGACTCCGTGGGCGCAGGAAGTCGGGGCGGTCCTCGCAGCCTGGTATCCCGGCAATCGCGGCGCGGAAGCGATTGCAAACATTCTGTTCGGTCGCGTCGACCCGTCCGGCCGGCTCCCGGTCAGCTTCCCGCGCGCCGAGGCGGACCTGCCGCGTCCTCAT
>DAIRVV010000208.1:0-4489 GCA_036802645.1 Steroidobacteraceae bacterium
AGCGCGGCGTCCTTCTCGACATGCTTGCGATACTCGTCGAGCGTGGTCGCGCCGACGCAGTGCAGCTCACCGCGCGCGAGCGCCGGCTTCAGCATGTTGCCCGCGTCCATCGAGCCTTCGGCCTTGCCGGCGCCCACCATGGTGTGCAGCTCGTCGACGAAGAGGATGACCTGGCCTTCCTGCTTCGCAAGGTCGTTCAGCACGCCCTTCAGGCGCTCCTCGAACTCGCCGCGGAACTTCGTGCCGGCAATCAGTGCGCCCATGTCGAGGGCGAGGATGCGCTTGCTCTTGAGCCCCTCCGGCACCTCGCCATTGACGATCCGCTGTGCGAGACCCTCGACGATCGCGGTCTTGCCGACACCGGGCTCACCGATCAGCACGGGGTTGTTCTTGGTCCGGCGCTGGAGCACCTGCACCGTGCGGCGGATCTCGTCGTCGCGGCCGATGACTGGATCGAGCTTGCCCTGGGCCGCGCGCGCGGTGAGGTCGAGCGTGAATTTCTCGAGCGCGCCGCGCTGCTCTTCGGCATTCGGGTCGTCCACCTTTTCGCCGCCGCGCAGGTCGTCGATCGCTTTTTCGATGGCGCCTTTCACGGCGCCGGAGTCTTTCAGCGTGCGTCCGAGTGCCCCCCGGTCTTCGCTGGCCGCGAGCACGAAAAGTTCGCTCGAGATGTACTGGTCGCCGCGCTTCTGCGCGAGCTTGTCGGTGACATTCAGGATCTTGATGAGGTCGTTCGACGGGTGCACTTCACCGGGGGCGCCCTCGACCGTCGGCACCCGCCCGATCAGCTCGAGCAGGCGCGAGCGCAGCAGGTTCACATTGACGCCGGCGCGATCGAGCAAGGGTCGCGCGCTGCCGCCCTCCTGGTCGAGGAGCGCAAGCATCAGGTGCGCGGGCTCGATGAACTGCTGGTCGCGGCCGACGGCGAGCGACTGCGCGTCCGCGAGCGCGAGCTGGAATTTCGATGTCAGCCGGTCCATGCGCATGCGGGCGATCCGGATTTTTGCCTGCCCCGGTGATGGGGCCGGCGGGCCATCGATTCAAGCCGTAACACCGTGAATTTATGCACTTTTTGCACGGCCCGATCAATGATTTAAAGTGTCGGTGCGCGGACCACCCCCGGGTGGCCGCGACAGATGACGATCCTGCAACTGACGACTGGGACTTGATCCATGGGACAGGTACCCGCTGAACGCCCGGACTCCGGGTCATCGCCCTACGGCTTCGTCGGGGATGGCCGATTCTCCCGGCATTGGCGTCACTACTTCACGAGCCTCGGCATCCCCTGGAAGCTGTGGTCGCGAAAGCTTGCCCGAGGCAATGGCGTCCCGGGCATCACCGCGGCCGAAGTGCTTGCGGATTGCCCGACGATTCTTCTCGCGGTGTCCGACGATGCGATTGCGCCCGTGATGGCGGGGCTCCGCGCCGCGGGTCTCGATGACCGGCGCTACGTGCATTTCTGCGGCGGCCGCACATTCGCCGGCGCCTTCGGTGCTCATCCCCTCATGAGCTTCGGCACGGCTCTCTACGAGCCGAAGTTCTATCGCGACATCCCCATCTTCGTCGATCAGGATGCGGCGCACCCGGATCCGACCGCCGAATTTCGCGCGTTGTTTCCGCGCCTGCCGAATCCCTGCTTTCCGATCAGGACGGAAGACAAGGCCTATTACCACGCGCTCTGTGCGCTCGCGGGCGGATTCACGGCGGTGCTGTGGCGCGATTTTTTCGCTGCCATGGCGGATCGCTACGGCGCGCCGCGCGATGCGCTCGCGAGCTACCCGCGCCGCATCGTCGAGAACGTGATCGCCTCCGGTGACGGCGCGCTGACCGGGCCGGTCGCGCGCGGCGACACCGAATCGATCCAGTCGCACCTCGAAGCGCTCGAAGGCACGGCGCTCGCCGACGTATACCAGGCGTTCATCGCCGCCGCCGGGAGGGAACGGGCATGAAATCGGTCCTCGACTTTGCCGCGGCGAAAGCCGCCGGCCGCAAGATCTCGATGGTCACCTGTTATGACGCGAGCCTAGCCCGCGTGCTCGAGGCCACGGCCGTCGATTGCATCCTCGTGGGCGACAGCGCGGCCATGGTGATGCACGGTCACACCGACACGCTCGCCGCGACCGTGGACCTGATGGCGATGCACACGGCGGCGGTCCGCCGCGGCGCGCCGTCCCGCTTCCTGATCGCCGACCTGCCCTTCCTGTCCTTCCGCAAGGGCGTGCCCGCGGCGCTCGATGCCGTCGCCGCGATGATGCGTTCCGGCGCCCAGGCGGTGAAGCTCGAGGGCGTCGCGGGCCATGAAGACGTGATCACGGCGATCACCGGTTCGGGCGTGCCGGTCATGGGCCATCTCGGGCTCACGCCGCAGTCAGTCAACGCGCTCGCGGGCTTCCGTGTGCAGGGCCGCAACGAGGACGACGCGGCGCGGATCGTCGCCGAGGCGAAGCGCGTCGAGGAGCTCGGCTGCTTCGCCCTGGTGCTCGAGTGCGTTCCTTCCGCGCTGGCATCGCGCATCACGCGCTCGCTCTCGATCCCGACTATCGGCATCGGCGCCGGCATCGACTGCGACGGGCAGGTGCTCGTGCTGCAGGACCTGCTCGGTCTATCGAACGGCCATCGCCCGAAATTCCTGCGCACCTACTTCGACGGCTTCAGCCAGGTCCGCGATGCGGTCGACCGCTTCGACCGCGACGTCAAGCAGGGCGCCTTCCCCACAGCTGCCGAGAGTTACGACGCGTGAAGGTCGTCGAGAGCGTCGCGGAGCTCATCGGAGAGCGCCGCGTCCGTGGCGCGGGCGCGACGGGCTTCGTGCCGACCATGGGCGCCTTGCACGAGGCGCATCTCACTCTCGTCAGGCGCGCGAAAGCTGAGAACGCACGCGCCTGGGCGAGCATCTTCGTGAATCCTTCCCAGTTCAACGATCCCGGCGACCTCGAACGCTATCCGCGAAACACCGATCAGGATCTCGAGCTGCTCCGCGGCGCCGGATGCGATCTCGTCTTTCTGCCGGCTGCGGACGAAATTTACCGGGACGGCTATCGCTATCGCGTCACCGAGAATGATCTCAGCCTGAAACTCGAAGGCGTCTCGCGCCCCGGGCATTTCGAAGGCGTGCTGACCGTCGTGCTGAAACTCCTCATGCTCACGCAGCCCGATCGCGCCTATTTCGGAGAGAAGGACTTCCAGCAGCTCGCGCTGGTCGAGGGGCTCGTGCGCGCCTTCTTCCTCGACACCCAGGTCGTGCGCTGCCCGACGCTGCGAGAGCCCGATGGGCTTGCGATGAGCTCGCGCAATCGGCTGCTCACCGCCGCCGAGCGAGCGCGCGCGCCCGCCTTCCACAGGCTGCTTGTCGCAAGCGTCGCGGAGCAGGTCCCGCCGGCCGCGGCGGCAGAGGCCCTCGCCAGCGAGGGATTCGAGGTCGACTACGTTGCAGACCACGACGGCCGGCGGTTCGGCGCGGTGCGGATAGGCAAAGTGAGGCTCATCGACAATGTCGAATGACGACGGACACAAGATTCTGTTTCAGCTCACTGGCTCGATCGCCTGCTTCAAGGCCTGCGATCTGATTTCGCGTCTTGCAAAGCGCGGATTCGCGGTGCAGACGGTCGCGAGCGCAGGTGCACTGCGTTTCGTCGGCGCGGCGACCCTCGAAGGACTGACAGGCCGGCCGCCATTCACTGATCTGTACGAAACCGGCCGCACGATGGACCACATCCGCCTGGCGCGCTGGGCGGACCTCGCCCTCCTCTGCCCGGCCACCGCGAATTCGCTGAACCGGCTCGCGGCGGGTCTCGCCGATGATGCGATCGGCGCGTTGTTCCTCGCCTGGGAGATCGGCGACAAGCCCTACCTCGTCGCGCCGGCGATGAACGCGACGATGTGGGATCACCCGGCCACGCGCGCGGCGCGCGAGCGGCTTGCCGGCTTCGGCGCGCGGCTTGTGGCGAACGCCGCGCGGCACGGTGAAGACGTCGTTCGGGTTGAGCGTGACGGTGCCGTCCGGCAGGTCGAGGTGCAGCCTGCCCGCCATCACCAGGAAGAACTCGTCGGTCTCCTCGTGGACGTGCTCCGGGAACTCGTCGCCCTCGACGTTCGCGACCTTGACGTCGTAGTCGTTCACCTCGGCAAGGACGTGCGGCATCCACTTCTCGGCGACGGCGTCCATGACGGTGTGGATGTTGCGTGGATTCATGGCTGCGCGATCCTCTCGATGCTGGGTTCGGCGATCCGCTGGTAGTCGGACGTGTCGAGCGCGAGGGAGCGGTCGAGGCGTGCCGCGTTGGAGAAGATGTCCGGATGCTCGAGCAGGTCCGGGTCGACGACCAGCTGGAGCTGCTCGTCGAAGGAGAACGGCAGGATCGTGCCGCTCACACTGCCCGCGTACGTCCCGCCGAGCAGTGCCTTGACCGCGCCGAGGTCCACCCTGCGATCGCCGGGGACCACGGCAAGGACCACCCTTTCGGTCGCACCCTCCGGCTCGTGGTCGATC
>DAIRVV010000209.1:0-4463 GCA_036802645.1 Steroidobacteraceae bacterium
CGACCCCGACAACCGCCGGCCGGTCGACTTCGCGGCCCGGCGCGCGGCGCTCGCCCTCCGGCCGGAGCGCGTGGCGCGCGACTTCGTAGGAATGCTGAGGAGCCTCTCCGCCGTCCCCGCCTGAAGGTGCCGGGTGAATTAAAGGGGACAGACACTTTTGTATCGAGCGGCGATGCCGCAAAAGTGTCTGTCCCCTTTAACTCACCCGGCACCATACAATCGCGGCGTGTCGAAACGCGGCCACCTGTATGTCATCGCGGCGCCGTCGGGCGCGGGCAAGACGAGCCTGCTGCAGGCCTTGATGAAGCGCCGCCCGGCGGTTTCGTTTTCGGTGTCGTGCACGACTCGCAAGCCGCGCCCCGGCGAACAGGACGGGCGCGACTATCACTTCGTCGATCGCTCCGGGTTCGAGAGGCTGGTTGCGGCAGACGAATTCATCGAGCACGCGAGCGTATTCGGCAACCTGTACGGCACGCGCCGCAGCGTCGTCGAAGCCGCACTCGACGAGGGCCGCGACCTGATCCTCGAGATCGACTGGCAGGGCGCAAAGCAGGTGCGCGAGAAGCTGCCCGAGGCGGTACAGATCTTCATCCTTCCGCCATCCCGCGCCGAGCTCGAGAAGCGGCTTCGCAGGCGCGGCAGCGACAGCGAGGACGTCATCGCCCGCCGCCTCGCGGAATCCGTCCTCGAGATGTCGCATTGGCGGGATTTCGACCACGTGATCGTCAATCGCGACTTCGACGGCGCGTTATCGGAGCTGGAGGCGATTTTTGACGGCCACGGCGAAGCGAGCCGCCGGGACCGGCCCGGCCTCGAGGGGCTCACGCGGGAACTCCTTGCGACCTGAATCGCAGTCCAACGCGGACTGGTACCCTTCACCCGCGGATTCGCTAGCATGGCGCCTGCAAATGGAGTAGCAGGACTCATGGCCGGCAAGGACACCAAGTCGAGCGACCGCCGCTGGCACGCGGTTTCGGTCAAGCCGGGCACCAGCCCCTGCAATGCTGCCGTCTCCGGCAAGAATCGCCGCTGGCTATCCCGCGAGGCCCCACTCCTGCCGCTGCCGGGCTGCACCCGGCCCGATACCTGTAATTGCGCCTATAACCACCACGATGACCGGCGGGCAGACAATCGGCGCGCCGAAGACGTGGATGTGGTCAGCCAGACCCCACGGGTCGGCAACGAGCGCCGCTCTCGCAAGACACGCCGCTCCGACTAGAGCGGCCAGACGTATAGCCGAAGCCGCCAGGGGGCTGTCCCCTCTTAAGGCGGAGCTTCCCTACCCGTTTGCTGCTATCCTTTCCGGTCCAATTCACTGAAATTACGGTCTTTTCCATGGCCCGCATCACCGTCGAAGATTGCCTGCACACGGTCGACAACCTGTTCGACCTCGTCCTGCTTGCCGCGAAGCGATCGCGGCGCCTCGTCAATGGCGCTGAGGCGCGCGTCGACTGGGAGAACGACAAGCCGACGGTCGTGGCGTTGCGCGAGATCGCGGAAGGCAAGGTCACGATCGACCTGCTGTCCGAGCCGGATCCGGAGCCGGAGCAGGAGATGATTCCTGAAAATCCGCTCGACCTCGGCGTCGATTTCCGCGCCCCGCAGCTCGGCCTGGGGGACTGACCGCGAGACCGTCGATCCGATGAGCTACGCGTCTTCCATCCTCGGACTGTTGCCGGGCGGAAGACGCGCTCCCGGAATCGGCCAGCTCGTTTCCAAGATCGAGGGCTACCTGCCCGCCGACCAGGTCGAGCGGGTGCGCGAGGCCTTCGACTACGCCGAGGCCGCCCACAAGGGCCAGAAGCGCAAGTCAGGCGAAGCATTCATCACGCATCCGATCGCGGTCGCCGACATCCTGGCGGAACTGCACCTCGACGGCGCAACCATCGCGGCCGCGATCCTGCACGACGTCGTCGAGGACACGCCCTCCTCGATGGCCGAAGTCGAGCAGAAGTTCGGCAAGGAAATCGCCGAGCTCGTGGATGGCGTCACCAAACTGGACCAGGTCCAGTTCAAGAGCCGCAAGGAAGCGCAGGCCGAGAGCTTCCGCAAGATGATCCTCGCGATGGTGCGGGATATCCGCGTCATCATGGTCAAGCTCGCCGACCGCACACACAACATGCGCACCCTCTCGGCCATGCCGCCCGAGAAACGCCGCGCGGTGGCCCGCGAGACGCTCGACATCTACGCGCCGATCGCGAACCGCCTCGGCATCCATTCGATCAAGCTCGAGCTCGAGGAGCTCGGCTTCCACACGCTCTACCCGCAGCGCTACCGCATCATCGAACGCGAACTGAAGCGCGCCCGCGGCAACCAGCGCGAGTTCCTGCCGAAGATCGTGAAGGCGGCGCGCAAGACGCTGGCGGCCGCCGGCGTCAACGGACGAGTCGAGGCGCGCGAGAAGCATCTCTACAGCGTGTACGTGAAGATGCGCCGGAAGCATCTCTCTCTGTCCCAGGTCATCGACATGTTCGGCGTCAGGATCGTGGTCGGCAACGTCGACGAGTGCTACCGGACGCTCGGGCTGGTGCACGGCCTGTACCGTCCGATGCCGGGGCGCTTCAAGGACTACATCGCGATCCCGCGCGTGAATGGCTACCAGTCCCTGCACACCTCGCTGTTCGGCCCGAATGGCATGCCGATCGAGGTGCAGATCCGCACCGGGGACATGCATCGCATGGCGGAGTCGGGCATCGCCGCGCACTGGCAGTACAAGACCGGAGAAAATGACGGCGAGGCGCAGCAGCTTCGCGCCCGCCAATGGCTCCAGGGCGTGATGGACCTGCACGAGGGCTCGGCCGAGGAGCTCGTCGAAAGCGTCAAGGTCGACCTCTTCCCCGACAAGGTCTATGTCTTCACGCCGAAGGGCGACATCATGCGCCTCCCGCGCGGCGCGAGTTGCGTGGACTTCGCCTACGCCGTGCACACGGGCGTCGGCCAGCGCTGCGTCGCGGCGAAAGTGGATCGCCGGCTCGTGCCGCTTCGCACCGTGCTCCGAAACGGCCAGACCGTCGAGATCATCACCGCGAAAGGAGCGCAGCCGAATCCCGCCTGGGCCAGCTTCGTCACGACTGCGAAGGCCCGGTCCGCGATCCGCCAGTACCTCAAGAGCCTGAAGCGCGGCGAGGCCGCCGAGCTCGGCGGGCGCATGCTGAACCAGGCGCTCGAGGAATTCGAGCTGTCGTTGAAGAGACTGCCGCAGGGCCGCATGGATGAGGTCGCGCGTTCGCTTGCGCTCAAGGACGGACAGGAACTGCTCGAGAAGATCGGCCTCGGCGAGCGCCTCGCGCGATTGATCGCGCGCCGCCTGCTGCCGGATGACGACCTGCGTCCGGACTCGCTGATCTCACAGCCGCTTGCGATCGCAGGGACCGAGGGACTCGTCGTCAGCTACGCACGCTGTTGCTTCCCGATTCCCTTCGACGGGATCGTCGCCTATCTGTCGAGCGGCCGGGGAATCGTCATCCATCGCGACAATTGCTCCAACGTCGCCGCCTTCGCCAGGCAGCAGGACAAGTGGATTCCCGCGGTGTGGCAGAAGGACCAGCAGAACTTGTTCACCGCGGGCCTCATGGTCGAGACCACGAACCGGATGGGCATCCTTGCCGAGGTCGCGACGCGCATCGCCGCCGAACAGAGCAACATCAACCACGTCAACGTCGATTCCTCACAGGGCGACCACTCCACGATCCTGCTCGAGGTCCAGGTCCAGGGACGCGGCCACCTCGCGCGGCTGATCCGTGCGATCCGGGGGATGCCGGAAGTCATGAAAGTCGAGCGAAGCCTCGCCTGAGGCTGCCGGGCCGCGCGCATGCGCGAGCTATACTCGGCGCGGAGGATCGGCGCGTGACGCACAGGGACAGCCGAATAATCGCCGCGATCCTCGCGGCCGATGTCGTCGACTACAGCCGGCTGATGGGGGCCGATGAGGCGGGAACGCTCGCGGCGCTGAAAGCCCTGCGAACCAGCTTCGAACGGCAGGTCGTCGAATTCGGCGGCCGCGAATTCGGGAGCGTGGCCGACAGCTTCATGGCCGAGTTCCCGAGTGCGGTGAACGCGGTCTCGGCTGCGCTCGCAATTCAGGCGCGCATCGCGGCAGAGAACGCCGCATTGCCGGTGCCACGACGCATGCGGCTGCGCATCGGCATCAATCTCGGCGACGTCATCGAGAGCGAGGACGGCGTGGCTGGAGATGCGGTCAACGTCGCCGCGCGCCTGCAGGCGCTCGCGAAGCCGGGCGGCGTCCTGATTTCCGGCACGGTCTATGACCAGGTGCACCTCAAGATACCGGCGCGCTACGCCGACGCCGGCAAGCGCCGTGTCAAGAACATCGCGGAACCCGTGCGGACCTTCGAGGTTCTTCCGTCCCCGGAGAGCGCAGTCGCTCGCGCTCGCGCCGCGCTCGCGCGTTTCACCACCCGCCGCGGCGTGCGCATCGCGGCCCTGGCGGCGGCGTTCGCGAC
>DAIRVV010000210.1:0-4447 GCA_036802645.1 Steroidobacteraceae bacterium
CGAAGCCGGCGGCCGCGCCGTCGACGCCCGCTCCGAAGCCGGCGCCGGCGCCGGTTGCGGCGGCGCCGAAGAGCGTTACCGTACCAGCAGGCACGTCAGTCTCGGTGCAATTGCCTGGCGAGCTCTCGACAAAGACCGCGCAGGTGGGCCAGCGCTTTACGGCAAACCTGACGTCGGACCTCGTCGTGAACGGCGTGACCGTTGCACGCGCGGGTGCGCCGGTGCAGGGCTCGATCACTGAAGTGATCTCGGGCAGCAAGACGATCGGCGGCAAGCCGACACTCGCGCTGACGTTCGACAGCATGACGTTCGCGGGCGGCGACATGCCGATCAACGGACGGCTGACCCAGGTCGCAGCCAAGAGCGACAAGGCCCGCGACACTGCGAAGATCGCGGGCGGCGCTGTTGCCGGCGGCGTAGTCGGTCACCAGTTCGACAGCGACCAGGGCAAGGTCATCGGCGCCATCCTCGGCGCGGCGGCAGGCACGGCCGCTGCGAAGAAGACCGGCAAGGAAGTCGTAGTGCCCGCGGGCACGGTGCTCGGCTTCACCCTCGACTCGCCAGTCAACGTCACGATGTAACGCCAAAGGGGACAGACACTTTTAGGAGTGTCTGTCCTGTTTTCTTGGCTGTCGTCCTGCCGGCTTGTATTGAAGCGGTCGCCCGACGACCTTCTCGAGCTGGGCGACGAATTCCGATGAGCCACACGGCAGGTTCTGGCTGCAATTCCTGCGTAGAGCCGTAAGGGACTTATCGGCTATTCCCTCGGAGAGCCAACGCGACCAACTCGCAATCTTGGCAAACAACGCGGATTTCGGCTTCGAGCCTACAAGCGAATCGTCACCCAAACCGCAATGAGCCGCTGCGCTTGACCAACAATACTCCTCGGCTTTGCCAACCAGGCCGGCTCGCACCGGGTTAAGTTCGACATAGCGAACCGCATTCAAGAAATAGTCTGAATCAAGCGGCGATGAAAAATAGCGGCCTTGCCAGAGATGGCCTTTCTGGCGCGTCATGCGATTGATCCGTTGGGCATATTGCCCGTGGACTGCCCTCAATACGCGGTGCAGCTGTTCGGCGCCGGATGGCACCAGGACAAGATGTACGTGGTTTGGCATGAGGCAGTAGGCGACGACTTCGATCGAATGCTGCTGGGAATGCTCACGGAGCAATCGTAGATACGCGAAATGGTCGCCACGACAAAAAAACACGCTCTCCCGATGATTACCCCGCTGGGTGACATGGTGGGGCACGTCAGGCAGTAGAAATCGTGCGTGTCTGGGCATCGAACAAAAGCTACTCTGCGCTTTGACGCCTGACCTGTCTTAGTTGTGGTGTGAATACAGACAAATTTGCAATTGTGTCTGTCCCCTTTAAAAAAACGGGCGCCACTGGCGCCCGAAATTTTAAAAGACACCGGCCCGATTTGGGTTGGGGGGCCGGGCCGGCGTCACGGACAAGGTTTCAGTCGGATCGGTCCGCGTGCGTGTCCACGACGCTCGATTCATCGATCGGGTAGGCCGTACCCATGCCGGAAGAGGGTTGGCCCGTCGTGGCACGCAAACGCGGGTTCATGAGCACCAGCTGCGCGATCGAGTCGGGGCTCACCAGGAGCCCCGCGATCGGCAGCGAGTGGAAAAGGTTGGCTTGCATTTCCAACGGGAGAACGATCTCCATGGAGTTTTCCGGCCCGGCGCAATCGCGCCATTCCCCGGCTTCCTGACCGGTCGACTTCGCGATGGCCGCGGGCATGTAAAAGCACGCGAGCACCATTCCGATGCCGCGTGCCGAGACCCCAACATGGCTAATCGACAATCTTGTTTTCTCCCCTGCGGCAAGGCTCGCAGCGTGCTGCAATCGCCGGTACCGGGGAGACCACGCGTGCTGGTGTCAGAGTTTTCTGACGCGGAGCGCAGCGGACGCCGCCGCGGAGCTGCGGTGGGTGCGCAGCCTGAGCTGTAGCCGCTAAATATGTCGATCTATCAGCAGGTTAGCTGCCGAGCTGTTTTCCCGGGTGTTCTCACGCCCGGCTGCTTCGGCGGCCTGCAGCGACACTTGACGAAGCGCTCGCCGAAGACCCGGACTTCGCAATGGCGAGCACGCGGAGCTTCAGCGCCGCGTGCAACGGCCGCGCCGTGTCGCTTGGCGCGAGCAGTTCACTCACTTCCAGAAGTGACCGTCGCATCCGGTTCGTGCGAACTGCGACCCGGCGCACGCTTTGATCATCGCGCCTGCCGATAGTCGTACGCCGATTTCGGCCGACAAGTAGAATGCGCGCAACGACGCACATGCCCTCAGGCGTGTTGTCGCGTCGAAATTTCACCCCAGATACTGATCGCGCGACGCCAGCTCGCAGCTGGCGCGGGGCGTTGTTGCAAATAAAAAGGAACTGCCATGTTCGTCAAACGGATTTACAGCGGGCTGCCGACCATCGTGCTTCTGGTCGTGGCGGCAATCGTCGAGTTCTTCGCCATCAGTGCGTTCAATTGATGACGGTCGCGGTGCGGCAGCCTCAGGTGACGCTTCCCTTCTGAAGGGATTTCAGCTCGTCCAGCGCAGATTCAAGTCGGCGCCGCGCCGCGGCGACGAGTGGCCTGAGCGCGATGGCGTCCTGCCTCGCCGCCGCTTCCTCCATCGCAGTCGCGATCGCCTCCAAAGTGGTCGCTCCCATGTTCGCGCTGGCCCCGACGAGCGTGTGCGCCGCACGCCGCGCGAGCACCAGATCGCCGCTGGCTAGCGCCGCCTCGATCTCGCCACAGGCCTGTTCTGTACTCGCCTCGAAGCTCTCGATCAGGCCGCGCGCGAGTACGGAATCGCCACCGGTCACTTCGCGAAATCGCGGCATCGAGATTTCGGCCGCAGCCGGCGCGACACGCTCGGCCGGCGGACGGATCACGTGCCGTCCCGTGCGCGTGCCGATGGCCGGCGCGTAACGCTCGAGCACGGTTTCGAGCCGCTCGCGCTCGAGCGGTTTAGCAATCACGTCGTCCATGCCTGCCATGCGGCAGACTTCGACCTGCTCGCGCAGCGCATTTGCCGTCAGGCCGACGATCGGCTGGCGCGCGCCGCCCGGAATCTCCTGGCGGATGCGCCTCGTTGCCTCGAGCCCGTCCATGACCGGCATCTGCACGTCCATCAGCACGAGATCCACGCGCCGGTCGCGGAGGACTGCGAGCGCCTCGCTCCCGTCCGCCGCGAGCACCACATCGCAGCCCGCGCGCTCGAGGAAAAGTTCCGCGACGCGCCGGTTGGTCGCGTTGTCCTCGACCAGCAGCACCGTCCGCCCGCGCCGCTGGTGATCCTCGACGATCACGTCGCGCGTGACGATCGCGCGCACGCGCTGTGTGAATTCGAGGCCGGCGTGCGAGAGCACACGCTCCATCGTCGCGAGAATCTCCTTGCGGCGCATCGGCTTCGTGAGATGGCCCGCGAATCCAAGCTCGCGCAGCTCCTGGCGGCTCGAGTGGTCGTCGATCGAGCTGTAGAGCACGAGCCGCAGCTCCGCGACCGCGGGAATTTCCCGGATCCGGCGTGCGAGCTCGAGTCCGTCGATGCCGGGCATGCGGTGATCGGTCAGCACGGCCTGAAACGGTTTGCCGCCATTGACCGAGCGGCGCAGCACGCTCAGCGCTTCAAACGCCGAGGACGCCGCCTCGACCTCGTAGTCGGCCGCCACGAGCAGCTCGCTGAGCACGCGGCGATTGGTGTCGTTGTCGTCGACGACGAGAACCCGACGGCCTTCGGGAGGAGCCGGAGGCGGCTCTTCCTCCACCACCTCGCGCGTGCAGGCCGGGAGCCGCGCGGAAAACCAGAAAATGGAACCCGCGCCGGGGCTGCTCTGCACGCCGACTTCGCCGCTCATCATCTCCGCGAGGCGCTTGACGATCGAGAGCCCGAGACCGGTGCCGCCGTATTGCCGCGCCGTCGAGGCATCCGCCTGTGCGAATGGACGAAAGAGCTTTGACTGCTGCTCCGGTGTGAGGCCGATTCCCGTGTCGCGAACGGAGAACCGGACCAGGTCTTTCACCGGGCCGCGCTCGCGCGAGACGTGTATCGCCACCTCGCCCGCGGCCGTGAACTTGATCGCGTTCGACACGAGATTCGCGAGCGCCTGGCGGATCCGCCCGGGATCGCCCAGTACGCGCTCGGGCAGGTTGGCGCTGACATCGACCACGAGTTCGAGGCGCTTGGCCGCCGCGGCGGCCGACTGGCTTGTCGCCACTTCCTCGACGTGTGCGCGCAGCTCCATCTCGATGCGCTCCAGCTCGAGCTTGCCGGCCTCGATCTTGGAATAGTCGAGGAGATCGTTGATGACGAGGAGCAGCGCGTCGGCGCTCGACTTGATCACGCTCGCGTATTCGCGCTGGCGGCGGTCGAGATCGGTGTCGAGCAGGAGCGTCGTCATGCCGATCACGCCATTCATCGGCGTGCGGACTTCGTGGCTGAC
>DAIRVV010000211.1:0-4430 GCA_036802645.1 Steroidobacteraceae bacterium
CACGAGGCCCATCGCCACACCCGCGACCGGCGCCTTGATCGGCACGCCCGCGTCCATCAGCGCAAGACTCGTGCCACAGACGCTCGCCATCGAGCTGGAGCCGTTTGATTCGAGAACTTCCGATACGACGCGAATCACGTACGGGAAGGTTTCGAGATCGGGCATCACGGCTCCGATTCCGCGGCGGGCGAGATTGCCGTGGCCGATTTCACGCCGTTTCGGCGATCCCATGAATCCCGTTTCGCCTACGGAGAACGGCGGGAAGTTGTAATGCAGCATGAAGGGGTCGCGGCGCTCACCCGCGAGCGCGTCGACGATCTGCGCGTCTCGCCCGGTGCCGAGCGTGGTCGTCACCAGCGCCTGCGTCTCGCCGCGCGTGAAGATCGCCGAACCGTGAGTTCTCGGCAGGGCGCCGACCTCGACGGTGATCGGCCGGACTGTCTTGAGGTCGCGGCCGTCGATTCGCGGCTTGCCGCTCAGTATGAGGTCCCGGACCAGGCGGTATTCGAGATCGTGCAGCTCGGTCGTGACCTGGTCCTTGGTGTACTTCGGATCCTCGCCGCCCGACAGCGCGGCCTGGACTGCCTGGCGGATCTCGGCGAGGCGCGCAACGCGAGCCTGCTTGACGACGATGCCGTAGGCCGCCGAATAGTCTTTTTCCGCGAGCCTGGCAACGGCCTGCTTCAGCGCGACATCTGTCTCTGCCGGTTTCCAGTCCCAGCGCGGCTTGCCGGCCTCGGCCGCCAGCTTGTTGATCGCCGCGATCGCGGCCTGCATCTGCTGGTGCCCGAACAGCACGGCACCCAGCATGATCTCTTCGGAGAGACCCTTGGCCTCGGATTCCACCATCAACACCGCATCCGACGTGCCCGCGACCACGAGATCGAGGTCCGACTCCGTTTTGACCTGGGTGCCGGTCGGGTTGAGGATGTAGTTTCCGTTCTTGTAGCCGACCCGGGCCGCGCCGATCGGCGACGTGAACGGAATGCCGGAGATGGCAACCGCGGCTGAGGCGCCGAGCAGCGACGGTATGTCGGAATCGATCTCGGGATCGAGCGACAGGACCGTCGCAACGATCTGGACTTCATTGTAGAAGCCTTCGGGAAACAGCGGGCGCAGCGGACGGTCGATGAGCCGGGACGTCAGCGTCTCTTTCTCCGACGGACGGCCTTCGCGCTTGAAGAAACCGCCCGGGATCTTGCCGGCGGCATAAGTCTTCTCGACATAGTTGACGGTCAGCGGAAAGAAATCGCGTCCGGCGACCGCCTCACGGCGTCCAACGGCAGTGACGAGCACCACGGTGTCGCCCATCGTGACGACAACCGCTCCATCCGCCTGGCGGGCGAGGCGCCCGGTCTCGATCGTGACCGTGTGCGCGCCGTAATTGAATTTCTGCGTAGAAACGCTCAAGCAGGTCCCCTTTAAATTGATTGATCGGACGGGGCGCCTGCGCGCGCCCAGCGCGCCTTAACGGCGCAGGCCAAGTTCGTTGACGATCTTGGTGTACCGCTCGGGGGCTGTGGCTTTGAGGTAATCCAGGAGCCGCCGGCGTTGTGCCACCATCTTCAGCAAGCCGCGCCGCGAAGCGTGGTCGCTCTTGTGCGTGGTGAAGTGCGCGGTCAGCCCATTGATTCGTTCAGACAGCAATGCGATCTGCACTTCAGGCGATCCGGTGTCCGCCGGAGCGCGCCGGAATTTGCCGACGACTTCCGCCTTTCGTGCATTGGTGAGAGGCATCTCGTTCACTTAACCCCTTAAAAAGGCGCGCATTGTACCCGCAGGACCGGGTCGCCTCAAGCATGTTGCGACGGCACTACGGTATCTCGACCATGATTCGCTCGGGCGACAGTCGGTCCCCATCCACGCTCATGCGTCCGATGCCCAGGAATCGGCCTTCGACCCCGTACATCCGTACACGCGAGGCGCCTGGACCTCGTGCCGGAACTGTCCGTCCCTGCAGGACGAAAGCCTGCTCCGCGAGTCCGAGCTGCACGGCGGGGAGACCTGGCAATGCCTCGTCCACAGTGAGAATCATCGATTCGAGGCCGGATCCGCTCGCTGCGGCCTGCTCGATGGCCTCAAGCGTGTGCATCCTTGCGCTGGTGAACGGCCCAAGCGCCAGCCGTCGCAGGCTGGCGACGTGCCCAACCGTTCCGCAGCCGCGCGCAAGGTCCTCTGCAAGGCTCCGGACATAAGTCCCCTTGCTGCACACGACTTCGAGAGTGACCCAGTCATTGCCGATCTCGAGCACATCGAGACGGCGGATCGTGATGCTGCGCGGTGGCCGCTCCACTTCAATACCCTTCCGGGCGAGGCGGTACAGGCGCTCGCCCTGGTGTTTGAGAGCCGAAAACATCGGCGGCACCTGCGTCGACTCGCCGATGAAGCGCGATGCAATGTCACGCAGGCACTCTTCGCTGAGTGCCGGGATCGGGGCTGTTTCGGCGATTTCACCCTCGCGGTCGCCGGTCGTCGTGCGCGCGCCAAGTGCGATGCGCACGCCATAGGTCTTGTCGGCATCGAGCAGGAGACTGCTTGCCTTGGTGGCCTGACCCAGGCAAACCGGCAGCAGGCCGCTCGCCAGCGGATCGAGACTCCCGGTATGACCCGCCTTTCGTGCGCACAGGGAACGGCGCACGCGCTGGAGCGCCGCATTGGAGGTCAGGCCCTCGGGCTTGTCGAGGAGGACGATGCCGTCAACGTCGCGCCACGGGCGGGCTTTCGCGCTCGCCTCGGGAGCCGCACTCATTCCGGGTCCGGTTCGGGCTCGACGTGACGCTCGCGGTCGTCCTCGACGGCTTCAGCAATGAGCGCCGACAGGCGCGCGCCCCGCTCGATCGAGTCGTCGATGTGAAACACGATCTCGGGTGCCATGCGCAGACGCATTTGACCGCGCACGTGATGACGCAGGAACCCGGAGGCGTGACGGAGCGCCTCGAGCGCGGCCGCAGCATCGCCGGTGCCGGCGAATGGCGTGAAGTAGACGTTGGCGTGTGTCAGGTCCCTCGACACTTCCACCGACGTAATCGTGATCAGGCCGACCCGCGGATCCTTGACTTCGCGGCGGATGAGATCGGAGAGCAGCCGCATGAGCTGCTCCTCGATGCGCCGGGCCCTGGGGTATTCGCGCGGCATGGCTCTCGCCTCACGTTCCGAGCTGCCGGGCAACGACGACTCGCTCGAAGCACTCGATCTGGTCCTTGACCTTCACGTCGTTGTAGCCCTTGACGCCGATGCCGCATTCGGTTCCCGCACGCACTTCGGACGCGTCGTCCTTGAACCGCTTGAGCGACTCGAGTTCGCCCTCGAAGATCACGACATTGTCGCGGAGCACGCGGATCGGGTTGTTGCGCCGCACGTAGCCATCGACCACGAGGCAGCCGGCGACGGTGCCGAACTTGCTCGATCGGAACACTTCGCGGACTTCCGCGAGGCCGACGATCTGCTCCTTGACCTCCGGCGCGAGCATGCCCGTCAGGGCCGCGCGGATGTCGTCGATCGCCTCGTAAATGACGCTGTAATACCGGACCTCGACATTCTGGTCGCGCATCGCGTCGCGAGCGGCGGCGTCCGCGCGGATGTTGAAGGCGACGATCTGCGCCCTGGAAGCCGCGGCCAGCATGACGTCGGACTCGGTGAGTCCGCCGACACCGCTCGAAATCACCTTGACCGAAACCTCGTCGGTCGAGAGCTTGGTCAGGGCTTCACGCAGCGCCTCCGCCGAACCCTGCACGTCGGTCTTGATGAGCAGGTTCACCGTGCCCTTGGAATCCTCGCCCAGTTGCGCGAACGCGTCTTCGGATTTCTGGCCGGCCTGGCGAGCCAGGCGGACATCGCGGAACTTTCCCTGGCGATAGAGCGCCACTTCGCGCGCCTTGCGCTCGCTGTCGACGACCAGCAGCTCGTCGCCCGCGTTCGGCGGGCTCGAAAGGCCGAGCATCTGTGCCGGAATGGATGGTCCGGCAGATGCGATTTCCTTACCGAGCTCGTCAAAGAGTGCGCGGACGCGCCCGAACTGCTCGCCGGCGACGACGGAGTCGCCCACCTTCAGCGTGCCGCGCTTGACCAGCACGGTTGCGACCGCGCCGCGGCCCCGCTCGACACTGGCCTCGAGCACGACGCCGAGCGCCGGCGCATCCCGCACGGCCTTGAGCTCGAGCACTTCGGCCTGAAGCAGAATGGATTCGAGCAGCCGATCGATGCCATCGCCGGTCTTGGCGGACACGGGCACGAAGATGTTCTCGCCGCCCCACTCCTCGGCAATGACGCCTTCCTGCGACAGCTCGTTACGAACCTTCTCCGGGTCCGCGCCGTGCTTGTCGATCTTGTTGACCGCGACGACGAGCGGCACATTCGCCGCCTTGGCGTGCTGGATCGCCTCTTTCGTCTGCGGCATGACTCCGTCATCGGCCGCGACGACCAAGACCACG
>DAIRVV010000212.1:0-4411 GCA_036802645.1 Steroidobacteraceae bacterium
CCCGGCTGTCGCTCGAGTCATTGATTCTCGGCCGCGGCGCGGCCGTCGCGCCCGAGCGCGACGTGCACGGCGTCTTGCCGAAAGTTCCGTCGACCGCCGGCATCGAGGGCAAGCCCCCATATCTCGAATCCGCAGAGCCGACAGGGCAGTTCAAGGCGGGCGCAATCGCTTCCCCGGTTCGCAGCGATGACTACGACCCGGAAGTCGCCGCGATATTCAGCGAGGAAGCGACCGAGCTTCTCGAAGCCGCCGACGCGGCGCTCGGCGCACTGAAGTCGGAGCGCGGCAGCCGCGAGCAGGTGACCGAACTGCAGCGCGTGCTTCATACGCTCAAGGGCGGCGCGCGCATGGCGGGCATCGCCGCCATGGGCGACCTCAGCCACGAACTCGAGTCTCTTGTCATCCGGCTCGGCGACGACTCGATCGAGCTCGACGACCGGAGCATCGAAGTGGTGCAGTCGAGCCTCGATGAGCTCGCCCGCATGCGCGACTACGTCGGAGCGGGCCGCCCCGTTTCGCCGGCGCGCGACCTGATCACCCGGATCCGGATGATCGGCAAGGGCGGTGCGCGCGAGGCCACGAGTTCCGCACCGGCAACACCCGCGATCCCAAAACCGGCGACGCCCATTGCGACGCCCGAAAAGACGCCGGAAAAGCCGGCGAAAGCCAGGGCTCCGGAGCCGGAGCCGACTCCGACGCCGGCACCAGTCGCCGCCACAGCGCCGCCGGCGCCCATTTCGCCCGTGGCATCGCGGCCGGCGGAAATCCAGGCCGAAGCAGACGAACGTCCCGCCGGCCAGGCGCCGGCAGGGCCGCCAACCCGGGATGCCGTCGCGGATCGCGGCGAGGTTGCGCGCGTCGACGCAGACCTCCTCGACAACATGCTGAATGTCGCCGGCGAGGTGAGCATCTACCGCGCGCGGCTCGAACAGCAGGTGTCGTCCATCGACTTCAACCTCGCCGAGCTCGGCCGCGTCGTGCAGCGCCTCAAGGACCAGCTCCGCAAGCTCGAAATCGAGACCGAGGCGCAGATTCTTCACCGTCACGTCGACTCCGGCACGCGGCGCGACGATTTCGATCCCCTCGAGATGGACCGTTACTCCTCGATCCAGCAGTACTCGCGCGCCCTCGCCGAAACGTCGTCCGACGTCGCGAGCGTACAGGGGATACTGGCGACCCAGACGCGCGAGGTCCAGAACCTGCTGACGCAGCAGGGCCGCATTGTATCCGAGCTGCAGGGCGGGCTCATGCGCACGCGCATGGTTCCGTTCCAGCGGCAAGTCCAGCGCCTGACGCGCATCGCGCGGCAGGCCGCGGCCGAGACCGGCAAGAAGGTCGAGGTGCGCATCAATGGCGCCGCGGGCGAGCTCGACCGCCAGGTGCTCGAGCGGATGCTGGCGCCCTTCGAGCACATGCTGCGAAACGCGATCGTCCACGGCGTCGAGATGCCGGCAGCCCGCATCGCGGCCGGCAAGAACGAGACCGGCGTCATCGACGTCACGCTGAAGCGCGAGGGCTCGGAAGTCGTCATCGCCGTCGCCGACGACGGCGCGGGCGTCAACCTGAAGCTCGTTCGCGACCGCGCGGTCGCGCTCGGGCTCACGACGCCGAAGCAGGAACTCTCGGACGAGCAGGCGCTGCAGCTCATCCTCGAGCCCGGATTCTCGACGGCCGGCAAGGTCACGCAATCGGCGGGCCGCGGTGTCGGCATGGACGTGGTCGCGACCGAGATTAAGAAGCTGGGCGGGTCGCTCTACACCGAAACCGAAGCCGGCAAGGGGACGCGGTTCACCGTGCGCCTGCCGTTCACGCTCGCAATCAGCCAGGCGCTCGTCACGCGTGTCGGAGAGGAGTTGTACGCGCTTCCGCTGCCGACCGTGGAGGGCGTCGTGCGCGTGCCGCGCTCAGAAGTCCAGCGACACCTCGGTGAGGACTCGGCGAGCTTTGATTACGGCGGGCAGAAGTACCGGTTCCAGCACCTCGCCACGTTTGTAGCCGGTGCTCCTTCCTCCATTCCCGAGCACGACGCCGCCGTTGCCGTGATCCTCGTGCGCGCGGGCGAGCACTCGACGGCAATCGTGACTGACGAGCTGATCGGCAGCCGCGAGATCGTCGTCAAGACGGTCGGGCCGCAGATCTCCGGAATCCGCGGCATCTCCGGCGCGACGATTCTCGGCGACGGGCGGATCTGCATCATTCTCGACGTCGGCGCGCTCGTGCGTTCGGAGTGGCGCCAGCACCCGGCCGCGGAAGCGCGCGTATTGGCGGCTCAGGTCGACCGGCGCATCTTCGCCCTCGTCGTGGATGACTCGATCACGGTCCGACGCGTGACCCAGCGGCTGCTCGAGCGAAACGGCATGCGGGTGGTGACGGCGAAAGACGGCCTCGAGGCCGTTTCGTTGCTGCAGGACGAGGTGCCGGACGTGATCCTGCTCGACATCGAAATGCCACGCATGGACGGATATGAAGTGGCATCGCACGTCCGCAATGACGTCCGCCTCAAGGACGTGCCGATCGTGATGATCACTTCGCGCGTCGGCGAGAAGCACCGTGCGCGGGCGATCGAACTCGGTGTCAACGAGTACCTCGGCAAGCCATACCAGGAAGGCCAGCTGCTGCAGGCCATCGAGCCGCTGGTGCGGCGGGCGGCGACTTGAGCGAAGAGAAGGAACTCTACGGCATGCTGGTGCCGCTTCTCGACGAGCGCCTCCTCGTGCCGCGCGCCTGTGTCGCGGAGGTCACGAGCTTCCAGCCCTTGCAGGAGATGCCCGGCGCGCCGCCCTGGTACCTCGGTGTCCAGGCCTGGAACGGCCGCGGCGTTCCGGTCGTGTCATTCGAGGGGGCCTGCGGCAAGCGCATTCCCGTCGTCGGCGGGCGCACGCGCATCGTCATCTTCACCTGCCTCGGACAGAAGCTGCCGGCCGGGCATTTCGGCATCGCGACCCAGGGATTCCCGCAGCTCGTGCGCGTCAACCCGCATGTGATCGCGCCCGACAGCTCACGCGCTTTCCCGGATCGCTCGCCCGTGCTCTGCCAGGTGCGTATGGTCAACGAGCTGCCGCTGATCCCCGACCTTGAACGGCTCGAGGAAATGATCGCCGACGAGACGACAGTCACCGCCGCCTAGCCGAGATCTCCGCGCAAGGACTGAAGCACTGCGATCGCCGCGATCGCCGCGGTTTCGCTGCGAAGCACGCGTGGACCGAGCCGGCAAGCCCGATAGCCCGCGGCCAGTGCCGAGCGACGCTCCGCGTCCTCGAGTCCGCCTTCCGGCCCGACCAGGAGCTCGATTTCCGTCGCAGCAGCCGCGGCCCTGGCGAGTGATACATCGGCGTCGGGCGACAGCAGCAGCCGGATGCGCGATTCAGCCGGCGTGCCAAGCTGCGATGCGAGCGGCACTGGATCGGCGATGGCCGGAATTCTCGCTCGTCCGCACTGCTCGCAGGCAGCGATCGCGATGGCGCGCCAGTGCGCGGTCTTCCGCTCACGGCTACCCGCATCGAGCCGTACGACGCTTCGCACCGTCACGACCGGCACGATCTCCGCGATCCCGAGCTCCGTCGCCTTCTGCACCACGAGATCCATGCGCTCGGCCCGCGTGATGCCCTGCACGAGCGTGATCCCGAGTGGCGACTCGGCGCGCGCGGCTGCGACTCCGAGGACCTCGACTTCCACCGTGTCGCGCCCGGAACCCGCAATCCGCGACGGATAGTCCTGGCCGTCACCATTGAAGAGGGTCAGCGAATCTCCGGTCCCGAGACGCAGCACGCGTCGCACGTGGGCGGCAGCGGAGCCGGCAAGCGAGACGCGGGCGCCCACGGCCAGTGTCGCGTCGACGTGAACGCGGGTCAGGCGCATGCCGCGTCGACTGCGCCCCGCGCGACGCCCGCGAGCCAGTCGATCTCGTCGGGCGTGATGACGTAGGGCGGCATCAGGTAGACGACATTGCCGATCGGCCGGAGCAGCGCGCCTGCGGCGAGTGCATGCCGATAGGCGCGAAGGCCACGCCGCTCGCGCCAGTCAAAGGGCTCGCCGGTCCTGCGGTCCTTGACGTACTCGATCGCCGCGATCATGCCCGTCTGGCGGACTTCCGCGACATTCGGGTGACCGGCAAGCGGCGCGAGGGCCTCGCCGATGCGGCGGGCGAGGCTGCGGTTCCGCGCGATCACATCCTCGTCGCGGAATATGCCGAGCGTCGCGAGCGCGGCGGCGCAGGCGATCGGGTTGCCGGTGTAGCTGTGTGAATGCAGGAAGGCCGTGAGCTTCGTGTAGTCGTCGTAGAATGCGCGATACACGGCCTCGGTCGTGACGACGACCGATAGCGGCAGGTAGCCGCCGGTCAGTCCCTTCGAGAGGCACAGGAAATCCGGCCGGATGCCCGCCTGCTCGCAGGCGAAGAGCGTACCCGTCC
>DAIRVV010000213.1:0-4402 GCA_036802645.1 Steroidobacteraceae bacterium
TCCGCGCAGGACCACGATCTCGAGGTCCGGCCGCAGGTGGCGCAGCTGGCTCTGGCGTCTGAGGCTCGAGGTTCCGATTCGCGCGCCGCGCGGCAGCTTGTCGAGCGACTCGTGGTGGATCGAGACGAGCGCGTCGCGGGCATCGCCGCGCTCGAGCGCCGCCCCTATCGCGAAGCCGGGCGGCAGCGTGCCCGGAACGTCCTTCATGGAGTGGACCGCGATGTCGGCGTGGCCCTCCCGCATGGCGTTTTCCAGCTCCTTGATGAAGAGGCCCTTGCCGCCGGCGGTGGCGAGGCTGCGGTCCTGGATGCGATCGCCCTCGGTGAGGATCGGCACCAGGCTGACGACGAGTCCGCGGTGTTGCGCGGCGAGGAGGGCGGCGACATGCTTGGCCTGCCAGAGCGCAAGCCGGCTTCTCCGCGTGGCAATCCGGACCTGGCGGGACATCCGGCCATTTTGCCATGCAGGACCCGGAGGCTAGGATTCAACCCATGAACAGGCTCATTGCGGCTTTTGCGCTCCTGATTGGCGTCGCCGGGCTGGCCTCGGCAGAAGAAGACACCGCTCGTGCCACATTCGGCGGCAGCGAATTCCTCGCCGGCGGCCATGTCGAGCTCAGTGGACGCGTCTCCCGAAATGCGTTCGTGAGCGGCGGCGAGGTGCTGGTCGACGGCACTATCGGGCGCAATCTCTACGCCGCGGGCGGCACGCTGAAGGTTTCCCCGGAGGCCCGGATCGGCGAGGACGCTATGCTCGCCGGCGGCTCGATCGTCATGGACGGTTCTGTCGCAAGGGACCTCCACGCCTATGGCGAACGCATCGTCGTCAACGGGAGCGTGGACGGGGACGTCGAGTTTGCCGGCGAAAACCTGCGCCTCGGTCCGGATGCGCGCATCGGTGGCAAGATCGTGTATCGCAGTCGCGACGAGATTGTCGTGGCGCCAGGAGCCCAGGTTGCGGGCGGCATCTCGAAGTCCACCAGGAATCGCGACTGGCGCCGGTTCGCGGAGGGCGCGTCGATCGTCGGCAGCATCACGCTGTCGCTCGGCATGGTCTTGCTCGGCGCCGTCCTCGTCCTCGGCATGACGCGCTTCAGCCGCGAGGCCGGCGCGGCGATCCTGCAGAAGCCCTGGCAGGTCCTCGGCCTCGGCTGCGTGATGCTGATCGGCGTGCCCGTCGTTCTCGCCGTCCTGCTCGTGACGATCGTCGGGATTCCGCTCGCCCTGCTCCTGGCATTCGCCTACGGCGCGATCCTGATGCTCGGCTATTTGATCGGCGCGATCTTCGTCGGCGACTTCGTGCTAGGTCGGATCGACAAGACGAAGCTCGAGTCGGTCTGGTGGCGCGCACTCTTCATGTTGCTCGCCATTGTCGTGATCGCCATCGTGCGGCAAGTACCAGTCGCGGGTCCGCTCGCTTGGTGGGTGCTATTCCTGGCCGGCATCGGTGCGTTCACCCTGCGCAGCTGGCAGGGCTTCCGGGACGATCCGGCTCTCAGTGGAAGGATATAGCGCCAGCAACCGGCGCAGCACCCCGTTGGTCCATCCGAAGCCATCCTGCAGCGGGTATTCTCCGCCGCGCGCGGCGGCGTCGCCGCTCACGTCGTATTTCTCGACGAGCTTGCCGGTGGATTCATAGACCGCGACATTCTCCCGGATCCAGCGCTGCGCGATCTTTCCGGCGAGCCTCGTGTGCCCATAGCGACTGAGGCCGTCGATTGCGATCCATTGCAGGGGCGCCCAGCCGTTCGGAGCATCCCATTGCTGGCCGGTCCGGACCGTCGTGGCGGCGAGGCCATCCGGCTGCAGGAGCCGTCGTTCGACGACCCTGGCGATATCCAATCCTTGCGCGCCGGTGGCGATGCCGGTGAATAACGGGTACAGCGTCGCGACGCTGAGCTGCCCTGTGAGTCGGCGATCCGGCCAGGCGTAGTCCTCGAACACGCCCGCCTTCTGATTCCAGAGATACCGCTGAATGGCGCGCCGGCGGTCCGTCGCGCGCTCGGCGAATAGCCACGCCTCCGCCGACTGACCTTTGGCGCGGTAGGCACGCGCGAGAGTCTGTTCGAGCTGATACAGGAGGCAGTTGAGGTCGACGGGAATGATGTCGACCGTGCGAATCGTACCGAGCGTCCGCCCGTCGGCGAACCAGCGCGAGCTGAAATCCCATCCGCTCTCGGCCGCCGCGCGCAGGTTCCGGTACACCTCCGCCTGCGGGCGGCCGGAGCTCGCCGCGGTCTCGACGTCCTCGCGCCAGGATTCCTCGCGCGGTGTCTCGCGGTCGTCCCAGTATCGGTTGAGGACCGTTCCATCCCGCAGCCTGACCGCACGGCGGTCCGCCGCACCGCGCTCGAGCTTCGCTGCGCCGTCCATCCAGAACTCGTATTCGCGCCGGAGCGCGGGCAGGAATTGCAGGTAGGCCGGGCTGCCGTCGCGGGCGGCGATCAGCTCGACCATGACGGCGAAAAACGGAGGCTGCGAGCGGCTCAAGTAGTACGTGCGATTGCCATTGGGCACGTGGCCATGCCGGTCGATGAGGTAGGCGAAGTTCTTCACCATATCGAGCGCGAGATCGTGACGGCCGCTTTCCTCGAGGCCGAGCATCGTGAAATAGGAATCCCAGTAGTAGATCTCGCGGAAGCGACCGCCCGGCACGACATACCGGTGCGGCAGTGGCAGGAGGGAGGAGTGCGGGGTCGGCACGTCGGGCTCCCGCTCGAGAACGGGCCACAGCGCATCGATGTGATCCGCGACGTCCATGCCGGGCTTCGAGCGAAACTCCGCGGCCGCCATGACGGGCGCATCGAAGTGCGCCCTGACGAATGCGCCGAGATCGAAGCCGGGCTCGCCTTTCGCGGCCTCGTAGTCGCGCATGATTTCGACGGGGGGCTTGCGCGGCTGGGCATCGACGAAGGTCTTGCCGTCCTCGTAGACGCGCTCCTGCTGGACCCGCTCGAAAAGACCCGGGTACAGCTCGGACGGCGTCGGCGGCGCGACGCCCGCCCCGGCGCCCGCGGGGAGGGCGAGCAGCCAGAGCAGCAGGCCGCGGATCAGAACTCGTAGCCCACGCTGAACCGGATGTTCCTCGGCATGATGAAGCGGCCGTTCGGCGCCGTGAACGTGCGGGGATCGCTCTCGGTCAGTGCCTCCTCGTCGGTGATGTTGTCGGCTGCGACCTGGACGATGAACGACTCGTTGATCCGCATGATGACGCCGAGATCCAGCTCGTCATAGCCCTCCAGGGTGTTGATATTCAGCGCTTCTCCCCAGCGGTCGTCGACCGTGGTGTAGGTGGCGTACACGCTGCCGTCCATGTTGGCGACGTTGAAGTCGTAAGCCGGTGTCAGGCGCACCTGCCAGCCGGGCTGCCGCTCCGTTTCGTTTCCGTCGATCGTCGGGTCGTCGCTCTTGATGTCGCTCTCCAGCAAGGTCGCGTTGACCGACACCGAGAAGCCGCCATCGGTCTGCCAGATGGCGTCGACTTCCACGCCCTGGGATTCCTGGATCGTGAGGATGGCCTCATCGCCGAACACGAAGTTGACGGCCCGTGGATCGACCTCGGTGGCGAAGGCTGTTGCAAAGAGGCTCAGGCTATCCGTCGCCCACTTGAAGCCGGCTTCGTACTGCTCGATGTCCTGGACCAGGTCATTGCCGCTGGCGAACGCGAGCTGGCTGTCCCGATAGGTGTCGAACTGCGGCATCAGGTGACCCTGGTTGATACGCCCGAAGACACCCAGCCGGTCCGTGAACTGGTAGTTGAGGGCTGCCGTCCACGAGGTCTCCGACAGGTCATCCGACACGGCGAAGTTGATCGTGCCGTCCCTCCCGCCGTCGAGTGTATAGTCGACCTCGTAGTCCTCGAAGCGAACCCCGACGTCCGCCCGCAACGCGTCGGTGATATCGAACGTGGTCGCCGCGTACAACGCGTTCGTCGTGGCATCGCCGCTGCCGTCGATATCGAAGTTGCCGCCGCAGCTATCGACCGCCGGATCGTTGCATGCGATGCCGGTGACGACCTCGCCACCCTGCTGCACGACTTCATACTTCTCGTTGTCGAGCGTCCAGAGATCGTCGCTCGAGACGCTTGACGTGTAGTAGCCGAACGTTGCCGTTCCCCGTTCGAAGTTCCAGGTCAGGCCGATGTCGTTCGTGAAGGAATCGACATCCTTGAGGACTTCCCAGGCGCCAAATTGCTGGATGAACTCCTCGTCGCCGATCGCACGCCCCGTCACGGCGCCGGTGATCGGGCCGGTGACTACCGCGCGCGTATCGACGGCCGGATCGGCGAGCAGCGCGCCGACCTGCACGGCGCCGCCGTCCGGAACGAGGCCGGTCGTATTGGCGTCTCCGGTCGTAAGGCTGAAGCGATCCGTGAGCGTCCAGGCGTCGGAGACCTCGAGGAC
>DAIRVV010000214.1:0-4401 GCA_036802645.1 Steroidobacteraceae bacterium
ACAAGCCGCTCGCGGAGCGCGCGGGCCTCGGCCGCACGCACATGCTGTTCCGCGACGCCCCGCGCGCCGACCTCGAGCGGCTCGGCGAGGTGGGCGTGCCATCGGTCGCGGACCTGTTCGTCGCGGTCATCCAGGGAGCACGCGCATGAACCGGTTCGCCTGGCTGGTACGCCGCGAGATCTGGGAGCACAGGGCGATCTGGATCGCGCCCGCGATCGTCATCGGCTGCATCCTGCTCCTGGTCGTGACGGGCAATGTCCATGTCGGCCCGTTCGGTCTGGTGGACGAAACGCTCGGCGAATTCCCCCGCGATGTTCAGGCCAGGCTGCTCGTGTTCGTCTATGCGGGCCTGACCCTGGTCGTCGACATCGTCATGGGCATCGTGGCCTTCTTCTATGCGATCGATTCGCTGTACGCGGACCGGCGCGACCGCAGCGTGCTGTTCTGGAAATCATTGCCGCTGTCCGATGCCGAGACCGTGCTGTCGAAATTCGCGGTCGCGGCGGTCATGATCCCGATCGTCACGCTGGGGGCCGCCCTCGTCGCGCAGCTGATGGTCGCCACGGGCGGCTCGATCAAGCTGGCGATGAATGGCCTGCCCGGCGGCGTGATGTGGCACCCGGACGCGATCATGGGCGGTTTCATGATCGCGCTCTTGTGGTGCGTGACGGCGATGCTGTGGTATGCACCCGTGATCGGTTACTTGATGCTGGCATCGGCGTGGGCGCCGAGAGGCCCCTTCCTCTGGGCGGTCCTGCCGCCGGCCGCGCTCGCGATCCTCGAGCGCGTGATGCTCGACTCGGGCTACATCGGCGAATTCATCGCGTACCGGATATTCGGCCTTTACGCGCTGCTGGGAAGCGGAAACGATGTCGATAGCGAAATTAATGACGACATGACCGCGTCCGAAGTCGGCGCCGAGATCGAGAAGCTGACCAGCATCGACCTCGCCGGGAGCCTCCGCGATTTCTATTCTTCGCCGGACCTGTGGCTCGGCGTCGTTGCGGCGGGCCTGCTGCTCGCGGCCGCCATGTGGGTACGTCGGTACCGCGACGAGTCTATTTAGTGGATCGACTGGACGGAGACTGACAATGAACACGATTTTCCGCGGCACCGCCGCGCTCGCATTGCTGACGGCGAGCCTCCCCGCCATGGCAGCGGGCGCGACGGTGACGCGAGCCTGGAATTTCAAGCCCGAGTCGAGCGCCGGACTCACCGTCCGGAACCTGATCGGCGACGTCCGCGTCGAGCGCGGCACCGACCCGCGTATCTATATCTCGGCGAAGGTGACGATTGATGCGCAATCGCAAGGCGAGGCGGAACGCCTGGCTGGCCTCGTCGAATTCCGCACCGCGGACGTCGGCGCGGGATCGCGCCTCGACGTGCGGCTGCCGCGCGCGCACTTTCCGAAGATCTATTCGGAAAGGGGGGCTTCGGGCTGGTGGTCGGTGAGCTACGTCGAGCACCTCGGCGAGCGCATTCAGCTGACACGGAACAAGGACGCGGCACCCGGCGTGCGCGTCGACCTCCTGATCCGTGCGCCCGCCGGCGCGAACCTCGACGTCATCAATACCTTCGGCGACGCCACCGCGCAGGGCTACTCCGGCAAGCTCCGCCTCGACGGCGGCAGCGGCCTGCTTTCTTCCACGGGCGGCGAGGGCGAGCTCGAGCTCGACAATGGCAGTGGCGAGGTGGTCGTCAGCGGCCATCGCGGCCGGGTCACGGCCGACACGGGCAGCGGATCCGTGAAGATCACGGACTGCGAGTGCGAAATCGTGGCCGACACCGGGTCCGGTTCGGTCGATATCGCAAAGGGCAAGGGCAGCGTCAGCGCCGACACGGGTTCGGGGCGCGTCGAGGTCGAGGGCTTCGCCGGTCCGTTCGCTGCAGATACGGGGTCGGGCTCGGTCACGGCGAGAGGCCTGTCGGATGTCCGCAGCCTGCACGTGGATACGGGATCGGGCAGCGTCAAGGTGGAGGGCGACCTCTCGGCGCTCGCGAACTTGGAGATCGACACGGGCTCCGGCAGCGTGAGCCTGCGATCGCCCGCGCAGCCCTCGCTCGAGCTTCGCATCGATACGGGCAGCGGCGGCGTGGATGTCGAGGCGCCGGGCGCGAGCATCCGCGAGAACGACGACGCCACGATCGTGCGGATGAAGCAAGGCGCAGGGAGCGGAGTCATCGACACCGGCTCCGGCAGCGTCGCAATCGACTTCCGGTAGAAAAGGGGACGGTCACTTTTAAAGGGGACAGACACTTTTGCAGTTGCAGCACCGATCGCAAAAGTGTCTGTCCCCTTTAAAAGTGACCGTCCCCTTTTCTACCCGGCGAGGAGCACAGCTTCGGCGTGTTCCTGAGCTTCGGGCGTGCCGAAGAGCACGACGACGTCCCCTTCGCGCAGCGTCATGTCGGGGTCGGGATCGCGGCCGGTGATGCCGTCGCGCCGCACGGCCGTAAACGACACTTCGGCACCCCGCTCGCGGATCTCGTTGATCGACCGCCCGATCGACCAGGCGCCCGGTGGCAGAACGACCGTGTGAAGCGCTTCGCGGAAAGTCCCCGATTCTTCGGTCTCGCCGGCGGGATCGCGCCGGATCACCGAGCGCAGCGTCTTGTAGCGCTGGCGGCGGATCTCGCCCACGGCGCGGATCACACGCGACGGCGGCACCTGCAGCATGTGCAGCGTATTGGAAACGAGCGTCAGCGCGGCCTCGAGCGTTTCCGGCACGACCTCCGTCGCGCCCGCCGCAAGGAGGGCCTCGAGGTGCGTGTCGTCCATCGCCCGGACGAGGATCGGCAGTTCCTTGCGCTGGTGTCGAATGGCGCGGACGATCGAGAGTGAGCGCGCCGCATCGGAGAACGTAACGACGACCGCACTCGCGCGATCGATGCCCGCGGACTTCAGCATGCCGTCGTCGGCGGCATCGCCATAGATGACCGCGTCGCCGGCAGCAAGCGCCGTGCGGACGCGCAGCGGATCGAGGTCCATCGCGAGGTACTCGAATCCCTCGCTTTCGAGCACACGACCCACGTTCTGCCCAACCCGGCCGTAGCCGCAGAGGATCACGTGTTCGCGCCGGGCCAGCGCCTGCGTCGCCGCCTCGATGCGGTCGAGTCCGGTCTGCGTCGGCCCCGACTCGCGCGTCAGGAAGCGCGCGACGAGTTTGTTGTGGCGGATGAGGAAGGGCGCAATCAGCATGCTGAGCGTGATCGCGGCGAGGAGCGGCTGCGTGAATTCCGCGCCGATCAGCCGGTTGTCGAGCAGGAGCGCGAGCAGCGCGAATCCGAACTCGCCGCCCGGCGAGAGCACGATGCCGGTTCGCAGCGCCTTGAACCATTGGCCCGCAAATGGCCGCGCGGCGAGCAGAACGACCGCGGCCTTGATCACGAGGAGACCCGCGAGCAGCGCAATGACGACTGCCAATTGGTCGAACAGCGCCGGCACGTCGAGCTGCATGCCGATCGTCACGAAGAAGAGCCCGAGCAGCGTGTCGCGAAATGGCCGGATGCCGGCCTCGACCTGGTAACGGTATTCGGTTTCGGCGAGCATCATGCCGGCCAGGAAACCGCCCAGCGCGAAGCTGAGGCCGGCCGCATGCGTCGCCCACGCGGCTCCGGTCGCGACAAACAGCACCGCGAAAGTGAAGGCCTCCGGCGCGCCGCTCGATGCGATTTCGTGGAAAAGTGGCCGCAGCAGCCAGCGCCCGGCTGCCAGCACGATGATGAGCGCGATGGCTGCCTTGGCGACTGCGAGCGCAATTTCCGGCGTCGTGTACTGCTCCTGCGGCGAGGCGAGGACGCCCGCGAGCGCCAGGAAGGGGACGATCGCAAGGTCCTGGAAGAGGAGCACGCCGAAAGCGAGCCGCCCGTGGGTGCGATTGAGCTCGTCCTGTTCGGTGAGCTGGCGGAGCACGATCGCCGTCGAGGACATCGCAACCGCGCCGCCGAGGAGGATCGCAACGGGAAGCGCGAGTCCGATGACCCAGCCGATGGCGGCGACGGCGGCCGTCGTTGCCGCAACCTGCAGCCCGCCGAGCGTGAATACCTCGCCGCGCATTGCGACGAGCCGGGGCAGCGAGAATTCGAGTCCGAGGGCGAACAGGAGGAAAACGATGCCGAACTCGGCCAGTGTGCGGGTCGTCTCTGTCGCGGAGACCCAGCCAAGCGCATGCGGCCCGACAACCATGCCGACCAGCAGGAAGGCCATGATGAGCGGCAGGCGCAGGCGACGGAGCCCCACCACGACGATGAGTGTCGCCGTGAGCAGCAGCAGAACGTCTTCCAGGACGCTGGTTCCCAGTGTCGCCTCCCTCCCGCATGTTACCCCTGCAATGGGGACGGTCGCTTAAAGGGGACCTAAAGGGGACAGACACTTTTGCAGTTGCAGCGCTGCTCGCAAAA
>DAIRVV010000215.1:0-4388 GCA_036802645.1 Steroidobacteraceae bacterium
TTCCTTTGGTCCTTCGGGAAAAAGTGTCTGTCCCCTTTAGAAGCGACCCGGCACCATCAGGCGGTTGCGGTTGCAGCGGCGTAAGAGATCGGCGCCGCGCTTTCGTCTCGAAACGTCACTTCTTCCCAGGCCGTCTCGTCCGCGAGCATGGCGCGCAGGAGCTGGTTGTTCAGGCCGTGGCCCGACTTGAAAGCCGTGTACTCACCTATGAGCGAGTGGCCGAGCAGGTAAAGATCGCCAATCGCGTCGAGGATCTTGTGGCGCACGAACTCGTCCTCGTAGCGCAGGCCGTCCTCGTTCAGGATCCGGTAGTCGTCGAGCACGATCGCGTTGTCGAGCGTGCCGCCGAGCGCGAGGTTTCTGCCGCGCAGGTACTCCATGTCGCGCATGAAGCCGAATGTGCGCGCCCGGCTCACTTCCTTCAGGAAGCTCGTGGTCGAGAAGTCCATCGTCGCGCGCTGCGCGTGGCGATGGAATACCGGGTGGTCGAACTCGATCTCGAAGTTGACCCGGAATCCCTCGTAGGGCTCGAAACGCGCCCATTTGTCGCCGTCCCGCACTTCGACCGGCTGGCGTATCCGCACGAAGCGCTTCGGCGAGTTCTGCATTTCGATGCCGGCCGACTGGATCAGGAAAACGAAGGGTCCGGCGCTGCCGTCCATGATCGGTACTTCGCCGGCAGTCAGCTCGACGAAAAGATTGTCGATTCCAAGGCCCGCAAGTGCCGACATCAGGTGCTCGACTGTCGACACACCCGCCTCGCCCGCCGCCAGCGTCGTGCCGAGCGTGGTCTCGGTGACGTTGGTGGCGCGCGCGGGAATGTCGACCGGCGGTTCGAGGTCGGTGCGACGGAACACGATGCCCGTATTGGGCGGCGCGGGCCGCAGCACCATGAGGACCTTGCGGCCCGTGTGCAGGCCGATACCGGTCGAGCGGATCGAGTCTCTCAGCGTGCGTTGCTGGGCCATGGAACTGCCTTTCCCAAAGACGTTATCACAGTGCGCGGGTCGCCGGCCGCCGGCCAGCGGAGGAAGGCCGGCAGCCGATTTCCCTTGCTCATGGCGTCACGGGCGGGTCGCGCCCGCGCATTCGCTCGGCGCGACGGCCTGCCGCACGACGTCGCGCCCGAAGGCGCAGCCGCACGGCACGGAATCCATCGCGCTCTTCAGGTCTGCGTGCCACCTGCCGCCTCAGTCTGCCTGGCGCCGGAGGAATGCCGGGATGTCGAGCACGTCCTCCGAGCCGAATGTCGCGCGCAATCCGTCACCCACCGCACGCTGCGACTGGCGATGAACCGCCGGCCGGTCGAGGTGGCTGTAGTCCGGCGCCGGCGCGCGTCCGCGCTGGGGCACCAGTTTGACGTCGGCAGTGCGACGGGCAACCAAAGGCGCCGCAGCCTGCGCAGGCGCCGCGGCCTTGGCCTTGCTCCGGTTGAGTCCCGTCGCAACGACCGTGACGCGCAACTCGCCCTGCATTTCGGGCTCGATGACAGTGCCGACCACGACGGTCGCGTCCTCGGCCGCGAACTGCTTGACGGTGCTGCCGACTTCCTCGAACTCGCCGATCGACAGGTCGAGACCCGCCGTGACGTTGACGAGGATGCCGTGCGCGCCCGCGAGGTTGATGTCCTCGAGCAGCGGCGACGACACCGCCATTTCCGCCGCGACTCTCGCCCGGTGCTCGCCGGTGCCGATGCCGGAACCCATCATCGCGAGTCCGGTCTCCGACATCACCGTGCGGACATCGGCGAAGTCCACGTTAATGAGGCCTGGCCGCGTGATTAGTTCCGCGATTCCCTGAACCGCGCCCTGGAGCACCTCGTTCGCGCGCTTGAAGGCCTCCAGAAGCGTCGTCTGGCCGCCCAGGACCTGCAGCAGCTTCTGGTTGGGTATGGTGATGAGCGAATCCACGTGCCGCGAGAGCTCGGTCATGCCGGCCTCCGCGACCGAGGCACGCTTGTTGCCCTCCATCGTGAACGGACGCGTCACGACCGCGACCGTGAGGATGCCGAGCTCGCGCGCCACCTGCGCAACGACCGGCGCCGCGCCCGTGCCCGTACCGCCGCCCATGCCGGCGGTGATGAAGAGCATGTCGCAGCCCTCGATCAGCTCGATGATGCGGTCGCGGTCCTCCATCGCCGCCTGTCTGCCGACCTCGGGATTCGCGCCGGCGCCGAGTCCCTTCGTGATGTTGCAGCCGATCTGCAGCGAGGTCTTCACCCCCGAATGCTTGAGCGCCTGAGCGTCCGTGTTCACGCAGATGAACTCGACGCCCTCGATGCCGCTCTTCGCCATGTGCGACACGGCGTTGCCGCCGCCGCCGCCCACGCCGACCACCTTGATTACAGCCGTCTGGCTGAAAGAATCCATGAGTTCAAACATGTCGTCTCCTCCGCAAGGTCAGAAATATCCCTGAAACCACGATTTCATCCGCTCCGTCACGGTCTTCATCCCGTCGCCGATGAGCTTCGGCGCCGGCTGGCCGGCATTGACCCGGCCGTAAAGCAGGAGACCCACGCCGGTGGCGTGGATCGGATTGCGTATGACGTCTCCGAGCCCGGTCACGCCGGCAGGGCTGCCGAGGCGGACGGGCATGTGGAAGATTTCTTCTGCAAGCTCGACGGCGCCTTCCATCTTGGCGCTGCCGCCGGTCAGCACGACGCCCGCGGCCACCGACTCCTCGAAGCCGGAACGGCGCAGCTCGTCGCGGATCAGCATGAAGAGCTCCTCGTAGCGCGGCTCCACGATCTCGGCGAGCGTCTGGCGCGCGAGCCGGCGCGAAGGGCGGTCGCCGACCGAGGGCACCTCGATCGTCTCGTCGGGATTCGCGAGCTGCGAGAGCGCACAGGCGTAGCGGATCTTGATTTCTTCCGCGTAGGGCGTCGGCGTCCGCATGGAGACTGCGATGTCATTCGTTACCTGGTCGCCCGCGACCGGTATCACGGCCGTATGGCGGATCGCGCCGCCCGAGAAGACTGCGATGTCCGTCGTGCCGCCGCCCACGTCGACGAGGCAGACTCCAAGCTCTTTTTCATCGTCCGTCAGGACTGCAAACGAGGACGCAAGCTGCTCGAGGACGATGTCCTCGACCTCGAGCCCGCAGCGCTGCACGCACTTGACGATGTTCTGGGCCGCACTCTCGGCGCCGGTCACGATATGCACGCGCGCCTCGAGCCTGACGCCCGACATGCCGATCGGCTCGCGGATGCCTTCCTGCCCGTCGATGATGAATTCCTGCGGGAGGACGTGAAGGATCTTCTGGTCCGCCGGAATCGGCACCGCCTGGGCCGCGTCCATGACGCGCGCGACGTCGCCGCTGACGACTTCCTTGTCCTTGATCGCGACGATGCCGTGCGAGTTGAGGCTGCGCACGTGGCTGCCCGCGATGCCCGTGAAGACCGAGCGGATCTCGACGCCCGCCATCAGCTCCGCTTCCTCGACCGCGCGCTGGATCGACTGGACGGTCGAGTCGATATTGACCACGACGCCCTTCTTGAGGCCGCGCGAAGGATGCGAGCCGAGGCCGATGACCTCGAGGCTGCCGTCGCCGTGCATTTCGCCGACGAGCGCCACGACCTTCGACGTGCCGATATCGAGCCCCACGATCAGGTTGCGGTCAGTGCGCTTAGCCATCGAATCCGGGAGCTCCATGCATCTGTTTCGCCACCGCGGCGGGCAGGTCGCGGGGCGGCTTGCGGTTTCCGCGCCAGCCGATCGAAAAGCCGTTCGAGTAGCGCATGTCGACGTAGCGGATCTCCGCCGAGCGACCGGCGATGACCGGGGCACTGAACTGGACGAAGCGGTCCATGCGCTCGTCCACCTGGCGGCGTCCGAGCCGCACGGTCACACCAGTCGACAGGTCGAGTTCCCAGGCGCCGCGTGCATCGAGTCGGAGCGCCGCGACCTGCAATCCGAGCGCACTCAGGCGGCCCTGGATCGCGAGGTAGCGCTGCGCGACCTGCCATTGCGTACCCTCGGGTCCGTTGAGGCGCGGCAGTTCCGGCGGCGGGTGGCGCACGCCTTCGGCGAAGAGCTCGCCGCGCGTATTCAGCAGCCCGTCTTCGCCCCAGCGCGCCGCCGCCTGCTGCTCGACGATCTCGATGCGGATTCGGTCGGGCCAGAGACGTTGCACACGAGCGCGGTCCACCCAGGCGAGCGCTTCCACGGCATTGCGGACCTTGTCGAGATCCGCCCTCACGAATCCGCCTTTCAGTGAGCCGAGTCCCGCCTGTTGTACTTCGACGGCCGCCACGCGCTGGAATGGACCGTCGATCACGAAGCTGCGCACGGGCTGGTCGAGGCCGAGTGCAAGCAGCATTCCGATCGCGACGATCGCGGCAATCGCGCCCGCGACGCGTCCGGCACGCGGCCACTCGAGCGTCGGCCACT
>DAIRVV010000216.1:0-4375 GCA_036802645.1 Steroidobacteraceae bacterium
TCACCCTCACTTCCCGGGTCGCGGGCCGGTCCGCGGGGCACCCGCCGGCCGGATGAGACGAAGGTCCACTATCCAGTTCCCGCAGGCGCCTGCTAAATGGCCTTGCGATGGAAATCATTCGTCCATTCGTGGCGGTCGTCGATGACGAGGAGTCCGTGCGCTCTGCCCTGCTGCGGCTGTTGCGGGCATCCGCTCTCGATTGCCAGGGGTTCCCGTCTGGAGAGGCATTCCTTGCGTCGCTTGCGACGCGGCGGCCCGATTGCCTCGTCCTGGATCTCCAGATGGAAGGCCTGTCCGGCCGCGATGTCCAGCGTAAGCTCATCGGATTGCAAAGCCGGATTCCGCTCATCATGATTACCGCGCACGATGAACCTACGATCCGCGAGCAGTGCCTGGCCGATGGGGCGACCGCTTATCTCCGCAAGCCTTTGCGCGGGGATCTGCTGATCCGATCGATCCAGACCGCGATCAACGATACTGGCTGTTTCAAATGAGGGGCGACAAGATGAAGACGATTCTCCTGGCCGGCGCGGCTGCGCTGTCAGTGCTTGCCGGCTGTGCTTCGGGCCCGACGATCCGGACCAATGTGGATCCCGCGGCCAACCTGTCGAGCTACAAGACTTACATGTTTGCGGCGAAGACCGGGACGGACGCCCAGAATTTCTCGACGCCGATCACGAGCTATTTCAAGGAATCGATCCGCCGCGAAATGGATGCGCGCGGCTACAAGTACATCGAGGGCGGCCCGGCCGAGCTGCTCGTCAATTTCAACGCCAACGCCCGCGAGAATGTCGACGTGCGCTCGACGCCCGGCCCGACCTATGGCTACTACGGTTACCGCGGCGGACTCTATGGCGCCTCCGCATTCCCGCCCGAGGTCCAGACCGTCCGCTACAAAGTCGGCACGGCCAATGTGGACGTCGTCGACCTGTCCAAGAAGCAGGTCGTCTGGGAAGGCATTGCCGAGGCGCGCCTGACCGAGAAGATGATGAAGGATCCGCGCACGGCCATCAGCGGCGTCATCACCGAGATGTTCGCGAAGTTCCCGGCCCGGGCGGCGGGCGGGTGATTTCACGCCAGATTTCGGTCTTAGCCCTCTGCATTGCCGCGGCGATTTTGCCGCGGCATGGATTTGCGCAGGAGGCGCCCGCCGATGCCGACGCGCTCGCCAAGGCGTTGTCGAACCCGGTCGCCGCGCTCATCAGCGTGCCGCTCCAGCTCAACTACGACGCCGGCTATGGCATCGACGGCGACGGTGAGCGCTGGCAGCTCAACGTGCAGCCGGTGGTTCCCATCACGTTGAATGACGAATGGAATATCATCTCGCGCACGATCCTGCCGCTCATCCACCAGAGCGACGTGACCGGTACCGGCAGCGACTCCGGAATCGGAGACCTCACGCAAAGCCTCTTCTTCTCGCCCAAGAAGCCGACCGCCAGCGGCTGGATCTGGGGCGTGGGACCGGCGTTCCTGTTGCCGACTGCCAGCGAAGATGTGCTCGGCACCGAGCAGTGGGCCATCGGCCCGACCGCAGTCGCACTCAAGCAGACCGGGGACGGTTACACCTACGGCGCCCTGGTCAATTACCTGGTCTCGGTTGCGGGTGACGACGATCGCGCAGATGTGAACTCCGCCTTCATCCAGCCCTTCCTGTCGAAGGGACTCGGTCAAGGCCGGACGGCGACGATCAATCTCGAGAGCACTTACGACTTTGAAGGCCACGCCTGGAATGTTCCGCTGAACGTGTCGTACTCAAAGGTCACGAAGATCGGCGGCCAGTTGGTAAGCTTCGCGGGCGGCGTTCGCGCCTACCTCGAGACGCCGACGGGCGGCCCCGACTGGGGCGTGCGCTTCGTCGTGACGCTGCTGTACCCAAAGTAAACCACCGCCGCGCGGGGACCGCGATTTCCACCCAGCATCCTGCGCGCATCGCGTTCGAGCGCGCGCTCACATTCCTCCGCGCCGGCGACGGCGCGATGGCGGAGCGGCTCTGTCGCGAGGCGTTGGCCGAAGTACCGGGCGAGCCCAACCTCACATCGCTGCTTGGCGCCGCGCTCAATCGCCAGGGTCGTGGACAGGAAGCGGAACCTCTGCTGCGCCGCGCGCTCGCTGAGCAGCCGGGCTACGCCAAGGGCCACGAAGAGCTCGGCCGCAGCCTCCTTCAGCAAGGCCGTCATGACGAAGCGATCGCCGAGTTGCGCAAGTCGCTCGAACTCGAGCCGAAGCTTCAGTCAGCGCAGTTGACGCTGGTGCACGCGCTGACTGAGTCTGGCCGTGGCGAACAGGCCAACGAGCTGATGCAGTCCTTCCTGGGCGCCGATCCGGCGCGCCAGTTGATCGCAGAGGCCGCGTCACATCACCGTGCCGGCCGGCTGGAAGAAGCCGAGAAGATCTACCGAGAGATCCTCGTCCGCGATCCGCGAAACGTCGAGGCCCTGCGGCTGCTCGCGCTCGTCGCGATGTCCGGCGAGCACTACGGCCAGGCCGAGGCGCTTCTGCAACGGGCGGTCGGCATCGCCCCGGATTTTCTGCCGGCATGGATCGACCTCAGCCGTGCCCAGCTCGAGAAGCTCGACATTCCGGCAGCGCTTGCGAGCGTCGAGCGCGCGGCGGACCAGGGCCCGCGCTCGGCACAGGTTCAAATCCAGAAGGCGAATGTGCAGGCGCGTTCCGGCCGGCACCTCGACGCCATCGAAACCTACCGTCGCGCCATCGAGCTCAACCCCGAATCGATCGCCGGCTACCTCGGCCTCGGCAATACCTTGAAGACCATCGGCCGCCAGCGCGACGCGATCGATGCATACCGGCGAGCTACAGCGCTGCGTCCTGAACAGAGCGAAGCCTGGTGGAGCCTGTCCAACCTGAAGACATTCCGCTTCGAGGATCAGGAACGCGAGGCGATGGCGCGCCAGCTCGACGCGCCAGGATTGCCGGATGAGGCGCGCGCGCAGTTCTCCTTCGCTCTCGCAAAGGCCCTGGAGGATCGCGCCGAGTACGACTGCGCATTCGAGCACTATGAAAGAGGCAATCGAACGCGTCGGGCAATGGAGCACTACGACCCGGTGCAGACCGAATTGATCAACGAACGCATCCGGAGCGTCTTCACCGCGGACTTCCTGGCGAGGCACGCCGGGCGCGGCCATCCCGACCCGGCGCCGATCTTCATCATCGGCCTGCCGCGTTCCGGGTCGACGCTGATCGAGCAGGTCCTCGCGAGTCATTCGCAGGTCGATGCGACGCATGAGTTGCCCGAAGTCGGCCGGCTCATCCAGCGCATCAACCGGGACCGCAGCGACAAGCTCGCCTACCCCGAGGCCGTGCGTAGTTTCGATGCCGCAGCCTGGGCCGCGCTCGGCCGTTCATACATCGACGCGACCCGCCAGTACCGGCAGCGTGCGCCCCGCTTCATCGACAAGAATCCGAACAACTTTGCGAGCGTTGGCCTGCTGTCCATTGCGCTGCCCGACGCGCGCTTCATCAACTCAAGGCGCCATCCGCTCGACACCTGCCTGTCCTGCTACAAGCAACTGTTCGCCCGCGGCCAGCCGTTCACCTACGACCTGACGGAACTCGGCGAGTACTATCTGGAATACGACCGGATGATGACCCACTGGCACGCTGTGCTGCCCGGCCGCGTGCTCGACTTGCAATACGAATCCGTCGTCGCCGACCAGGAGGGCGAGACGCGGCGATTGCTCGATTTCTGCGGGCTTCCATGGGACGAGGCGTGCCTGCGTTTCTACGAGACCGAGCGGGCCATACGAACCGCCAGTTCGGAACAGGTGCGCCGCCCGATCTACGACAGTTCAGTCGGAATCTGGCGGAATTACGAACGCCAGCTCGCGCCGCTCATCGAGATATTGCAGCCACTTTTGTCACGGTATGGCCGGGATCCGGCAGTTCGACTATCCTCGGGCTAATTGGACGTTGCGCTGGGGGGAAATCATGAGATCGCAAAAGGTCGCCTACGCCGTTTCGGTCGCACTCGCCGGCGGCTACGCGCCGGTCGTATCTGCCCAGGAGCAGGCGACCGACCTCGACGCCGTGATCGTGACCGCCCGCAAGCGCGAAGAGACGCTGCTCGACATTCCGCAGGAGATCCAGGCGATCAGCCAGGCGCAGCTCCAGCGTGCGAATCTCGACAGCGTCAAGGAATTCTCGCGCTTCGTGCCGAGCCTCTCCTACAACGCCGTAGTGCCGGGACGCGGCACGATCTACTTCCGCGGCGTCGCCGACGACTCCTCTTCCTTCATCGCCGACGCCTCCGCTGCGATCTATCTCGACGAGCAGCCGCTCACGCAGAGCGCGCTCCAGCCCGAGATCCGGCTCATCGACATCGAGCGCATCGAGGCGCTGCCCGGGCCGCAGGGCACGC
>DAIRVV010000217.1:0-4334 GCA_036802645.1 Steroidobacteraceae bacterium
CGCTGACGACGGTGAGTCCGACCTACGCGCGCGAGATGGACCTCGAGTCGGTCGCGATTGAAAGCGACACGGCCGCCGTCTCGCTTCAAGGGCTCAGCGGCCGCGTCAACTGGTTCGACGATGCCACGCGCAGCGCGCTTGCCGGAAAGATCGGCGACGACGAGTTCCTGTCGCGGCTCGCCTGGGACGCTGGCCGCCTCTGGGGACTCGAGCTCGGCCCTGTGGCGCTGCCGTTTGCAACGACCGGCCGGCACTTCCGCCTGCTCGAGCCCGCAACGCTCCCCATTTTCGACGGCGGTCTCGCGATCGAGACGCTCCGGGTGCGCCACGCGGGAACAGATGCGATGTACGTGCGCTTCGATGCCGCGATCGAGCCGATCAGCGTCTCCCTGCTCTCCCGCGCATTTGGCTGGCCCGAGTTCCAGGGCAAACTCGCCGGCCGCATTCCCGGCCTTCAGCTCCGGCAGGGCGTCGTGACACTCGACGGCAATCTCGATGCCTCGGTCTTCGACGGCCGCGTCGTCGTCCGGGACCTCCGTCTCCGCGAACCGCTCGGGAAATTTCCGCGCATGCACGCGAGCATCGACATCGAAGACCTCGACCTCACGCTCGTCACCCAGACATTCGAGTTCGGCATGATCACGGGCCGCCTGTCCGGCCGCATCGCGGATCTCGAGACCTTCGGCTGGATGCCCGAGGCCTTCGACGCCTTCCTCTACACGCCGCCGGACGACCGTTCGAAGCACCGGATCAGCCAGCGCGCGGTCACCAACCTGTCGAGCATCGGCGGCGGCAGCGGAGGCGGCGTCGCCGCGGCACTGCAGGGCGGCTTCCTCAGGTTCTTCGACGATTTCCGCTACGACCGGCTGGGCCTCTCCTGCCGGCTCGCGAACGACGTCTGCGTCATGGGCGGCGTGCTGCCGGCGCCCGGCGGTTACTACATCGTGAAGGGTTCCGCACTGCCGCGCATCAATGTCATTGGCAGCCAGACGCGGGTCGCATGGACCACGCTCGTCCGCCAGCTCGGAGCCATCATGGAATCGGAAATCGTCGTCGAGTGACGTGATGCGCTGCGCTAGAATCGGTTCAGGAATCGTTCAGCCGGGGAGCCGACAATGACCTTCATGTTCCGCTGGATCACCGCACCGCTCGCCGCCTTCTGCCTGGTGCTCGCCGCCTGCGTGACGATCAATGTCTATTTCCCCGCGGCCGCGGCGGAGAAGGCAGCCGACCGGATCATCGAGGACATCTGGGGTCCAGAGAAAGGGCCGAAGGCAGAGGGCGGCGAGCAGAGTTCGACCGGCCGGGACGCGGGCGAGATCCTGGTTGCGGCCCTCGGCGGTGCGCTCGACTTCGTGATCCCGGCCGCGCATGCACAGGCCGATATCGACATTTCGAGCCCGGCTATCCGCGCGCTCACCGCGTCGATGAAGGGCCGCGCCTCGGAGCTCGAAGGCTTCTTCGGTTCGGGCGCCATCGGCCTGACGTCGGACGGGCTCGTCGAAATCCGCGATGCCAACGCCGTGCCGCTCGCCGACCGCAACAAGCTCCGCAAGCTCGTCGCCGACGACAACGCCGACCGCAATTCGCTCTACCGCGAGATCGCGACCGCGAACGGCCATCCGGAATGGGAAGCGGACATCCGCAGCACCTTCGCCGAGCGCTGGATCGCGAATGCGCGTTCCGGCTGGTACTACAAGTCGAAGGCGGGCGCCTGGACGAAGAAGTGACGCTACTCGACTGAGGCGATCAGCCCGGCGCCCTGGTTCTTCGGCGCGTTGACCTCCCGGCTGACCTGCCAGGCGGCAAGCATTTTCGGCTCGAATGGCCGGAGCAGTTCCGACAGCATGTCGGTGTCCGAGAATGCGGTGTCGAGCCAGCGGTCCCAGTCCGCCTCGGCAAGCACGACCGGCATGCGCTCGTGGATCTTCCTGATCGACGCGGAAGCATCCGTGGTCACGATCGTGCAGGACTCGAGCAGCGAGCCGTTCGCCGGATCCTTCCACCGCTCCCACAATCCCGCAAAGGCGAATGGCCGCGCATCCTTCATGCGGATGAACCAGGGCTGCTTGCCGCCCGGAGTCACCTGCCACTCGTACCAGCCGTCGGCGAGCACCAGGCAGCGGCGCTTCTTGAAGGCTTCACGGAACGATGGCTTTTCGGCAAGGGTTTCGGAGCGCGCATTGATCATGCGGTTGCCGATCGCCCGCTCCTTCGCCCATTTCGGAACGAGCCCCCAGTGCAGCATCGCGAACGCCCGCGCGCCTTCTTCACCCGCGCGCACCGCTGGAACCGGCTGGGTCGGCGATATGTTGTAGCGCGGCTCGAGCGCGGGCACGTCATCGAGCGCAAACGTGCGCTTGACCGCCTCGGCAGGAGAGAAGAATGCATAGCGTCCACACATGGCCGTACCCGCCTATTCCCGGATTCCGGTTCCGCGATTCATCAGGACGACGACGATTGCATACATCAGGATCGCGAATGCCGACATGATGAGGAAGGCAAACCCCGGGTCCACGTCGCTTGTCCCGAGGAAGCCGTGGCGGAAGGCGTTGACCATGTAGAGGATCGGATTGACATAGGACAGGCGCTCAGCCCAGACAGGCAGCAGCGACACCGAGTAGAACACGCCGCCGAGGTAGATCAGCGGCGTGAGGACGAATGTCGGGAACCAGGAGATCTGGTCGAAGTTCTTCGCGAAGATTGCATTGAACAGGCCGCCGAGCGCGAAGACCACGGAGGTGAGAATCACCGACCCGATTATGAGGATCGGGTGCGCGACGGGAACCCGCGTGAAGAAGAGCGTGACGAGGGTGACGACCGCGCCGACCAGGAGGCCCCGCATCAAGCCGCCCGACACGTAGCCGAGCACAATCAGCCAGTTCGGCAGCGGTGCGACGAGTAGCTCCTCGATGTGCTTGCCGAACTTCGCCCCGAAGAAACTCGAGACGACATTGCCATAGGAGTTGCTGATCACCGCCATCATGATCAGGCCCGGCGCGATGTACTGCATGTAGTCGACGCCGTCCATCTGCCCGATGCGACGGCCGATCAGGCTGCCGAAGATCACGAAATAGAGCGCGGCCGTGACCGCAGGCGGCACGAGCGTCTGGCCCCAGATGCGGATGATCCGCCCGTACTCGCGGCGCACGATGGTCTGCAAGCCGATGCGCCGGATGCGCGCGAGTGAGTCCGTTTCCATTTCAGCGCTTCACGAGGCGCATGAATAGCTCCTCGAGACGGTTGACCTTGTTGCGCATGCTGACGACTTTGACCTCCTGCTGCGACAGCCGGGCGAAGATGTCGTTCAGGTCTTGCTCCTTGGTGACCTCGATCTCGAGCGTGTGATCGTCCGTCATGCGCGATGCATAGCCCGGCAGCGCGGGAGCCGCGGCCATTGGCGCGCGGAAGTTCAGGACGAAGGTCTCCTGCGAAAGCTTCCGGATGACTCCCGCCATGGTGTCGTTTTCGATGATCCGGCCGCCGTCGATGATCGCGATGTGGCGGCAGAGGCTTTCCGCCTCCTCGAGGTAATGCGTCGTCAGGATGATCGTCGTCCCCTGCTCGTTGATGGTGCGCAGGAACTCCCACATGCTGCGCCTGATCTCGATGTCGACGCCCGCGGTCGGCTCGTCGAGGATCAGCAGGCGCGGCTCGTGCACCAGCGACCGCGCGATCATGAGGCGGCGCTTCATCCCGCCCGAGAGCGAGCGTGCGATCTGGTCGCGCTTGTCCCACAGCTGGAGCTGCCGGAGGTATTTTTCCGCGCGTTCCACCGCGTGCTTGCGGGGAATGCCGTAGAAGCCCGCCTGGTTCACGATGATCGTGTACACCTTCTCGAACTGGTTGAAGTTGATCTCCTGCGGCACGAGGCCGATGCAGGACTTCGCGCGGTCGAGCTCGCGGTCGATGTCGTGGCCGAATACGGATACGTTGCCGCCGGTCTTTTCGACGAGCGACATGATGATGCCGATGGTGGTCGTCTTGCCGGCGCCATTCGGTCCGAGCAGCGCGAAGAAGTCGCCCTCCTGGACGTCGAGATCGATGCCGCGCAGCGCCTGCACGCCGTTTGCGTAGATCTTGGTCAAGCCGCGGATCGAGAGCGCCTGCATGAGGCGCGAGATTATCTCACGCGACACTTCTCCGGTGACGTCTCTGCAGCGCCTGGATCCGCGCGCTATCCGCGCCCTGGATCTGCAATCCGAGCTGTCGCAACAGGTTCACGGACTGGTCGTCGGGCCGCGCGGCGCAGCCTTCGAACTGAAGCCAGAATCGGGCACGCGCTGGAAACCGCGCGGTGAGCACAGGTGCGACGCGCCGCGCGAGCCGGAGCG
>DAIRVV010000218.1:0-4304 GCA_036802645.1 Steroidobacteraceae bacterium
ATGGCCAGCTGCGGTCCCGTGGAGGCGATCGACAGGCTCCGCATTCGCCGCAGGGCGCGGAACTCACGCCACGCTCGCAGTTGAGCGCCCGCGCGAGGATCCTCGCGATCGTCGTCTTGCCGACGCCGCGCGTGCCCGTGAACAGGAAGGCGTGGTGGATACGGCCCGAATCGAGCGCATTCACGAGCGCCTGGCGCACGTGTTCCTGGCCGACCAGCTCGGCGAAATTCCGCGGGCGCCATTTGCGTGCGAGTACGAGGTAGCTCATCGAATCCTTGCCTGCCGGCCGGTCATCATCGCGCATCCCGGGGCCGGATGGAGGCGGCCCGCGCCAGCACCCCTCCGGCACCCGATGCCACCGCTACCGTTGCTCCCTTCCGGGCCTGGCGGGGTTCACGGCTGATCGTCGCGGAGGAACCGACGCGAGCCACCATGGAAAACCGGGGCCGGGCATCGTACGGTCGCCTCCACCGAGCGTCAACCGCGTGGCGCCGCGCGCGGCAGCCACAGCGTTACGACCGTCCCGACACCCGGCGTGCTCGCGATCTCGGTGCGTCCACCGTGGATGTCGAGGATCTCCTTGACGATGCTCATGCCAAGTCCGGTGCCTGCGACCGCAGACTTTCCCTCGGCGCGAAAGAAGCGGTCAAAGATGCGCTGCCGGGTTTCCTCATCCATGCCTTCTCCCTGGTCCTCGATGCGGACACCGACCTCGTTGCCTGCGGCGACGAGGCGCACGGAAATCGGCGCACCGGGCGGCGAATACTTGCAGGCATTTGCAAGCACATTGCTGATTGCCTGGCAGAACTTGTCGGAATCCACGAATACCTCCGCATCGCCGATGTCGCCGTCGAGTGCCGGCACCCGGGCGTAGTCGCCGATCCGCAGGCTGTCGATGAACCGGCGCACGGCGGGCGCCAGCGGCTGCCGGATCATCGTGAAATCGCGGCCTGCGCGCGCCTCGATGCGCGCCAGGTCAAGCAGCTCCGAGACGATGCCCGCAATCTGGTCGCCGTGGCGCCGCATCGTCGCCAGGATCTCGCCGCGCTGGCCGGCCGGCGGATCGCTCGCCTGCAGGAACTCCGCGTATCCGGTGATCACCGCGATCGGCGTGCGCAATTCGTGTGCGGCGGTCGCGACGAAACGGCTCTTCGCGCGATCGAGCTCGTCGGCCTGTGTGATGTCACGGAAATAGGCGACCTGTGCGCCCGCCGGCGCGCCCACGACCCGGCATTCGAGCACGACGGGCCGGGGGCGCTGTAGTCGCAGGATCGGCGCGACCAGTGCCTGCGGCCCGGCCGCCGTTCCAAGATCTCCCAGCCGCCTCCAGAACCCGGTCCAGGAGCAGCCGATCAGTTCGTCGCGCGTCCAGCCCGTCAGTTTGAGGAACGCCGGATTCGTCTCCGTCACAAGGCCGGTCGAGCCAAATGAAACAAGCCCGTCAGGCGACAGGCTGAGAATTGCGGACAACTCCTCGTTGCGCTCGCTGAGGCGAAGCTCCGCTGCTTCTCGAGCGCGATTGGAGTCGCCAAGCAGGCGGCCCATATTCTGCAGCTCACCGACCGTGTGCCGGAACTCGCTGACGACGAACTGGGGCGAGACCTGATCGTAGTCGCCGACGGCGATGCGATGCGCCATGCGCTCGATCTGCGCGAGAGGCTCCGCGATCGAGCGGCTGACGTAACCAGCGCGTCGGTAGAGAAACGTGAAGAACACGAGGTAAAAGCCGGCGAGACCCGCCAGCATGACCCAGCCGACGGCCGCGAGGTCTTCGTTGAGCGCGCGTGACGGACCGAAAACCGCGGCTTCCGGCACGAGGCTCATCAGTTTCCAGCCGACGGACGGGATCGTCTGCCAGGCAACGAGATGCGGCTCGTCTCCGGCGATGCGCCCGCTCCCGGAAGGCTGGGTCCGCATCAGATTCCCGACCTCTGAAAAATCGCCCCGAAGGTACACGTTGAATTCCTCAGGCTTGAACGTGTCGGCCCGGATCGCGTCAACGTAGTCGTGCTCGGTCAGTTCCTTCAACTTGAACAGGCGCTCACCCTCAGGTGACAGCGCGAGCAGCGTCCCGGCTTTGCCGATCAGCAGCAGGAAACCCCGCCACGGTATGTCCTGATTGAGCACGTCTGCGACGATGCGGTCGACCGGGACGTCGGCGCCTGCCACCGCTTCGAGGAAATCCTCGCGATATACGGGCGCGACGGCGGAAACCAGCCAGCCCTTGCCCGCGGGATCGACATAGGCGTCGGTCCAGACGACCGATCGCGCCGGGTTGTGGCCCGCATCGGCTTCGTAATAAAAATTGAAGTCGGGCACGTTCATGTCCGGATCGAACATGGAGGCTGTGTCGATCCAGGGCCAGATTCGCGTCATCGAGTCGTGCGTATTCAGGTAGGACTGCACGATCAGCGGGTTTGCGAGCGTGATGTCGCGCAGGAGCGGGTCGACCAAAGCGAGGCGCTCGAGCCTCGCGAACTCGGCCGGACCCTTGTCGGTCCGGGCGGACCAGTAGACGGCAGCCCCACCGTCATCGCGGGCTGTCGTCAGTGCGCCGGTCGGCTGGATCTTCAGACGTGCGCGGTCCCTCACACGTAGCGCCGGCAATGCCAGTGCGGCCGCAGCCTGCCGTCGCAGGACCTCGACCAGGGCGGCCACCTGGCCGAGCTGCCGTTCGATGACGGCTGACTCGTCCTCCGCAATCCGCGACAGTTCCTGGCGTGCCACGTCGGTGAGTGCCGCGACATTCTTGCGCAGCGACCAGGCGTGACTCGTCAGGTAGACGGCGACGAGCAGGAGCTCCACGACCAGCAGCGGCACGAGTGCGTTGCGGACATAGGTTCGCCAGACCCAGCGCAACAACGAGGTTTCCCGCGGCAGCGAGCCGGATTCAACCGTGCGCGGTGCTGCGGACATGGCCATCAAACGAGTTTAGCGAGGAAGAAACTGGCGGAGAGGGTGGGATTCGAACCCACGTAGGGCGTAATGCCCTCAACCGATTTCGAGTCGGTGCCGTTATGACCGCTTCGGTACCTCTCCGTGCAGGAACCCGGCGGCCCGTAGCGACCTGATCCGGAACGGCTATTCTACATCAATGGAACCGGAAACCGCGCCGGCCGATGGGCACTGGCCGCGAATTCGCAGGCGTTTCCGTGTTCCCGCGGTCCTCGCAGTCGCGCTCCTGATCGGAACCTGCTCCCGCATGCCGGGCAGCCTCGAGCAGATCCGGGCCGTCGGCGCCATCAAGGTAGCTACCCGGAACAGTCCCCTTGCCTACTACGAAGGCGCAGCCGGACCCGAAGGCCCCGAATATGAACTCGCCAGCGCCTTTGCCGAGAGACTCGGCGTGCGACTTGAAATCTCGCTCGCGAGGTCAGCCGCCGGCGCCCTCGCGGCGTAGCGCGAAACCGCGCGCACATCGCAGCGGCGGGTCTGGTCGTGCAGGACGACCGGCGTGACCGCGTGCGCTTCGGGCCCGTCTTCCAGCGCATCGACCAGCACGTCGTCTATCGTATCCAGGACAGGCTTCCCGAAACACCGGCCGACCTCGTCGGCAAGCGTGTCGTGGTCCTGCGCAATTCGACCCATGCGGCAAGCCTGGCGAAGCTCGCGACGCAGTGGCCCGGACTCGAGTGGACCGAGGTGAAAGCGAGCGACACGCTCGACCTGCTGGCACGCGTTGCACGGGGCGAAGCGGACGTGACCATCGCCGATTCGACCGAGTTCTCCCTCGGAAGGCATTTTCATCCGGACCTGCGCCCGGCGTTCAAGCTCTCGGAATCCGAGGCCGTGGCCTGGGCAACTACTCCGCACGGCGGGGACTTGCTGCCGGAAGTCGGGAAATTCTTCGCAGAAATGGAAACGAGCGGGCGCCTGGCCGACATCCTCGAGCGTAACCGTCTGGCGCTCGTCCGGTTCGACCGCGTCGATGCGGCCAGCTTCGTCACAGGAGTCCGCGAACGGCTGCCGCGATACCAGGCATGGTTCCAGGAGGCCGCGGAGGAAACCGGAATCGACTGGCGCCTGCTCGCCGCCATCGGTTACCAGGAGTCGCGCTGGGATGAATCCGCGATATCGCCGACCGGCGTCCAGGGCCTCATGATGCTGACTGCGGATACCGCTCTGCGCGTTGGCGTTCGCGACCGCAGTGATCCGCGCGAGAGCATCCGTGGCGGTGCGCGGTATTTCCGGCTGGTCGAGCGTACGATTCCGGATCGCATCCCGGAACCCGACCGGACCTGGCTCACGCTCGCCGCCTACAACGTCGGCTATGGACACCTCGAGGACGCGCGCGTGTTGACTCA
>DAIRVV010000219.1:0-4292 GCA_036802645.1 Steroidobacteraceae bacterium
TGAGCGACTTTAGGTCGCCGCAGGAGCGAACGAGGGGAGTCCCGCAGGCGAAGCACGCGCGCAAGCTGTCGCGTGCCGACTGCCGGGTGCGCCGCACGTTCGAGAGGATCGTATGACCGACTTCACGCGCGACGAGATGATGACCGTCGCAGCCGCGCGGCTGCTGCGCGACGGGCAGGTGTGTTTCGTGGGGATCGGGCTGCCCAGTGCGGCGTGTAACCTCGCGCGCCTCACGCATGCGCCGAACCTCGTGCTGATCTACGAGTCGGGCACGATCGGCACCAGGCCACGCGTGCTTCCACTCTCGATCGGCGACGGCGAGCTGGCGGAAACCGCGACCTGCGTGATCCCGCTGCCCGATGTATTCAGCGACTACCTCCAGGCCGGCCGCATCGACGTCGGCTTTCTCGGCGCGGCGCAGATCGACCGCTTCGGCAACCTCAACAGCACGGTCATCGGTTCATACGAAAAGCCGAAGACCCGCCTGCCGGGCGCCGGCGGCGCGACTGAAATTGCAGCGCATGCCAGGCAGGTTTTCATCGTGATGAAGGCGACGCCGCGCAGCTTCGTGCAAAAGCTCGATTTCCAGACGAGCGGCGGACATTTCGCCGGCCGCGCACAGAGCGGGGCCCGGGGCTCGGGCCCCGCCGTGATCGTCACGGACGTCGGCATCTTGAAACCGCTGCCGGAAAGTGGAGAATTCGCGCTTTCCGCGGTTTATCCCGAAATCCCTGCGGAGGAAGCAAGAAAGGCGGTCGGATGGCCGCTGGCCGTGCTGCCGCTGCTTGAAACCTGTGCGGCACCCTCCGAACCCGAGCTCAGTGCACTTCGCACACTCGTGACCCGGACGGCGGCCGCGCACCGCGAACCTGTGAGGCTGCCCCTATGAACGCAACGGTACGCGCCGCGAAGTCCATCAAGAACCCGCACATCAAGATGGAGCTGCCGGGCCCGAAGTCCCGCGCCATGATCGAGCGCGACTCGAAGGTCGCCTCACCCTCCTACCCGCGCGACTATCCCTTCGTGATTTCCCACGGCAGGGGCACCGAAGCCTGGGACGTCGACGGCAACCGCTTCCTCGATTTCGCGGCGGGTATTGCGGTCTGTGCGACCGGCCATGCGCATCCGCGCGTCGTCAAGGCCGTGCAGGGCGCGGCCGAAAAATTCCTGCACATCTCGAGCGACTACTGGCACGAGGAGATGACCGCGCTCGCGGAACGCCTCGCCGCCATCGTGCCGCTCGGCGAGCCGGGCATGTGTTTCTTCTGCCAGTCCGGGACGGAATCCGTCGAGGGCGCGCTGAAACTCGCGCGCTATGTGACGAAACGCCAGCGCATCGTCGCCTTCCTCGGCAGCTTCCATGGCCGCACGATGGGCTCGCTGTCGCTGACTTCCAGCAAGGTCACGCAGCAGGCGGGATTCTTCCCGAGCATGCCGGGCGTGACGCACGTGCCCTACCCGAACACCTACCGGCCGCTCTTTGCCGGCAGCGACCAGGGCAAGGCCGTGCTCGACTACATCCGCATGCTATTCGACCGGAACCTGCCGCCCGCGGAGGTTGCCGCGATCGTCATCGAGCCGCTGCAGGGAGAAGGCGGCTATCTCGTTCCGCCGGAAGGCTTCCTCGAAGGATTGCGGAAACTCTGCGACGAGCACGGCATCCTGCTCGTGTTCGACGAAGTGCAGTCCGGCATCGGCCGGACCGGCCGCATGTTCGCGTCGCAGCACACGGGCGTGACGCCTGACATCATGACCCTCGCCAAGGGCCTCGGCTCGGGAATGCCGATCGGCGCCGTGGTCGCGAAAGCGAGCCTCATGAAGCAGTGGAAGAAAGGCGCGCACGGCAACACATTCGGCGGCAATCCCATCTGCTGCGCGGCTGCGAACGCGACGATCGATCTCGTGCGCGAGCAGTACGTGCAGAACGCCGCGAAAGTCGGCGCGCATTTCATGAGGCGCCTCGAGGAGCTGCGCCCCGACTATCCCTGCATCGGCGACATCCGCGGCCGCGGGCTCATGATCGGCGTCGAGATGATCGAAAAGGACGGCTCGCCGGCGCGCGCATTCGTCGACCGCATCCTGCATCGCGCGTACCACAACGGGCTGCTGCTGCTGTCCTGCGGCGTCTCGACGCTGCGTTTCATGCCGCCGCTCTGTGTGACGGAGACTGAAGTGGACGAGGCAATGGGCTACCTGCGGCTGAGCCTCGATGAGGCGCTGACCGCAAATGCGTAAGGCACAAGGAGGAGGCCGAGATGCATCAAGCGATGAAAGAGCTCCCGATCGTGGAAGACCACGGGGACGGATTCCAGAGCCGCCTGGTCGAATGGGGCGGAATGATCGTTTCCTATGAGACCTTCCCCAAGGGTGTTGACGCGACGCCCTTGTTTAAGGGACTGCCCGACGACAGTTGCCAGTCGCCGCACTGGGGCTACCTCATCAAGGGCCGCGTGCGCATCAAGCGCAAGGATGGCGAGGCCGTGTTGAAGACCGGCGACGTTTACTACCTCGAGCCCGGTCATGTGCCGGTCTTCGAGGAGGACACGGAAATCCTCGAGTTCAGCCCGAAGCGCGAGTATCAGATGACGATCGACGTCTTCGCCCGAAACATGGCCGCGGCGCAAAAGCCGGATTGACGCCCTAGCGCCGTCGCACCGGCACGAGGTAGTTCGCCAGTCCGTGCTTTCCAATCCGCGTGCCGAGCCGGTTGCCCTCGATCGAGTCGTAGCGGAAGTGGATGCCGAGATAGACCCGCGACAGCGCGCACTCCATCGCGGCCGATGAGAAGCTGTCGAAGCTGCGGGTCGTCGGATCGGGTGCGATCTTCGGAGACCCGGGGCCCGCCTGGTCGACGAGCGGAATCGTCATCGTGAATGCGCGCCGATCGCCCAGGGTTTTTCCCATGACCGTCATGACCGCTGCGCAGGCCGTGCCGTGCGCCGATGGGTACGACGGAAACGGATACGTGTGGCGGTGGAGGTTGTTCCAGTCTGGTTCCGGCTCGGTGCGCGGATTGCCGTCGGCAGCCGCGGAGCGGATCGCAGTGAAAGGGCGCCAGTGGTTGTGGAAGAACTTGGCTTCGAACGAGCCGATGTACGCATCCATGATGCTCATGTTGACGAGAGCAAAGAGCCGCGCCGCTTCCCACAGGTCGAGGCAGGACTGCGATACGAGCTTTCTCGCGAGGCGATTGTGGGAGGCCTCGACGAATTCCTTCCACCACATCGCCAGGTGCGTCTGGTCCGCCGTCCGCACGCGGCTCTCGTGGCGTCCGAAGTTTTTCACCTCATCGAAGGCGGCGGTGTAGGCATCGCTTCCAATCGCGGGTGGCGGCGACGGGCGGAACTGGCCGGGCTTGCGCATCAGAAACGGCTGCACATGCGCCCAGCCGGCGCCGAAGACGAAGCCCTCGGGCGTGCCACTGTGCTCATGGAAGTCGGCGTAGACGCCGGGCGCCCTCGGCCGAAATCGGTACTCGGCCTCCCTGTCCCAGCCGTCGTCTTGGCGGCGTTCCAGGATTGCATTGGCCGCTGCGGTACCAAGCCCAATACCAGAAGACTTCGACAGTTCGTCGGGAACCGTCGCGAGCCAGCGGCCAAGTTCCTCCTGCAGGGGAACCGCCTGATCGGGATACTGCGCGACGGCGACTTCATAGGCCGCCTGCGAAGCGGCCGCGACCGGGTCGTCGTCGGCCGGGCCGGAATCGTAGGCATACGGCGCGTACCGCCGCGAAATCGCATTGAGCGCATCGTGCATCGCGATGTGCATCATGGCGGCGGTGCGCACCCCTTTGAGCGTCAGAAAGCCGTCTTCGGCTTCCGCGATCGCGAGCACGCGCTCATTCCAGGCGAGCACGACATCCGGCGGCGTGTCGCCGCGGCCGGCCGCCTCGCCGGCGCCCAGCAGGCTCGCAGCCACGATCAACGCGAATGACCGGAGTATGTTCATGGGAGGGCCCTCCTGTTCCTTCGGCCATCGAATCTAGGCGGGGCCCGCGGGCCGGACTACTACGAATTCTGTAGTAGCCTCAGAACGGCGTCGTTGCGACAATGAATCCATGAAGCGGGGTTACGGACAATACTGCCCGCTCGCGCTTGCGGCGGAACTTCTGTGCGAGCGCTGGACGCTCCTGGTCATCAGCCGCCTCCTGGATGGCTGCACCCAGTTCAATGAGATCCATCGCGGCCTGCCGCGCATCTCGCCGTCGCTTCTTTCGCAGCGCCTCGGAGAGCTCGAGCGCGCCGGGCTCGTGGTCCGCGAACGCGCCGCGAAGGGCAAGCCGCGTCGATACG
>DAIRVV010000220.1:0-4247 GCA_036802645.1 Steroidobacteraceae bacterium
TCGATCGCGGTCGAGGTTGCGCTCGTGTTGTCGGCGGTCTGCTGGCTGATCTCACGCAGCACCTGCATGGTGCGCGAGATGTGCGCGGACGTCGCCGCCTGCTGCCGCGCGCTCGCGGAAATGTTCTGCACCAGCTGTGCGATCTGGTTCGACACATCCTCGATCTCGCCAAGCGCTGCGCCGGCGTTCTCGGCCAGCAGCGCGCCGCCCACGACGTCGGTCGTCGTGCGCTCCATCGAAACCACGGCCTCGTTGGTATCGGACTGGATCGTACGCACCAGGACCTCGATCTGCCGCGTCGCGTGCCCCGCGCGCTCGGCGAGGCGCTGCACTTCGTCGGCGACGACGGCAAAGCCGCGGCCCGACTCGCCTGCCATCGAGGCCTGGATCGAGGCATTCAGCGCGAGGATGTTGGTCTGCTCTGCGATGTCGTTGATCAGCTCGACGATGTTGCCGATCTCCTGCGAGCTCTCGCCAAGGCGCTTGATGCGCTTCGAGGTGTCCTGGATGTTCTCGCGGATCGTGTTCATGCCGTCGATCGTCCGCCGCACGGCGTCGCCGCCCTTGTGCGCGACATCGACCGCATGGCGCGCCACGTCCGCCGAGCGCTCGGCGTTACCGGAGACTTCCTCGATGGAGGCGGCCATCGCGCCGACCGCGTCGGTCGCAGCCGCGACCTGCCGCGACTGTGCGACGCTCGACTTGGCGAGATGGCCCGCCGCCGCCTGGGTCTGCCGCGCCGCCTGGTCGAGCTGCATCGCCGTATCGTTGATCGTCGCGACGAGCTCGCGCAGCGCCTCGATCGCGTAATTGATCGAGTCGGCGATCGCTCCTGTGATGTCGTCGGTAACCGTCGCCTGCACGGTCAGGTCGCCGTCGGCGAGACTCGACATCTCGTCGAGCAACCGCAGGATCGCGTCCTGGTTGCGGCGGTTCCGTTCCGATTCGAGGCTCGCAACTCGACGCACGCCGGACTGCGAGGCCCAGCCCCAGATCGCGCCGCCGAAGGCGAGCGCGGCGAGCACGATCGCAATGAGAGCAGGAGTCGTCCCGGAGAAACCGCCGGCTTCGGATCCGGACAGCGACTCGAGCGACTTCGACAGCTTTTCGGCGGCGACGCTGAGGTCCAATGCCGCGCGCTGCGCCGTCGCGAGCGAGCCGGCGAGCTCGAGCGTGGCCTGCAGCTGCTTCTCGTAGGCTGCGAAGGCGTCCCTCATCTCGCCGAGGCGGGTTGCAGCCTCGCCCTCGATCGCGGGGACGCCGGCGGTCTTGTCGAGGCCGGCGAGCCCCGCCAGGAACTGCGACAGGAGCGCCGTGTTCTCGGTGATCCGCTGCGTCACCTCGGCCGGATTCGAAGCGGCCTCGAGCTGTTCCAGGTCGTCGCTTGTGCGCTGTGCGACCGTTTCGAATCGCGGCAGGACCCGCATCGCCGTCAGTCCGCCCGGGGCCGACACGGCGTTACCGGTTGCGGCGAGCACCCGGCCGAGGATCACGCGGGATTCGCCTGCGGATTTCGCAAGCTCCTCGGCGACCGTGCGGGCCGCGAGCACCTGTTGCGAGTTTTCGAGCAACGACGACCAGCCGGCATCGCCGCCGAGCTTGCGGGCGCTTTCCGAGGACAGGGCGGCAAACGGCGAGCGGCCTTCCTCGATCTCGGCGAGGACGCGCTCGAGTGCCTTGCGCGAGGCGGCGAGCCGGTCGAATGCGGAAGCGTCGCCGCGTCCCGCGGCGGCCGCCTGTGCGGGCACGCTTCCCGCGAGCACGGTGAGCTCCGACCTGTGCTCGCGATAACCGCGATCCGCGTTCTCGGCGCTGCTGGTCAACACGATGAGCAATGCCGCCGCGAGCGCGGCGACGAGCCCGCCGACGAGCATCACCGGCATCCAGCTTGCAACCGAGCGACGATCAGTCATGTTGACCACGCTTCAAGTCCTTCTCATCACGCCTCAATTCGAACCGTGCAGGAATGCCGGGCTTTCCACGAGTGTCCTGAGGCTCAGCACGGGCCAGGCCTCGCTCCCGCGCCGGAACGATCCGGCGAGATAGCGTTCGCAGCGAATAATCGTCGGCGGAGCCTCCGCAGTGAACTCGCGCTCCGCGAAACGCCTGAAACCGAGCACCTCGTCGACTACCAGGCCCGCCGGAATTTCGCGGTGATTCACGACAATCACCCGCGTGTTCCGCCCGAGCGACAGCTCGCCGCTGCCAAAATACTGTTTCAGGTCGATCACCGGCAGCAGCTGTCCCCGCACATTCGACAGCCCGAGAATCCACGGCCGCGCACCGGGCACACGCGTGATCGGCGCCGGGACCCCCATGACTTCGCGCGCCTCGTCGCGCTCCACCAGGAAGGTCTCGCCGCCCATCCGGAACGCGACGCCGATCCATTCCTGGGTCGCTCCGCCTTCGCGCGCGCCGGCGGCGATGTCGCGCGCGCGCGTCTCCAGCGCCAGCAGCAATTCGAATGGCCGGTCTCGCAGGGCCCTCAGGGTCGGCTCTGCCTGCATCCGGTCAGCCCGTGAGCAGCGCGGCCTGCGCTTTCTCCACGAGTTGCGCAGGCGTCACCGGCTTGACGAGGTAATCGACCGCGCCCTGGCGCATGCCCCAGATGCGGTCGGTTTCCTGGCTCTTGCTCGAGACCATGATGACGGGAATCGCGCGGGTCTCCGGGTCGTTCGCGAGCGCGCGCGTCGCGCGAAAGCCGTCGACGCCCGGCATGACGATGTCCATCAGGATCAGGTCGGGCCGGATCGCACGGGCCTTGCGGATGCCCTCCGCACCGTCCGCGGCTCCCTCCGTCTCGAACCCGTGATTCTCGAGCATGCGCCGCATCTGAAAGACTTCAGTGGGCGAGTCGTCGACGATCAGGATGAGCGCCATCAGTGTCCTCCCTCGCTCCCGTCATTCCCGGTTGACGTGCCGTTCGATCGCCGACAGCAGTTCGTCGCGCGTGAAGGGCTTTGTCAGGTAATGCTCGGAACCGACGATGCGTCCGCGCGCCCGGTCGAAGAGGCCGTCCTTGGAGGACAGCATGATCACCGGGATCGAGCGGAATACCTTGTTGTGCTTGATCAGCGAGCAGGTCTGGTAGCCGTCCAGGCGCGGCATCATGATGTCCACGAAGACGATGTCCGGCTGGTGGTCGGCGATCTTGGAAAGCGCGTCGAAGCCGTCGACGGCCGTGAAGACTTCGCAGCCCTCCTTGGCCAGCAGCGTTTCCGCCGTACGGCGGATCGTCTTGCTGTCGTCGATGACGAGCACTTTCAGCCCGCTCAGGCGGTGCCCGTCATTAACGGCCGCTGCACTGTCCATCAGATTCCTCCGGCGCCGGCACTGCTCCGGCCGGGCGCGTCACGACTCGCCTGGTGGCGCCCACGGTTTCGACGCCGGAGCGCTCACCTTTTAACATATCGGTCCACCCCTCGCCATGCCGAGGGGCCGACCGCGCGGGCGGCCGGGACCGGTGACAGGTGTACTATGACAAGCCCCCCTGACGTGCAGTATCCGCGTCACATTCCAGCCAATCGGCCGGAGACCCCTTGAAGCCAGCCCGACCGAGACTCGCCGTGCTGATGGACCCGCCTGAGACCATCAAGCCGGCGAAGGACTCGACCATCGCCATGTTGAAGGCGGCCGCGGGCCGCGGCCTGGAAACCCTGGTCTTCGGCCAGGACGATCTCTGGCTGCGGGACGGCCGCGCCTACGCACGGCTCGCGCCGATCGAGGTCGTCAGCGAAGGCAAGGCCTGGTATCGCAGCGGCGAGCCCGTCGTGCGCAGACTCGCCGACGTCGATGCCGTGTTGATGCGCAAGGATCCGCCATTCGACATGGAATACATCTATTCCACCTACCTGCTCGAGCGCGCGGAGCAGGACGGCGTACTCGTCGTCAACCGGCCGCAGGGGCTCCGCGACATGAACGAGAAGGCCTACACCGCGTGGTTTGCCGATTGCTGCGCGCCGACCCTGGTCACGCGCGACATGGCGGCGATGGAAGAATTCCTATCCGAGCACGGCCAGGCCGTCTTCAAACCGCTCGACGGCATGGGCGGTCGGTCGATTTTCGTGGTCGAACGCGGGGACCGGAACGCGCGCGTCGTGCTCGAGACGCTGACCGACGGCGGGCGGCGCTACGCGATGGCGCAACGGTACCTGTCCGAGATCGCAACCGGCGGCGACGCGCGGATCCTGCTCGTGGACGGCGAGCCCGTCCCGCACGCGCTCGTGCGCATGCCCGCGGCCGGCGAT
>DAIRVV010000221.1:0-4223 GCA_036802645.1 Steroidobacteraceae bacterium
TTCCCTACACGACGCCTCCGATCTGTCGCCCAGGTGATTCCTTCGATCCGCGCAACGGGCAGGACCGCGGAGCGTGCATTGAATGCGGGCGTCACGTCGAATTCCGGCCGCCACATGTGCTGCCATGCGGGAGCGGTGAGCTTGAGTTCCGCGTCGTAGGTGTCCTCTTCCTGATTGACCTCTTCGAGGCCGATCTGAGTGATGCCGCCGAAGAGTCCCGGCGTGACCGGACGGCCCCTGGCTTCGATGACCGTGGCGCCGGCGGGCGCGGAGAGGTTGTCGCCGACTGCGGCAATCCGCCCGTCACGTACCAGGACGTCGGCATTCTCGAGCGTCCCTGCCGCAGTCACGGTGTGCACGCGCGCGCCCCTGATCAGGACGTCCTGGGCCAGGGCGATTCCCGGCGCGAGCGCCGCGACTGCTGCGACGACCCGGAGCATCTTCACAGTGAGAAATCCGACCAGGGCTTGGCCGCGGGCTTCGAGCGGTCGAATCGCAGCACGCCGTCCACGAATACCTGGTCCGCGAGTGCATACACGCTGAACGGCGTGCCATTCCAGACGACGACGTCCGCCATCTTCCCGGGCTCGAGCGTGCCGGTCTGGTCGAGGATGCCGAGCGACTTCGCGGCATTCGCCGTGATCCAGCGGATCGCGCGCTCCGGCGGAATGTCGAAGCCCGCGCGGTTGCCGCGCGTCATTGCCTTCGCGGCTTCCTGGTTCAGGCGCTGGACGCCCTCTTCGGAATCGGAGTGCACGACGGCGCATCCGCCCTCGGGATGGTCGACGATCGCGAGATTCTCCTGGATGCCGTCGTAGGCCTCCATCTTGAAGCCCCACCAGTCTGCCCACAGCCCGCCGCAAACGCCTTCCGCGGCGAGCCGGTCGGCCAGCTTGTAGGCCTCGGCCCCGTGATGGAAGGTCGAAATCCTGTAGCCGAATTCCTGCGCGATATCGAGCATGGTCGCCATTTCGTCCGCGCGGTAGCAGTGGTTGTGGACCAGAATGTTGCCGCGCATCACTTCCGCGAGCGTTTCCAGCTTGAGGTCCCGTTTCGGCGGCTTGGGCGGGAGTGCGTCCTCGTCCTTCGCGGCTTTCTTCTTCTCGTATTGCGCGAGCTTGGCGTCGTACTCCTTCCAGTCCTCCATGTAGGCCTTTGCATCCGCAAAGGCCTGGCGGTAGCCGGCGGCATTGCCCATGCGTGTCTTGGGGAATTTGTCGTCGTCGCCGTAAACGCGCTTCGGATTCTCGCCGCAGGCCATCTTGAGCCCCTGCGGCGCGCCCGGGAATTTCATGGCCTGGTAGGTCGTCGCGGGAATGTTCTTGAGTGTCACGCCACGTCCGCCGATCAGGTTCGCGGAGCCCGGCAGAATCTGCAGGGAGGTCACGCCGCCATGGATCGCCGACTCGAAGCCCGGGTCCTGCGGCCAGACGCTGTGCTCGACCCAGACATTTGCGGTGACGGGGTCGGTCGATTCGTTGCTGTCGCCGTGCGCGTCCACGCCCGGGCTTGCCGAAGCGCCCATGTGCGAATGCACGTCGATCAACCCCGGCGTGACCCAGCGGCCGCTCGCGTCGATGACCTCGGCTCCGGACGGAGCCGAAACCGACTGTCCTACGGCGCTGATCCGGCCGTCCACGATCAGCAAGTCGCCACCGTCGATGCGCGTGCCCGTCCCGGTCAGGATCGTGGCATTGCGAATCAGGGTCGGAGGACTCGGTTCCACCCGGTAAGTGGAGGAAAAGGCTGCCCGCCCTGGGCCGGCTTTCGGCGGCTGCGCTTCCGTGGCCGGTGCCTGCGACTGAGCCGCGCAGGCTGTCAAGACCACGACAAGGAACGCCGCAAGGAAGAATCTCATCGAGATGGATGGTACACGGGTGAGCAATGCTGCGTAAAATCGCGTGACCCGACACATGACTCCCGAACAGATCATCTTCCTCCTGATCGTCGCCGTGACGCTCGCGCTTTTCATCAGCGAGCGCATCCGGATCGACATTGCCGCGATGCTGACGCTGCTGGCGCTGGCCGCGACCGGCATCCTGTCGCCGGTCGAAGCCCTGTCGGGATTCTCGAGCGAGCCCGCGATCATCGTGGCTTCGGTGTTCGTCATTTCGGCGGCGCTGACGGAAACGGGCCTCACCGAGCGAATCGGCGCGGGAATTGCGCGAGGAGCGGGCTCCCGCGAATGGCGCGCGATCCTCGTCGTGATGCCTGCGGTCGCCGCGCTCGCCGCTTTTTCGCACCATCTCATGATCACGGCCATGATGCTTCCGATCATGATGCGCCTGGCGCGCGTCCAGAATCTTTCGCCATCCCGTCTCCTGATGCCGATGTCGCTCGCCGCGTCGCTCGGCACGACACTCACGATCTTCAGCGCGCCGGCCTTCCTGCTGATGAATCACCTGCTGCTGACCAGCGGGCAGGAGACGCTCGGAATTTTCGGCATTACGCCGATCGGCATTGCCTTGGTGGTCCTCGCCATCGTTTACATGTCCCTCGGGCGCTGGATCCTTCCCAAGCGCAAGGCGCGGGCGGACGAAGGTGACTACCTGCGTCTCGACCGCTACTACACAGAAGTCATCGTCGAGTCGAAATCGCGATGGATCGGCCAGCCGATCGCTGATTTCAACCGCTACTACGACGGCCGCCTCGAGGTCGTCGAATGGCTGCGAAGCGGAGTCCCGCAACACAACAAGAACCGTGGCTCGGTGCTGGCCGAGGGCGATGTGCTCTTCGTGAGCGCCACCCCCGATGAAATCGTCTCGGTCGAGAGCGAGCCGGGACTCGCCCTTCACGCGGTCAAAAAATACGGCGAGTCGACCGAGCGGGACCTCGACGATGTGCCCCAGCTCGTGCAGGTCGTCGTCGCGCCGCATTCACCGTTCATCGGCGAGACCATCGCCGAAGTGGATTTCCTGAAGACCTTCGATGTCGTGGTCGTGGGCATGTGGCGGCGGCAAGCCTGGATACGCGACCGCCTGTCCCAGGTGAAATTGAACGAGGGCGACCTCCTGGTGCTGCGCGGCACGCGGGACCGGTTTGCGGAGCTCGCGGCGCACCATGGGATCCTGATGATGGTGCCTTTCTCCGGGCGGCCACGGCGCCGCCAGCATGCGGTGCGGACGATCCTGATCGTGACCGCTGTCGTGGTCGCGGCCGCGTCCGGCGTCGTCCCGGCCCAGATGGCGTTCCTGGGAGGGGCGGTCGCGTTGATCCTCACGGGTTGCGTGAGCGTCGATCACGCTTATCGCGAGATCGACGTCCGCATATTCGTGATGATTGCCGGCGTCATTCCGCTCGGCCTCGGCATGGAGAGAACCGGCACCGCGGCGTTTCTCGCGGACCAGCTTCAGTCCATGACCGCGGGCTGGACTCCGTTCGCAGTCATGCTCGCGCTCTACTGGGGCGCGGCGCTCGTGACGCAGATCCTCTCCGACGCGGCGACCACCGTGCTGCTTGGCCCCATATCACTCGCGCTTGCTCTTGCGCTCGGCCTGCCACCCCAGCCATTCATCGTCTGCACGGCGCTGGGCGCCGTCACCGCTTTCCTGACGCCGATCGGCCATCACGGAAACTTGCTGATCCTCAATCCTGGCCAGTACACCTTCGGGGATTTTTTCCGCGTCGGTGTGCCGCTCACGATCGGCATCAGCCTCGTGAGCGCCTGGATGGCGCAGTGGATGTGGCTGGGCGGACCGTTGTTGCCCAGCTGGGGTTAGGCGTCGTGCCTGCGGCGCATCGCGCCGCCCGCGCTCCATGACGCGGACAGCACGTTCAGAATCAGCCGGCCGGCCATGATGCAGGTCAGCCCGTTCGCGAAATCATACGACGGCGCGATCTCGACGATGTCCATGCCGACGATGCAGTTCCGCCTCGCGACCGCGCGAAGGAGCGGCGCGAGCTGGCGGAAATAGATGCCGCCGGGCGTCGGCGCCATCACCGCGGGCATTTCGGTCGGGTCGAGGCCGTCGGCATCGATCGTGAGATAAACCGGGCGGCCCTCGGGAATCGTCGCAAGAACCGGCTCCATGCCATCCGCGTGGATCTGGTCCGCGACGAACAGATGGGAACCAAATGCGCGTGCAGCCTCGACTTCTCTTTGCCGCGCGCTCCCGATCGCGCGCAGCCCGATCTGCGTCATGCCGGAAACTGCCTTGAGCTTGCTCGCCCATTGCAGCGGGCTCGAGTAGCCGCGGCGCACGCCGCCCACTTCCTCGCGCCAG
>DAIRVV010000222.1:0-4201 GCA_036802645.1 Steroidobacteraceae bacterium
CCCGCCTCACGTGCGGCGCGCGCGCGCGCGACAACGGCTGCGGGCTCCATCAGCGACTCGCGCTCGAGGCCCGTGTCGTAGCGGATGCTCTGCGGACAGTAGGCGCAGTCTTCGGGACAGGCGCCGGTCTTGATCGAGAGCAGCGTCGACACCTGCACCTGGTTCGGATCGAAGTGACGGCGGTGCGTCGATTGCGCCGCGTGGATCAGGTCCGAGAAGGGGAGCGCGTGCAGCGAGCGCACTTCCTCGAGCGTCCAGTCGCTCCGGACGTCGCCGATCGCTCTGCCGTTGCCGTCCATTGCATTGCTCCCCGTTCGGAACGAAAAACCGCGGCATGCCACGGACCGGCGCGGCGCAATGTCCCGCCATGGAGCAGTATTCGAACGCCCTCGAGGCCTGTCAACCAAACCTGATCCGTCAGGTTTACGGCGCTTCCAAAGCACTGATTCACAGGCTGTTTCCCGCCACCTGCCTGCTCTGTCTCGAGCCCGGACAGCCATCGCGGCTCGATCTTTGCCTCGAATGCGAGCAAGACCTGCCGCGGAATAGCGCGGCTTGCGGAATCTGTGCGACACCAATTATGAATGTCGACATTCCTTGCATTCGTTGCCTGCAGCAACGGCCCGCGTTTGATCGCGCCTTCGTACCGTACCGATACGAGTTTCCGTTTGTCGAGTTGATTCATCGCCTGAAGTACGGCGGACAGATCGCGATCGGACGCATCCTCGGCACCGTCCTGGCGCACCGTCTTGCCGAGCGTGGCCCGCTCGCGGTCGAAGCCGTCGTGCCCGTGCCGTTGCATCCATCGCGCGAAGCACGGCGCGGCTACAACCAGGCGCGAGAGATCGCGCGCTTCGCGGCGGAGATCCTGGAACTGCCGGTTGCCGATCGAATCGCGATGCGCGTGCGCGCGACGGAAGAGCAGGCTGCGCTCCCCGCCATGGTGCGCCGCGTGAATGTCAGCGGCGCGTTCGAGGTCGTGGTCGAGACGGTTCCGGCATCGGTCGCGATCGTCGACGACGTGCTGACGACCGGCGCAACCGTCGACGCGCTGGCGCTGGCGCTCAGGCGTGCCGGTTGCCGCCGTATCGAGGTCTGGGCCGTGGCGCGTGCGGGATCATCCGTGGAAGGAGGTCACCACCAGATTGCGTAGAGCGCGACCAGGATCGCCGCGATTACCAAGGCCGCGATGTTGAAGCCGGCGCTGGTCGAGTAGTCGATATTCCGGAGTTCGACGCGCAATGACGGGCCCGCCGGCTTTTCGAGCAGCGACAGGCCGACCGCGATTGCGATGCAGGCGAGGAACACGATGCCGACGCGATCGATGAACGGCAATGACGGCCAAAGGATCTTGAGGGCGAAGGAAAGCACCGCCGAGCCGATGGCCGCCGCAATCGCCCCGAGCGAAGTCGCGCGCTCCCAGAACATGCCGAGCAGGAAGATCACGCAGATCCCGGGCGTGAAGAACCCGGTGAATTCCTGGATGTACTGGAACGCCTGGTCGAAGCTTCCGAGCAGCGGACGTGCTGAAACAATCGCGATGAGCAGCGAGACGACCGCCGCGATACGGCCGATGACCACGAGCTTCTGGGTGGCGGTGTTCGGGCGCGCGGAACGGTAGAGATCCATCGTGAATATCGTCGCAATCGAATTGATCTTCGAGCCGAGCGAGGCGACGATCGCCGCTATCAAGGCGGCGAACACCAGGCCAAGAATGCCCGTGGGCAGCATCGCCATAAGGTGCGGATAGGCCTCGTCCGGCCTAGCCAGGCCCGGCGCGAGCATGACCGCGGCGATTCCCGGCAATACGATGATCATCGGCATCAGTAGCTTGAGAAACGCGGCGAGAACGATTCCCTTTTGCGCTTCACGGATGCTTTTCGCCCCGAGTGCGCGCTGGATGATGTACTGGTTGAAGCCCCAGTACGAGACGTGCATCACCCAGAGCCCGCCGAGCAGCACCGACAGACCGGGCAGGTCCTTGTAGCTGGGATTGTCTTTGGACAGGATCATGTCGAACTTTTCCGGCAACTCCGCCGTCAATCGCGTGAACCCGGCGATCACGCCGGCGCCGTCGGAGATCCGATCGAGCGCCAGGTAGCTGATCAGCAGCCCGCCGAAGACCAGCAGCGAAACCTGTACGACGTCGGTGAGCGCGACGGCCTTCAGTCCTCCGTACAGGGCATAGGCGCCGGCGAAGACACCGAGTGCGACGAGCGCCACCTGCACGTCAATGCCGGTCACGGTGTGTACCGCGGTGGCGCCGAGCCACAGGATCGACGTGAGATTCACGAAAATGTAGACGCCGAGCCAGAACACCGCCATCGTCGTGCGGACCGCCGGGTTGAAGCGCCTCTCCAGGAACTCCGGCATCGTGTAGATGCCGTTCTTGAGAAAAATAGGCACGAAGTACTTGCCGACGACAATGAGCGTGACTGCCGCCATCCATTCGTATGACGCGATGGCAAGGCCTATCACGTACCCCGACCCCGACATGCCGATGATCTGTTCGGCGGAGATGTTGGCTGCGATCAACGACGTGCCGATTGCCCACCATGGCAGCGAGCGGCTCGCAAGAAAGTAGTCCTGCGCATCCTTGCGGTGACTGTCCTTTTCGCGGGAGACCCACTGTGCGAGCGAGAAGATGGATATCGCATAGATGATGACAATCGCGATATCGAGATTGGAAAGTGTCATGGTCTCTCCTGGGCGGGTCTCAAATTATTCCGATCCTATGCCGATTCAGCCACCGGCGCGGTAGAGATAATCGAGCGCAAGCCCGATGAAGACAACCATGCCGACGTAGTGATTGTTGTTGAAGGCGCGCAAACAGGCCGCCGGCTCGCGCCGCCGGATCAGCCAGAGCTCGTAGACAAAGAATACCGCCGCGACCCCGAGCCCCGCGCGATACCAGTCGCCGCGACCCGCCTCCTTCCCGGCAAGCCAGAGCGCGAACAACATCATCGCCATCATGACCGCGATGATGGCCCGGTCTGCCTCGGCGAACAGGATCGCGGTCGACTTCACGCCGATGCGCTCGTCGTCCTCACGGTCAACCATCGCGTACATCGTGTCGTAGACCGCAGCCCAGAGCACGACGGCCGTCAGCAGCAGCCACGCGATCTTCGGAACTTCACCCGTCTGCGCGGCAAAGGCCATCGGGATCGACCAGCCGAATGCGACGCCGAGATAGAACTGGGGAACGTGAATGATCCGCTTGAGCCATGGATAGGTCACGGCGAGCAAGGCGCCCGCGACCGCAAAGAGCTGTGCATAGGGATCGAGCTGCAGCGCGAGCCACACCGCGACGAGACCGAGCGCGACGAAGAGGAACAGCGCCTCGGCGGGCGCGATGCGACCGGCGGCGAGCGGACGGTCTTGCGTGCGCGCGACCTTCGGATCGAATTCCCGGTCGGCGTAGTCGTTGATGACGCAGCCCGCCGAGCGGGTCACGACGACACCGGCTGTGAATATCAACAGAAGCCGCGGATCCGGGCGGCCGTCACCCGCGAACCACAGACCCCAGAGAGCGGGCCAGAGCAGGAGCCAGATCCCGATTGGCTTGTGCAGCCGCATCAGCCGCGCGTATTCGCGCATCGTCCGGCCGAACGCGCGGCCGGCGTCGCGCAAGCCATGCGGTTTCCATTGCGGCTTGTAACTGGGATCGGCCTGGCTCATGCATGCGCTTCGGGCAGGAACACTTCCTGCACCAGCAGCCGGTCGCCCTCGATCGCGAACCAGGAGCGCCGCGCCCAGAGAACAGCTGGACCGCCGCTGCGCTCTCGCATTGCGCGATGGTAGAGGTCGTGGCCTTCGACGAGACGCGCGAATTCAAGCGGGCCGCGCTCGATCCCCGGCACCACGGCGAGCCGCTCGCCGAGGGCTGCGCGACCGAGGGACGAGAGCCAGCGCTGGCGCGTGAGCGTCGCCTGCGGGATCAGCGTCTGCGCGAAAACCCAGGGCCGCCCGTCGCAGGTGAGTTCGATCTCGCGGATGAACGCGGCGTTGCCGGACGCATTCAACACCGCGGCATCGTGCAATGAGAGCGGCGCCTCGGCTTCCGAGACCAGGGAAAGCCCGGTCTCGCCTTCGCAGCAGGCGCGAAGGCGCCCGGTGAGCAGGCCGGGCTCGAGCATCCACGCGATGGCCGCGGGCGGGCAGGCGGAGACGAACTCCTCCAGGCGCTCCGTCCAACGAGGCG
>DAIRVV010000223.1:0-4201 GCA_036802645.1 Steroidobacteraceae bacterium
ATCGACGCGGTGGACCTGCTGCGCTGGCCGGGCGTCGTGCGCGAGGCGGAAAAGGACACGGCTCCGCTCGCGGCCGCCGCCCTGGACCTGCTCGCCGAAGCCCTCGCGTCTTTCACGACGAACCGCGCTGCCGAAGGCGAGCGCATCGCCGAGATGCTTTCATCGCGCGCGTCTCAGGTGAACGTCATCGTGGACGACATCCGGTCGCGGCTGCCCGAAGTCCAGGCGAGGATTCGCGCAAAGCTCAAGGAGCGGCTCGCCTTGCTCGGCGCCGAGGGCAACCCCGAGCGCCTCGAACAGGAGATCGCGATCCTGGTGCAGAAGATGGACGTCGCCGAGGAGCTCGATCGACTGCAGAGTCACGTCGAGGAAATGTCGTCGACGCTCGCCTCGGTCGAGGCGGTCGGCAGAAAGCTCGATTTCCTGATGCAGGAATTCAACCGCGAGGCGAACACGCTGTCGTCGAAGTCGCAGGACGTGGAGACGTCCAGGAAGGCAGTGGAGTTGAAGGTGTTGATTGAGCAGATGCGGGAGCAGATCCAGAACGTCGAGTGAACCGCGGCAGTCAGCGCCGCACTCGATGCCAGCTCTCCGTCGGCGATCCGCGCTGCTTCCACCCGTAGTAAGGATGCCGGGCAAGTAGTTCCCGGTCGCGGAACACGACGCTGAGCAGCGCACCGGCGACGAACCCGCCCACGTGCGCCCAGAATGCGACCCCGCCGCCCTCGGCACCGATCGCAATTGATCCGCTCACGAACTGGACCAGGAACCAGTAGCCGAGCATGAAGTACGCGGGCACCGCGAACGTCGTCACGTAGAAACCGAGCGGGACGAGCAGGTGCACGTGCACGCGCGGGTACAGCAGCACGTACGCGCCCATCACGCCGCCGATCGCGCCCGAGGCGCCGACCATGGGGATGATGGAGTCGGGATCGAATGCCGTCTGCAGCGCCGCCGCGGCAACGCCGCAGAGCAGATAGAAGACGACGAAGCGCGCATGCCCCATCGCGTCCTCGACGTTGTTGCCGAAGATCCAGAGGAACCACATGTTGCCGATGAGGTGCATCCAGCCGCCGTGCATGAACATCGAAGTCAGGACGGTATGCCAGGAGCCGCCGCCGCCGGTCAGCGTGCAGACGGCGTCGGGGCTGAGCGGGAAACTCGTCCCGGCAGGCGCCGTTTGCAGGACGTCCGCCGGAATCAGGCCGAGGCGGCAGACGGACGAGGAAAGCGCGGGCTCCGAGCCGAGTCCCTGCAACAGGACCCAGGCGAGGACGTTCAAGCCGATCACGCCGTAGGTGACGTACGGCGTCAGGAAATGCGGATTGTCATCCCGGATCGGGAACACAGCCCGATTGTAATGAAGTGCCGGGCCACAGGTTCGCAGTCATTGTTTCGTGCGCCGGAGGGGAGGAAAGCGACGTCACGATTGCGGATCAATAACTGCGAACCTGTGGCCCGGCACCCGTTGCCGGCGCTCACCACTCGAGCCGCGAGGCGGAGACCACCACCTCGGGCAGGACGACGACCGAGGCCTGCTCGGGAAGCTCGCGCTCAAACACGGCCTGCTGATTGAGCGAGAGGCCATTGCTCACCGCGCCGGCGAGCGATGCCACGAGGACCGTGGCGAACCCTGTGTGACGAACCGTTGAATATGTGCTCATTTCCGTACTCCTTTGCTCTGTCTGCCCTGTAGTCGTTCGGGCCTGTTGAAAATCGACATTCAGTGTCTGGTCGAGACTCTGGGCTCCCGGGACGCCTGGAACAAATGCGGTTTCTGATGCCCGGTTAAGGGAAACTTGACCACGTTCGCGGCCTGGACCGGCTGCAGTCCGGGGGCGGCTTCGAACCGGCGGCCCGTGACGACTTCAGCCTGGCGGCGCTGGCCTTCGGCCAGCAGATCCAGGAAGCTGAGAAAACCTTGTAAGCGACCGTTCATATCCTTATCTCCTTTTGTGAGGGGGTCGGGCCCTGCGCCCTTTCATCCCTGTTCGGGCTAGACTTTGAAGTGCCGGCGCGTTCTGAACAAACGCAATAACTCAAGCTCGGTTAAGGGAATGTTGTGGTTGCATCCGCCTATGGCCGATTGCCGCTCAATGCGCTTCGCGTATTCGAGGCGGTGGCCACGCGCCTCAGCTTTTCCGAGGCCGCGGACGCGCTGAATGTGACCCCTGCTGCGGTTTCACAGCAGATCAAGGCGCTCGAGGAATACCTGCAGATCCCGGTCCTGCGCCGGAGCGGCCGCAAGGTCGAGCTGACGCCGGAAGGGGCGAAGCTGCTGCCCGGCGTGCAGTCCGGACTCGACTCGCTGGTCGCCGTGCTGCGCGAAACGCGGATGGTGCGGGCAAGCGGCATCATCAACGTCAGCACGCTCTCGTCGCTGATGCAGAAATGGCTGACGCCGCGGCTGCATCGGCTGCACTCCCGGTTCCCGGAGCTGCGCGTCGACTGGCAGACGTCGCGCGAAGCGGTCGATTTTGGACGCAGCGATTTCCACGCCGCCGTGCGCCTCGGCGAAGCGGTCACGCCCGGCCTCGAATACGACAAGTTGATGGACGAGTGGCTGGTCGTCGTCGCCTCGCCCAAGCTCTTCAAGAAATTCGGCTCGCTGGACGACCGCGAGACCTTCGAAGGTATCCCGATGCTCCAGGCGCGCGACGAGCCCTGGTCGCGCTTCGAGAGGAGCGCCGCGCCGACGCCCTGGCCCGCGGGACCGACGATCATCGACGACTCGGTGAGCGTGCTCTCGGCAGTGATCGAGGGTCTCGGCTACGCGCCCGCGCGCTGGTCGATCGCGGCAAACGATCTCGACAACGGCACGCTCGTGCTCGCGAGCAAGTCGATCGTGCCCTCGCGATTCAGCTACTGGTTCGTCTGCCCACCGTCCTACTCCGAGCTGCCGATGGTCCTCGCGCTCCGCCAGTGGCTGCGCGACGAAGCTGCCGCATTCCTCAAGCCGGACGACTGGCTGAGCCGCCGCTACCGCTGATCGTGGTTAAAGGGGAGGGGTTTAAAGGGGACGGTCACTTTTGCAGCAGCGACACGAGTCGCAAAAGTGACCGTCCCCTTTAAACCCCTCCCCTTTAATCAAACCGTCACACGACGTTAACCGCCCCGCCATCCGCGATTCCCACAATGGCGCAGCTTCCCGCGGTGCAAAATGCGAATTGCCGTCGTCACAGAAACTTATCCGCCCGAGGTCAACGGCGTCTCGCTGACCGTGCAGGGGCTCGTCACCGGCATGGCCGAGGACGGGCACGAGATGCTGCTGATCCGGCCATTCCAACCGGGGGTGTCGACGCTGCCTCCGCCGCGCCCGATCAGCGAGCTGCTCGTTCGTGGTGCGGCGCTGCCGAAATACCCCGGATTGCGATTCGGATTTCCCGCGGGCCGCGCGTTGAGGCGCCTGTTCGGCGCGAAACGCCCGGATGCAGTCTATGTCGCGACCGAAGGACCGCTCGGATGGTCGGCCGTGCAAACCGCGCGGCGGCTCGGCATTCCGGTTGCGACCGGATTCCACACCCGCTTCGACGCCTACGCGGGCGCGTACGGCCTCGGGCCCCTCACGCCGCTCGTCCGTTACTGGCTGCGGCGCCTGCACAACGCCTCGGGCGCGACGGTCGTGCCCACCGCCGAACTCCGCGAATGGCTGGAACGGCATGGGTTCCAGCGGGTGCAAGTCGTTGCCCGGGGCGTTGACACGAAGCTGTTCGATCCCGCTCGCCGCAGGCAGAAGCTGCGGGACCGCTGGGGTATCGCGCCGGACGGGCTCGCCGTGATCTATGTTGGCCGCATCGCCGCGGAAAAGAATCTCACGCTCGCCATCGAGGCGTTCCGCCATATTCGCGAACGGCGGCCGGACGCGCGCTTCGTCTGGGTCGGCACCGGACCGCACGCGGCGCGCCTGCGCCAGGAACACCCGGAGTTCATATTCACGGGTCTCCGCCTCGGCGAGGACCTCGCCGAGCATTTCGCATCCGCGGACCTGTTCCTATTTCCGAGCCTGACCGAGACCTTCGGCAACGTGACGATCGAGGCGATGGCAAGCGGTGTGCCGACGATTGCATTCGACTACGGCGCGGCACGTGCGCACCTTCGCGACCGCGAGCACGGCCGATTCGTCGCGAATGGGGACGATGCCTCGTTCATCGCAGCGGCGGTCGAGGTCGCGACCAACGTTGGCCAGCGCCGGCTGATGAGT
>DAIRVV010000224.1:0-4181 GCA_036802645.1 Steroidobacteraceae bacterium
TCGTCCTCAAGCGACAGCGTCGTGCTCGCGGGCGTGCCGATGTCGGGCAGGTCCGCGTTCGCCTGCGCGCCCGCCTGCGGAATGCCCGCGGCAAGCTGCAACATCAGGACCAAGGTCAATGCACGCATCGGGGTGTTCATGGCGGTGTGCCGGTTCGACCGCGAACGGCTGGCATCGTTCGCCGCCCTTCGCTCAGAGCGTTTCCGAGGCGAAATCGGCGAGCCGCGAGCGCTCGCCGCGCACCAGTGTCACGTGGCCCGCGTGCTTCCAGCCGCGGAAGCGGTTGACGACGTAAGTGAGGCCCGACGTCGTCTCGGTGAGGTAGGGCGTGTCGATCTGCGCGATGTTGCCGAGACAGATGAGCTTGGTGCCGGGCCCGGCGCGAGTGACGAGCGCCTTCATCTGCTTCGACGTCAGGTTCTGCGCCTCGTCGAGGATCAGGTAGCGGTTCAGGAATGTCCGCCCGCGCATGAAATTGAGCGAGCGGATCTTGATGCGGTGGCGCAGCAGGTCCTGAGTCGCGGCGCGTCCCCAACTGCCGCCCTCCTGGCCCTGTGTCAGCACCTCGAGATTGTCCATCAGCGCGCCCATCCAGGGCTCCATCTTTTCCTCTTCGGTCCCGGGCAGGAAGCCGATGTCCTCGCCGAGCGGGATCGTCACGCGCGTCATGATGATCTCGCTGAAGCGGTTGGTGTCGAGGGTCTGCGCGAGCCCGGCTGCCAGGGTCAGCAGAGTCTTGCCGGTGCCGGCAGGGCCGAGGATCGTCACGAAGTCGATGTCGGGATCGAGCAGCAGGTTCAGCGCAAGGTTCTGCTCGCGATTGCGCGCCGTGATGCCCCACACCGCATGACGCTCGCTCCGGAAATCGCGCGTGACTTCGAGCGTCGCAATTTCGCCATCGATCGCGCGCACGATCGCCTCGAATCCGTCGTTCCTGGCGTCGTACAGGAACTGGTTCGGGTGCCATTCGTTCACCAGCGGGCCGCGCACCCGGTAGTACGTACGGGACTGCTCGTGCCAGGACTCGACATTATTCCCATGCGTTTCCCAGAAGTCCGCCGGCAGCGCCGTAACGCCCTTGAACAGCAGATCGGCATCTTCGATCGTACGGTCGTTGTAGTAATCCTCCGCATGCACGCCGAGGATGGCTGCCTTGATGCGCAGATTGATGTCTTTCGAAACGAGCGTAACCCTGGTGCCGGGTAATTCCATTTGCAGCGCCAGCGTGTAACCGAGCAGCGCATTGTCGATGCCGCGGCCGGGAAGCGTGTCGGGCAGCCCCGCCGCGAGGCGCTTCGTCTGGAAGTACAGTCGGCCGGATGGCGGCTTCTTGCCATGATTGCCCGAGCGACCGACCGGAAGCTCGAGCCCGAGGTCGATCTGCTCCTTGGTCGCGTTGGCCATCAGCTCGTCGAGGAAACGGCTCACCTGGCGCACGTTCCGCGCCGATTCGGAGAGTCCCTTCTTCCCTGCGTCGAGTTCCTCGAGCACGCCCATCGGCAGGTAGATGTCGTGCTCCTCGAACCGGAATACGGCCGCGGGGTCGTGCATCAGCACGTTGGTGTCCAGCACGAACGCTCGGCGGGCGCCCCTGGCGGGCTTGCTCTTCGGCATCGGCTCAGAGTTCGCGGGCCGCGGCCAGCACTTCTTCGGCGTGACCCGGGACGCGGACCTTGCGCCACTCGCGTCGCAGTACGCCGCCCGCATCCACGAGAAACGTGCTCCTTTCGATTCCCATCAACTTCCTTCCGTACATGTTCTTTTCCTTCCAGACGCCGAACAGGGTCGCGACCGCGTGGTCCACGTCCGAGCCCAGTTCGAACGGAAACTTCATCTTGTCCTTGAATTTGCGGTGCGACTCGAGCGTGTCCGTCGAGACGCCGAGTATCCGGGTGCGGGCACGCTTGAATGCCGGCGCAAGATCGCGGAAATCGCCGCCTTCCAGCGTGCAGCCCGGCGTGTTGTCCCGCGGGTAGAAATAGATGACGAGGTTTCCGGCCATTTTGCCGTCCACGCGCAACTCGCCCGCTGTCGTCGGAATCGTGAAATTCGGCGCCTTCGCACCCGGCTTGACCGCGGCCATTGCCTCAGTTCTTTACCGGCTCGAGTATGGCGTCGAGGTTCGACTGGTCACAGAAATCCATGAACTCCTCGCGCAGCGCCCCGACGTGGATGCGGGACGGCACGTTCACGACCATGTACACCGAGAACATCTGGGCGCCGGTATGCGCGGCAGCGTAGCTGCGCGTCGAGAGCTCGCCGATGTCGATGCCGCGCGCGGCGAAAAATCCTGACAGGCCGGAAACGATGCCGGCCTGGTCGATGCAGACGACGTCGACGGAGTAGGGGACCATGTCCTCGCGCACCGCTCGCTGCGTCGTGCGGCGGACCTGGATCGTGACGCCCGAAGTCTCGGCGAGCTTTCCAAGGTCGGTCTCGATCCGCGCGATCGAATGCCAGTTGCCCGCGACCAGCAGAAGCATCGCGAAATCGGAGCCAAGCGCCGTCATGCGGCTCTCGCTGATGCTGCCGCCGCAGTCGGCCACGACTTTCGAGAGATCGTGGACCAGACCGATGCGATCGTCGCCGATGGCCGAGATTGCGATGAATTGTTTCATGCGGGAGAAGAAAGGGAAGCGTAGCCGGGAGTGTACCGGGATCGGATGGGTGATGATATCGCGCAGTCCGCTCGTCTTGCGTCGGCGAGGCGTGCGCCATTACGATCGCGCCTCCGGTGCCGGCTACTCGGCCGGGGGGTGACATGTTCCGCGGCAGCCTGGTTGCGCTCGTGACGCCGATGACGGAGTCCGGCGACGTTGATCACGTCGCGTTCGGGCGCCTGCTCGACTGGCACGCACGCGAAGGCAGCGATGGTGTGGTCGTCGGCGGAACGACCGGAGAGTCTGCGACCATGACGGCGGCGGAATCGGCGGAGCTGCTTCAGACCGCCGTGCAGAGGGTTGGCGGCCGGCTTCCCGTGATTGCAGGAACGGGAGGCAGTTCGACCGCGCATTCCGTCGAGCGGACACGCATGGCCTGCGAGCTGGGCGCCGATGGCGTACTCGTCGTTACACCTTATTACAACCGGCCGCCACAGGAGGGCCTGTACCGGCACTTCAGCGTTGTCGCGGACGCTTCGAGCGTGCCGCTCGTCCTTTACAACGTACCGTCGCGTACCGCCTGTGACCTGTTGCCTGAAACCGTCGAGCGCCTGTCCGGGCACCCGCAGATCATCGGCATCAAGGAGGCGACAGGCAGCGTCGCGCGAGGCAAGGAAATCCTCGAGCGATGCGGCGACGATTTCCTGCTGTTCTCGGGCGATGACGCGAGCTGCCGCGAGCTGATCGGCGCAGGTGCCCAGGGAGTCATCACGGTCACGGGCAATGTCGCACCGCGCCTGATGCACGAGATGGTCGAGGCCGCGCTCCTCGATGACCAGGAGGGCGCGAGGGAACTCGACGAGCGTCTCGCGGGTCTTCACACTGCGCTGTTCGTCGAGTCGAACCCGATTCCCGCCAAGTGGGCGCTCGGCAGGCTCGGGCTGATCGGGCCGGGCATACGGTTACCGCTCGTCGGCCTCTCGGAAGCGCACCACGAAACCGTACTCGCGGCCATGCGCCGCGCCGGAGTGATCGAATGACGAATCGCGCATTGTTTTTCGCTTCGCTCGCAACGGCCTTGCCGCTCGCCGGATGCGGCTGGCTGCCGGACGCCTATTCAGGATGCGACGAGGCGCAGCCATACCAGTCCGCGAAGGAAATGGATCCATTGCGCGTCCCCGCGGGCGCGGACCAGCCGGACACGCGCAATGCGCTCAAGATTCCCGTGGTGAAGTCACCGGAACTGCCGCGCGAGCCGGGGACCTGCCTCGACCACCCGCCGCCGTACGGCAAGGATAAGCCGGAGCCCAAGGCGACCTGAGCAGCCGCCGGTTGCCCGCAACCGCCGGTGTCCGGTAGGCTTCGCCGCCCGGAGAGGTGGCCGAGCGGTCGAAGGCGCTGGACTGGAATTCCAGTAATACTCACAAGGTATTCGTGGGTTCGAATCCCACCCTCTCCGCCATTCGTTGGGATCAAGAATGGCTCGGCGAGCCGGACCAACCTCGCTCGCGCCGGAACTTACGCGCTCGCTCGGTGATCCGCCTCGCCGAGCCATTCTTGATCCCAACGAATGGCGGCCAG
>DAIRVV010000225.1:0-4170 GCA_036802645.1 Steroidobacteraceae bacterium
GGCCTCGAGCGCTTCGAGCGCAGCCGCCGAGCGGCGTTCCGCGGCCGCCGCGGCGATGCCGGGTTGCACGGCCTGCAGGGCTTCCCAGACGTCGACGACGCGTGCGCGATGGAGGGCGAGCGCCTGCGACAAGCCGCCGCCCACGGTTTCACGCGTCGGCCGGGTAACATAAAGTCGCTTGCCGCCGCGCCGCCGGCCAAGCAGTCCCCCGCTCTCCAGCTTGCGCAGCGCCTCCCGGACCGTTGATCGATTGACTTCGAACTGACGCGCCAGCTCGGTCTCGGTCGGCAGCGGCTGCCCTTCCCGCAGCTCACGCTTCAGTATCCGGGCGCGTATGGCCTCCGAGACGCGCAGGTAGGCAGGGGCATAGCCGAGGGGTCCGAACATGATTCACCTTTTGTGCGCAAGCACTTGCCTGTCGGATTGTCGGACAATATGATGTCACACGCAAGTCCATCCGGTCGCGCGGAGAGCGCCATGTTTTCGATCGATTTCGATTTCGACCTGGGCCCGCGAGTCGACGAGCTGCGCCGGGCCGTGCGCGAGTTTGCCGAGCGGTGCATCGCCCCCCGGGCGGACGAAATCGATCGCAGCAACCGCTTCCCGCGAGAGTTGTGGCCCGAGATGGGCGCCATGGGCCTGCTTGGCATGACCGTGCCCGAGGAGTACGGCGGACTCGGCTTCGGCTACCTCGAGCACGTCGTCGCGATGGAGGAAATCAGCCGGGCCTCGGGCTCGATCGGCCTCTCCTATGGCGCGCATTCGAATCTCTGCGTCAACCAGCTCCGCCGCTTCGGGACCGACGAGCAGAAGCGCCGTTACCTCCCCCGCCTCGTCACCGGTGAGGACGTCGGCGCGCTCGCGATGAGCGAGCCGGGATCGGGATCCGATGTCGTCTCGATGCGGACGCGTGCGGACCGCAGGACGGACGGCTATGTGCTGAACGGCTCCAAGATGTGGATCACGAATGGGCCGGAAGCGGACACGGCCGTGATCTATGCGACCATCGAACCGGGAAGCGGCGCAAAAGGGATCACGGCGTTCATCGTCGAGCGCGGCATGAAGGGCTTTCGCGCTGCCCAGAAACTCGACAAGTTCGGCATGCGCGGCTCCGACACCTGCGAGCTGGTGTTCGAGGATTGCCTGGTGCCGGAGGCAAACGTGCTGGGCGCGGCCGGCGGCGGTGTGGAGATCCTGATGTCGGGCCTCGACTACGAGCGACTCGTGCTGACCGGCGGCCCGCTCGGCCTCATGCGCGCGGCCCTCGACCTGATTGTTCCGTACCTGCACGACCGTGAGCAATTCGGACGCCCGATCGGCAGTTTCCAGATCATGCAGGCGAAGCTCGCGGATCTCTATTCCGCCTGCAACGCTTCGCGCGCCTACGCCTATTCGGTGGCGCGCGCCTGCGACGCCGGCCGCGCGACTCGTTACGATGCGGCAGCCTGCCTCCTCTTGGCATCCGAAAACGCGACGCGCGCGGGTCTCGAGGCAATCCAGGTGCTGGGCGGGAACGGCTACATCAACGAATATCCGGCGGGCCGCATCCTGCGCGACGCCAAGCTCTACGAGATCGGCGCCGGCACCAACGAGATCCGCCGCATGCTGATCGGCCGTGAATTGCTCCGGGCGACCGCCCCATGACCCGCATCGCCTCGCGCATCGATACCGGTGCCGCTGATTTTCGCGAAAACACCGCACACATGGTGACGCTCGTAGCCGAACTCAGCCGGCGGCAGGCGCTGGCTGCTGCCGGTGGCGGCGAACAGGCGCGCGCGAAGCACGTCGCGCGCGGCAAGCTCCTGCCGCGCGACCGCATCGAGGCGCTCCTCGACCCGGGCAGTCCTTTTCTCGAAATCGCCCCGCTCGCGGCAGGCGGCATGTATGGCGACGATGCGCCGGCTGCCGGACTCGTCGCCGGCATCGGCCGGATCCACGGCAACGAACTCCTGGTCGTCGCCAATGACGCGACGGTCAAGGGCGGCACTTATTATCCCGTCACGGTAAAAAAGCACCTGCGCGCGCAGGAGATTGCGCTCGAGAACCGGCTGCCGTGCGTCTATCTCGTCGATTCCGGCGGCGCTTTCCTGCCATTGCAGGATGAAGTCTTCCCGGACCGCGATCACTTCGGCCGCATCTTCTACAACCAGGCGCGCCTGTCGGCAGCGGGCGTGCCGCAGGTAGCGGTCGTAATGGGTTCCTGCACCGCGGGCGGCGCCTATGTGCCGGCCATGTGCGACGAATCCATCATCGTCCGCAAGCAGGGCACGATCTTCCTCGGCGGCCCGCCGCTCGTGAAAGCCGCGACCGGCGAAGTCGTCGACGCGGAGACGCTGGGCGGCGGCGACGTTCATGCGCGCACCTCCGGCGTCGTCGACCACCTCGCCGACAACGATGCGCATGCGCTCGCCATGGCGCGCGAGATCGTCGGCAGTCTCAATCACCGGCCGCGGCCCTGGCTCGGCCGCCGCGAAGCGGCGCCGCCCGCACAAGAGCCCGCCGAGCTTTACGGCATCGTGCCGCGGGACCTGCGCCAGCCCTACGACGTGCGCGAAGTGATCGCGCGCCTGGTCGACGATTCCGAGTTCCATGAGTTCAAGGCGCTGTACGGCAAGTCACTCGTGTGCGGGTTCGCGCATCTCTGGGGCTACCCGGTCGCCATACTCGCGAACAACGGAATCCTGTTCTCCGAGTCCGCGCTGAAAGGCGCGCATTTCGTCCAGCTTGCGAACCGCCGCAAGGTGCCCCTGCTCTTCCTGCAGAACATCACCGGCTTCATGGTGGGCAAGCGCTATGAGAGTGGCGGCATCGCGCGTGACGGCGCGAAAATGGTGACGGCAGTCGCCTGCTCGACCGTGCCAAAGCTCACGGTCGTCATCGGCGGGTCATTCGGCGCGGGCAATTACGCCATGTGCGGGCGCGCGTACGGCGGCCGTTTTCTGTGGACCTGGCCGAACGCCCGCATTTCGGTGATGGGTGGCGAACAGGCCGCGAGCGTGCTCGCGACCGTGCGTCGCGACGGAGTCGAAGCCAAGGGCGGCAAATGGCCGGAGACCGAGCAGGCGGAGTTCATGACCGGCATCCGCGACCAGTACGAGCGCCAGGGCAATCCCTATTACGCCAGCGCGCGGCTCTGGGACGACGGCGTCATCGATCCGCTCGACACGCGTCGCGTGCTCGGACTCGCGCTCGAAGTCGTCGCCCACGGACCGGCCCCGCAGCCGGAATCCTACGGCGTATTCCGGATGTAATGACTGTGCTCGGCATCGAACGCGACACCCGCGGAATCGTCACGCTGACGCTCGATCGCACAGAGGCGCGCAATGCGCTTTCGGCGGAGCTGGTCGGCCAGCTGACCGAAGCGCTCAAGTCGCTGGCCGGCGATCCGTCAGTCCGGGTCGTGAAGCTGACGGGCGCGGGGGACGTGTTCTGCGCGGGCGCCGACATCGGCGAGATGCGCGCGGCAGGTGCCGCAACGATCGCGCAAAACGAAGCGGATTCACGCCGTTTCGCACTCATGCTCGAACGCCTCGAGCGACATCCGCAACCCACCGTGGCGGTCGTGAACGGCGCGGCCTATGGCGGCGCGATCGGGCTCATTGCCGCCTGCGACGTCGCAATCGCGGGCAGGAGCGCGCGATTCGCACTCTCCGAAGTCCGCCTCGGGCTGGTTCCGGCGATGATCTCGCCCTACGTGATCCGCGCGATCGGGGCGCGCCAGGCGCATCGCTGGTTTCTGACCGGCGAGGCGATGGACGCCGAAACCGCGATGCGGATTGGGCTCGTTCACGAGGCCGTGGACGACGCATCGCTTGGCGACGCGACAGCGACCATTGTGAATGCGATGCTGGCCGGCGGGCCGAAAGCGCAGGCCGAGATCAAGCAGCTGTTGCACCGCGTGACCGGCCGCAGCTCCGCGGTCGATGAATCCATGATCATCGATACGACGCGCTGGATCGCGCGCGTTCGCGCGGGCGATGAAGCACGGGAAGGACTCACAGCCTTTCTGGAACGGCGCAAGCCCGGCTGGATCCGCGACGCATGAAGATCGGGCGGCTCCTGATCGCCAATCGCGGCGAGATCGCATGCCGCGTGATTCGAACCTGCCGGCGGCTCGGCATCCGCGCGATCGCCGTACATTCGGAAGCCGATCGCGGCGCGCTGCACGTT
>DAIRVV010000226.1:0-4128 GCA_036802645.1 Steroidobacteraceae bacterium
GCAGAGTCGGTTGAGCTGGTCGCGTTTATAGCCTTCGAGATCCGCCGGGCCTTGTCCGGTCTCGACCCGATGCTGGACAATGTCGTCGAGCGGCGTGCCCGCGAGCAGGGGCGTCCGCCGGGCGACGCCAGCAAGCCGGCCTGCGGCGGCCTGCACCTCGGCGAAGCCGGGCAGGGCGATCGATTCGAGCCGTGCGTTCATCGGGTGCTATGTTACGCCGCATGCCGGGCCGCATCATGACCGACCCGATCTGGTTGCCCTGCTCGGCAATGGTGGGCCTGACCGCCGTCGTGTGGATCAAGCTCTACGCCGATCGAATCGGCGAGATGCGCACCAAGCACATCGATGCGCAGGCATTGTCGACCGCGCGTGCCGCGGCAGCAAAGCTGGAGCGTACGCAGGCCGCCGAAAATTTCCGGAATCTCTTCGAGGTGCCGGTTCTTTTCTACCTGCTCTGCGTCGCCCTGGCGCTAAACGGGGGTTCGACGCCGGCCTTTGTCGCGGCGGCCTGGGGCTATGTCGGATTGCGAGGTCTCCACAGCCTTATTCACGTGACCTACAACCGGGTCATGCATCGCTTCCTCGCCTATGTCGCGAGCACGCTGCTCCTGTTCGGCATGTGGATCGCATTCGTCGCGACGCTCTGACTCAGAGCGATTCGATGTTCGTAACCGGATCACTGCACTGCGGCCCGCGGCAGACGTAGGCGACCGTCCGTTCGCGAGGTCGCTTGCCCGCAAGGGCATCCGGCAGGCCATCAGCATCGTCCGGAATGGCGATCACCATGCGCCGCGGCGAGTATTCGCGCGCGAGTGACTTCTGCCACGCCGCCACATCCGCCGCCTTCCCGCGGATCACGACGATCTCGACGGGGTCGAGATACTCATCGAGCGCGATGAGCATCGCCGCGTGCGACTCCGGTGCGCGCGCGATCGACGCGAAGCCGCCGCGGATTGCCGCTTCTGCCGCGTCGAGATAGCGCATCTCGCCGGTGAGCCAGCCGAGTCGCGCCAGCGCCTTGGCCGCAACACCATTGCCCGAGGGCATCGCTTCGTCCGCGAATCCCTTTGGCCGATGGAGTGGCGGGTCCTCGCCCTCGGCCGTGAACCAGAATCCGCCGCGTTCGCGGTCGGCAAACTTCGACAGCAGCGCGTCGGCAATCTGGCAGGCGAAACGCAGGTCCTCCACGCGAAAGCGTGACTGCAGGAACTCGAGCAGCGCATCGAGCAGGAAGGCGTGGTCGTCGAGGTAGGCGGGGAAGCGGGCCTCGCCAGCTTTCCACGACGCGAACAGAACGCCGTCCCGCCAGCAGTGTGTGCGCAGGAAGTCGATGGCTTCCTGGGCTGCCGCGACTTGCGATGGCTCTTCGAGCAGCCGGCCCGCCATCGCGAGGCCTCGGATCATCAGGCCATTCCAGGCCGTCAGGACCTTGTCGTCGAGACCGGGGCGAACACGCTTCCCGCGCGCGGACAGGAGTTTCGCGCGGGCTGAATCGAGCAGTTCGCTCGCCTTCGGCAGCGCGATCTCCGTCTCCTCGGCCACTCGGTCCATCTCGACGAAGGTATGCAGGTGCCAGGCGCCCTCGAAATTCGGTTCACGATCGAGACCATAGCGGCGGGCCAGCACGCGAAACTCATCGGGCGAGAGGCGGGACTCGACCTCGTCGCGGCGCCAGACATAGAAGCGACCCTCGTGCCCTTCGGAGTCGGCGTCGAGCGCGGCATAGAACGCGCCTTCGGGCGAGCGCATTTCGCGAAGCGCCCAGCCCGCGGTCGCGATTGCGGCATCGCGCAGGACGGCATCGCCCGTCGCGACAGCGGCCTCTGCGCACAGCGCGAGCAGCGGCCCGTTGTCGTACAGCATCTTCTCGAAATGCGGGATCATCCAGAAGGGATCGACTGAGTAACGGCAGAAACCGCCGCCGAGCTGGTCATTGATGCCGCCTTCCGACATCCGGCGGAGCGTCAGCACCGCCATGGCGAGCGCATCGCGTTCGGGCAGGCGAAGCAGGAACTCGAGGGATGCCGCGTGGGGGAACTTCGGCGCAGGGCCGAAGCCGCCATGGCGCGCGTCGAAGCTTGCCGCGAGATTTCGCCGCGCGCGATCGATCGGCTCGCGCGTCAGGTCCAGGCCTTCCTTCGCGGCGGGCGGCACGAGGTCGTCGAACACGCCGCGCAGCGCGGCATTCTGGCTGCGGAGGCTGTCGCGTTCGTCGCGATAGAAAGCAGCGACGCGCTCGAGCAGGTCCGTGAATGCCGGCATGCCGTAGCGCGCCTGCTTCGGGAAGTAGGTGCCGCCGAAGAACGGCGTGAGGTCATCCGGCGCGAGGAACATCGTGAGCGGCCAGCCGCCGCCGCGCTGAGTCAGCATCTGGTGGGCGAACTGGTACACCTTGTCCAGGTCGGGCCGTTCCTCGCGATCCACCTTGACGTTGACAAAGAGGCGGTTCATGACGGCGGCGGTGGCCTCGTCCTCGAAGGACTCGTGCGCCATCACGTGGCACCAGTGACAGGCGGAATAGCCGATCGACAGCAGAATCGGGCGGTCCTGCTCCTTCGCTTTCGAGACGGCGGCCGGTCCCCACGGATGCCAGTCCACGGGATTCGCGGCGTGCTGCAGGAGATACGGGCTTGTTTCTTCCGCGAGACGATTCATCGCGATGCCCGCAGTCGGGTAGAATTGCGATCACTATAGCCACCGCGCTTGCTTCCCGCATGTCGAGTATCCCTGAAACCGTCGCCGTGGCCGGGAGCGCGCTGCCGCCGCTCGTCCTGAAACCGCAGGAAGAGCGCCGGCTCCACGCCGGGCACCTCTGGATATTTTCCAACGAGGTCAATGTCGCCGCGACGCCGCTCACCGCTTTCGCACCGGGCGCGCAGGTGCAGGTGCGATCGAGCGGCGATCGTTTCCTGGGCTATGCCTACGTCAATCCGCGGACGCTGATCAGCGCGCGGCTGCTCGGACGCGATCCGGATTTCCCGCCCGGCAAGTCGCTGATCGTCCACCGGCTGAAGGTCGCGCTGGCCCTCAGGAAGCGGTTGTACGCGGCACCCTTCTACCGTCTCGTTTTCGGTGAGGCCGACCTGCTTCCGGGCCTCGTCGTCGACCGTTATGGCGATGTCCTCGTTGCACAAGCCGGGACCGCCGGCATGGAGGCCATGAAGGCGGAGATCCAGGAGGCACTCGTCAAGGTCATCGCCCCGAAGGCACTGCTCTGGAAGAACGACTCGCCGGTGCGCGAGCTTGAAGGCCTTCCGCGCTATGTCGAGACGGCATTCGGCGAAATTCCGGATTTCGTCGGGGTGCCCGAAGGCGGTGTTGAATTCCGGATTCCGCTCGCCGCCGGCCAGAAGACCGGCTGGTATTACGACCAGACCGCCAATCGTGCGATGCTCGCGCGCCATGTGCGCGATGCGCGGGTTCTCGACGTCTTCAGTTACGCCGGCGGTTTCGGGTTGCAGGCAAAGCGCGCCGGCGCTTCCGAGGTGACCTGTATCGATTCGTCCGCCCCGGCGCTCGAGGCGGCCGCCGCGACGGCTGACGCCAACGCGCTCGAGGTGGAACTCCTTCAGGGCGATGCCTTCGAGTCGCTCGAGGCGCTCGTCGCCGAGCGCCGCCGGTTCGACGTCGTCGTCGTCGATCCGCCGGCCTTCATCAAGCGCAAAAAGGACCATCCGAAAGGCCTTGCGGCCTATCGCCGCATCAACCAGCTCGCCATGCAGCTGATCGATCGCGACGGGCTGTTGATGTCCTGCTCATGTTCCTATCACCTCCTGCCCGGCGAGCTCTCCGATGCGGTCCAGCGTGGCGCGCGCCACCTCGGCCGATTCGCCCAGCTGATCGCCGTGGGCGGACAGTCGCCGGACCATCCGGTACACCCGGCGATCGACGAAACGAGGTATCTGCGCGCCTTCCTGTTCCGGGTCACCGACTGATGCTCGTCTATCCCGAAATTGATCCCGTCGCATTCGCGATCGGGCCGGTGAGGATTCACTGGTACGGCCTCATGTATGTCGTCGGATTCGTCGTCGGCTGGTGGCTCGCCCGCCGCCGCGCGGCGCAGCCGGGCTCCACCTGGAAGCCGGTCGACGTGGACGACGTCATCTTCTTTGCAGCGGTGGGCGTGAT
>DAIRVV010000227.1:0-4095 GCA_036802645.1 Steroidobacteraceae bacterium
GCGGGATCGTCGTGATTTCCGGGCAGGCAGTGCACCGGCGCGCCCGAATCCTTGAATTGCGCGTGGAGCGCCGCATAGCCGCCGGCGTCGTCATGCACGAGGTCTCCGGTCAGCAGCACGGCGTCGGGGCGCGGATGCAAGCGGCGCGCATGCGCGACGCAGCGTGCCAGCGTCTTTTCGGTCGCGACGCCCCGGACATCGCCGCCCGGTGCCCCGGGGAGATGCGGATCCGTGAATTGCAGTGCCAGCACCGTGCGCGTTCAGTATCGGTAATGGTCGGGCTTGAACGGCCCGGCGGCTGGCAGGCCGAGATAGCGCTCCTGCTCGGGCGTCATCTTCGTGAGCTTTGCGCCGATCCGGTCGAGGTGCAGCCGCGCGACCTTCTCGTCGAGCGCCTTCGGCAGCACGTAGACACGGTGTTCGTAGCGCTCGCCATGCGCGAACAGCTCGATCTGCGCCAGCACCTGGTTCGTGAAGGAGTTCGACATCACGAATGACGGGTGCCCCGTCGCGCAGCCGAGGTTCACGAGGCGGCCCTCCGCCAGCAGGATGATGCGCTTTCCGTCCGGGAAGATGATGTGGTCGACCTGCGGCTTGATGTTTTCCCAGCGGTACTGGCGGAGCGAGGCGATGTCGATCTCGCTGTCGAAATGGCCGATGTTGCAGACGATCGCCTGATGCTTCATGCGGCGCATGTGGTCGTGGTTGATCACATTCACGTTGCCGGTGGCCGTCACGAAGATGTCCGCCTTGTCGCAGGCGTCGTCCATGGTCACGACGCGATAGCCTTCCATCGCAGCTTGCAGCGCGCAGATCGGGTCGATTTCGGTGACCCAGACGGTCGCACCCAGGCCGCGCAGCGACTGCGCGCAACCCTTGCCGACATCGCCGTAGCCGGCGACGAGCGTGATCTTGCCGGCGATCATCACGTCGGTCGCGCGCTTGATGCCGTCGACGAGCGATTCGCGGCAGCCATAGAGATTGTCGAACTTCGACTTGGTGACCGAGTCGTTCACATTGATCGCGGGGAATGGCAGCTTGCCTTCGGCAGCCCTCCGGTAAAGGCGCTTCACGCCCGTCGTAGTCTCCTCGGTGACACCCTTGATATCGGCGAGGCGCGCCGAGTACCAGCCCGGCATGGATTCGAGGCGCCTCCGGATCGATGCGTACATGCAGGTTTCTTCCTCGTTCGCCGGCTTCGAAATCACCGACGCATCGCGCTCCGCCTCTGCGCCGAGCATCAGGAGCAGCGTTGCGTCGCCGCCGTCGTCGAGGATCATGTTGGCGTGGCGGCCAGCCGGCCACTCGAAGATGCGATGCGCGAATTCCCAGTACTCTTCGAGCGTCTCGCCCTTGTGCGCGAAGACCGGGATGCCCGTGGCGGCGATCGCGGCGGCGGCATGGTCCTGCGTCGAGAAGATGTTGCAGGAGGCCCAGCGGACTTCGGCGCCGAGCGCAGCCAGCGATTCGATGAGCACCGCCGTCTGGATCGTCATGTGCAGGGAGCCGGCGATGCGCGCGCCTGCGAGCGGCTTCGTGCGCGCGAACTCGGCCCGGACCGACATCAGGCCCGGCATCTCGGTCTCTGCGATCGCAATCTCGCGCCGGCCCCATTCGGCCTGGCCGATGTCGGCAACGTGGAAATCCCTGGGTTCTCTGCTGATCACGGCATTCATGGTCGTACCTCTCCTTTGCGAGCGAGAGCGCCGTTGGCATTTACAACCCCCGAGCCTGGCAGGCCTTCGCCTGTTGCAACGCTCCTCGAGGATCGCGGGGACGGTCCCCTCTCAGATTCCTGCGGCTTTCCTCAGGGCTTCGGCCCGGTCCGTGCGCTCCCAGCTGAAAGCCGTGAACGCCGTCCGGCGCCGGGCAGCGCCGCCATCGGAATCATCCTGCCAATCGTAGTCCATCTCGACCGGTTCGCGCCCGAAATGCCCGTAGGACGCCGTCGCGCGGTACATCGGGTGGATCAGGTCGAGCATGCGGATGATGCCAAACGGGCGCAGGTCGAAATGGGATGCAACCAGCTTTTCGAGACGTGAGTCCGGTAGTTTTCCGGTGCCGAATGTCCGCACGGAGACAGACGTCGGCTTCGCCACGCCGATCGCGTAGGACACCTGGATTTCGCAGCGGCTCGCGAGGCCCGCCGCGACGAGATTCTTTGCGACATATCGCGCCGCATAGGCCGCGGACCGGTCGACTTTGGAGGGATCCTTGCCCGAGAACGCGCCGCCGCCATGGCGAACCATGCCGCCATAGGTGTCGACGATGATCTTGCGCCCGGTCAGGCCGCAATCGCCGACCGGCCCGCCGATCACAAACCGGCCTGTCGGATTGATGTGGAACTTCGTGCGCTTTCCGAGCCAGCGTTTCGGCAGCACCGGCTTGATGATCTCCTCCATCACGGCTTCGTGGAGGTCCTTCTGCCGGATCTCCGGTGCGTGCTGCGTCGAGAGCACGACGGCCTCTATGCCGACCGGCCTGTCGTCCACGTATGCGAACGTGAGCTGGCTCTTCGCATCGGGGCGCAGCCACGGCAGCTTCGGATTCCTGCCCTTGCGGACCTTCGCCTGGCGCTCGACCAGCTTGTGCGCATAGTGGATCGGCGCGGGCATCAGGGCGTCGGTCTCGTCGCTCGCGTAGCCGAACATGAGGCCCTGGTCGCCGGCGCCCTTGTTCTCGGGATCCGCGCGATCGACGCCCTGCGCGATGTCCGCCGACTGCTTGCCGATGATGTTGATGATGCCGCAGGTCTTGCCGTCGAATCCGACCTCGGAGGACGTGTAGCCAATGTCGCAGATGACGCTGCGCACCAGGGACTCGAGGTCGATCCAGGCGCCGGTCGTGATCTCGCCTGCGATGACTGCGACGCCCGTCTTGACGAGCGTCTCGCATGCGACGCGCGCCCTCGGGTCGCGCGCGAGCAGGGCGTCCAGCACCGCGTCCGAGATCTGGTCCGCGACCTTGTCGGGATGGCCTTCGGAAACGGATTCCGAAGTGAACAGGAAGTCACCTGACATCGAAAAATTATACGCCATCGGCGACAATGCCGGTTTCCCGCCGGAGTGACCAGATGCCGAGTCGTCGTGAAGCAGCCAACGCCATCCGCGCGCTCAGCATGGATGCCGTTCAGCGCGCGAACTCCGGTCATCCGGGAATGCCGATGGGAATGGCCGATATCGCCGAAGTTCTGTGGCGTGACTTCCTGAAGCACAACCCGGGCAATCCCCGCTGGGCCGACCGGGATCGCTTCGTGCTCTCAAACGGCCATGGCTCCATGCTCCTTTATTCCGTGCTCCACCTGACGGGCTATCCGCTCGCATTGGACGAGCTCAGGAACTTCCGGCAGCTCGGGTCGCGGACCGCGGGCCACCCGGAGCACGAGATCGACATCGGCATCGAGACCACGACGGGCCCGCTCGGCCAGGGAATCGCGAATGCCGTCGGCATGGCGCTCGCGGAAAAGAAACTCGCTGCGGAATTCAATCGTCCCGGCCTCGAGATCGTGGATCACCACACCTGGGTGTTCCTCGGCGACGGCTGCCTGATGGAAGGCATCTCGCACGAGGCCTGCGCGCTCGCCGGGACATGGGGCCTCGGCAAGCTCGTCTGCTTTTACGACGACAACGGCATCTCGATCGACGGCGAGGTCGCGGGGTGGTTTACCGATGACACCCCGAAACGCTTCGAAGCCTACGGCTGGCAGGTGATTCGCGCCGTCGACGGTCATGATCCCGACGCCGTCACGCGCGCAATACGTAGGGCGAAGCGCGAAAAGTCGAAGCCGACGCTGATCTGCTGCAAGACCGTGATCGGGTACGGCGCGCCGAACAAGCAGGGCAAGGAGGAGTCCCACGGCGCCGCGCTGGGCAGCGATGAAGTCGCGCTCGCGCGCAAGGCGCTCGGCTGGCCACATGAGCCCTTCGTCGTGCCTGAAGAAATCCGCGCCGCCTGGGATGCGCACGCGGCCGGCAAGCGCGCCGAGGGACGCTGGCGACGCGGCTTCAAGGCTTATGAAGCGGCGCACCCGGAGCTCGCGGCGGAATTCCGCCGTCGCAGCGAATCGGCATTGCCCGCGGCCATCGACATCTAGAT
>DAIRVV010000228.1:0-4093 GCA_036802645.1 Steroidobacteraceae bacterium
TAGCCGCCGGTCCGCACACAAAGCGTCCGGGCTCGGCGATGACACGAAGGTCCCGGGGCAGCCGCGCGATGGCCGCCCGGATCGGCGCGCAATAGGTTCCGATCGGCGGGACTGTCTCGAGATAATCGATCGGGAAACCGCCGCCGATGTCGAGTTCCTCGAGCGCGAAGCCTCGCGAGCGCGCCTCGGCTATCAGCCGGCCGCAGGTATCGATCGCCTCGACGTACTTGTCGGGCTTTACGAGCTGGGATCCGGCGTGAAAAGAGAATCCGGCAATCCTGATGCCGCGCTTTGCCGCGTGTTCGACCAGCCCGACCGCCGCATCCGCATCGCAGCCGAACTTGCGCGACAGGTCGATGATCGTGTCCGGGTTGCGGAAGGAAATTCGCAGGAGGAGCCGCACGCGCGCGCGGCAGGCGTCGAACTTGGCGATTTCCTCCGCGTTATCGACGACGAAAGTCGTGACGCCGCAGTCGAGCGCGTGACGGATGTCTGACCCTCGCTTGATCGGATGGGTGTGGACACAACGGCCCGGCGGGATGCCTGCGTCCCGAACGAGGTCCACCTCGCCATTGGTCGCGAGATCGAACCAGGAGCCTTCGCGCGCGAGCGCCTGCACGACGGTCCGGTCCGGCAGCGGCTTGAGTGCGTAGTGCAGGTCCACGCCCGGCAGCGCCATTGCAAGCGCGTGGTACTGCTGACGGAGACGCTCGCAGTCGATCACGAACAGCGGCGAGCCGAACTGCTCGACGAGCGACTCGATCGCGTCGGGTGCGTAGGGCGCCGCGAGGCGCAAGTCGGTCTTCAATCCGGGTACTCCCTCATTCGAGCAGAGGATCGACCAGTGTCAGCAGGCGATCAAGCGCGCCGCGGTTCGAGTCGAGCACGGCCCTGCCGGCCGCGCCCATGACGCCGCGCAGGCTGGCATCGTCGAGCAGACCAGTGACCGCGTGCGCGAGTTGCCCGGCGTCCGCGACGATGAAGGCGGCGCCGGCATCCATCAACAGCTGGGCGATTTCCTCGCCATTGAAATTGTGCGGTCCGGTCAGCACCGGGCGACCGACCGAGGCGGGCTCGAGGAGGTTGTGGCCGCCGATCGGCAGCAGGCTTCCCGCCACGAAGGCGACATCCGACGCCGCGTAGAACATCATGAGCTCGCCCATGGTGTCCCCGAGCAGCACGCTCGTCGCGCGGGATATCGTCACACTGGTGGAGCGATCGGACGCGCGATCGTGGCGTCTTGCGAGCATGTCGCGCACCGCATCGAATCGCTGCGGGTGGCGCGGCACGAGCACGAGCAGCGCGTCCGGAAAGCGCGCCAGCACGCGGCGGTGCGCGTCGAGCACGATCGCCTCCTCGCCTTCGTGCGTGCTGCCCGCAACCCACACCGGGCGGCCTGGCGCGTTCTTCTCGCGCCATCGCCTTCCCTGGTCCTCGATGCCCACGGGCGGCTGGAAGTCGAATTTGATGTTGCCGGTGATGTGCGTGCGGTCCGGCGGCGCGCCGATCGAGCGGAATCGCTCGGCGTCGGATTCGCTCTGCGCTGCGATCAGGATCCCGTGCGAGAGCGTCTTGCGGAACAGCGAGACGAGCCTGCGGTACTTGCCGACGGAGCGCGGCGACACGCGCGCGCTCGCGAGCACGAGCGGCACGCCGCGACTCCCGCATTCACCGTAGAGATTCGGCCAGAGCTCGGTCTCGAGGATCATTGCAAGCTTTGGCTGCACGCGATCAAAGAAGCGCTTCACGGAGCCCGGCAGGTCGAACGGGACGTAACGGAGCATCACCTGGTCATCGAACAGGAACCTGGCACGTGCGGCGCCCGTCGGCGTGACGGTCGTGAGCAGCACCCGGTAACGCGGGTGTCGCACGCGAAGCTCCGCGATCAGCGATTGCGCAGCCTGGACCTCGCCCACCGACACCGCGTGAACCCAGATCGTCGGGCCCGCCACCGACGACCCGAAGCCGAATCGCTCGGCGAGACCGCCGCGGTAACTCGGGTCGCGCAGTCCGCGCCATAGCTGGACCAGGATCGCGATCGGTGCGGCAAGGTATATGAGAACGTTGTAGAGGTAATTCATCGCGCCTTACGCATCGTGCGCGAGGCGCAGGAGCGCAAACCCGGTCCGCCATTCGGTCGCACCGGCGCTGATCTTCGCGAGGCTTCGCGCCAGCCGGTCGAGCACGCGATCGCGCCACGAACCGGGATGCCGCATGCGGCCGCGATCGAAGTCGAGCAGCCAGACCTCGCGATTCTCGCCCAGCATGATGTTGTGTGCGTTGAGGTCGGCGTGTTGCACGCCGGCATCGTGGAAATGGCGCAGGCAGCGCCCGATCGTCGCCCAGCGCGCGTCGTCCATGCGCCCGGCCGCCAGCATTTCGGATAGCGAGCAGGCGCCCGGCAGGCGCTCGGTGATGAGCTCTGCGCGGTAGGTCACGATGTCGCGCACATAGCGGGCGGCGATCGGCGCCGGCACCGGCAGGTCCCGCGCGCGCAGCGCCGAGAGCAGCCGTAGCTCGCGAAAAGAGCGCGTTCGCTCCTCCCCCAGGAACAGGTAGCTGTCGCGGGCGATCTGGGCGGCCATGCCGCCGCGCAGGTAGCGCCGCATGACCCAGCGGTCGTCGTCCTTGTCGATGAAATGTATCGAGCCGCGGCCGCCCGACTGCTCGGTGAGCGCGCCTTTCGCGCTCCAATGCGCCGGCTCGAAGAGCTGGGGGCCGGGCGCATCGACACGCCTGGCATCGAAAAGGATCGCGCCGCGGTCGATTGCGAGCCGCTCAAACATCTGCGATCAGCGGGAGAGCACGAACTCGGAGCTGCAATACGGGCACTTGGCGAAGCCAGTCGCCTCGATGGGCAGGTAAACGCGGGGATGGCTGTTCCAGAGCGACATTGCAGGCATCGGGCATGAGAGCGGCAGGTCCGCCGCGGTCACTTCATATCGCTCGCGCGCATTGGGCGGCTGAAGCGGGTTCGCGGTTTTCATTGCGGGATTATAGCGGCCGAGGGTCGGCGCCCGCGACCATGACCCGGTCCCAGACCGCGGCCACGCCGGCGCGGATCGGCGCGTATTCGGCGGCGTCCACGACCGGCGGGCGTTGTTCGAGCGAGAGATGATGCGCGGCGTTCCGGTAAGCGCGATAGGCGTCCACGAGGCGGTCGATGACCCGGTGGTCGACGAGCGCCGCCGAGCCGACCGACTCGAGATGCCGGATCGTGTCCGCGAATTCGGCCAGCGGCGGATGCTCGCGCACGTGCCTGAGGACCCAGTACTGGGCGAGAAACTCGATGTCGGCGATCCCGCCGCGATCCTGCTTCAGGTCGAATTGTCCATCCCGCGGCCTGGCGTGCTCGGCGCGCATGCGCTCGCGCATTCCGACGATTTCCTCACGCAGTGTCTCGCGTTTCACGGCTTCGACGAGCACTGCGCGCCGGATCCGCGAGTAGCCTGCGCCGAGGCCGGCATCACCCGCGACCCAGCGCGAATGCAGGAGCGCCTGGTGCTCCCAGGTCCAGGCCTCGCGGCGCTGGTAGTCCTCGAAGGCCCCGATCTGCGTGAATGCAAGGCCCCCCTTGCCGGAGGGCCTGAGTCGCACGTCGACGTCGTAAAGCCTCCCGGCCGCGGTGTGCACCGTCAACAGGTGAACCAGCCGCTGCGCCAGGCGCAGGAAGAACACCTCGTTGTCCACCACCCTCGGCCCGGACGTCTGCTGCTGCCCGCCCGCGGAATCGTGAAGAAAGACCAGGTCGAGGTCCGAGGCATAACCAAGCTCCATGCCGCCGAGCTTGCCGTAACCCGCAATTCCGACCCGCACGGCGCGCCGCCCCTGACCGTCGTCGCATTGCGGTGCGCCGAACTGCCCGGCCGTATGCCGGAATGCGAGCCCGAGCGTCTGTTCGAGGATCAGCTCGGCCACATCCGTGAGCCGGTCGCTCACCTGCATGAGCGGCAGGTGGCCGGTGAGATCCTGCATGGCGACGCGAAACATCGCGGCACGCCGGAACTGGCGAAACGCATCGACGCAGAGCTCCTCGTCGCGTCCCGCGTGCTCGAGCCGCGCCGTGAGCTCCGACGCAAATTGACCGCGGTCC
>DAIRVV010000229.1:0-4085 GCA_036802645.1 Steroidobacteraceae bacterium
AGCTCGTTGATGCCCTGCGCCTGGAAGTAGTGGCCCCAGCCGAGCCGCACCCGCGTCTTGTCGGTCGGCCGCCACATCAGCACGGCGCGAGGGCTCCATTCCGACGAGTCAAGATCGGAGAGCGTCGCCTCATCCCAGCGAAGGCCGAGGTCGGTCGCGATCCAGCTCGTCGGCTCCAGCCGCCAGTTCACGTAAGCGCCCGCCTGGTGCCCGGATGGCCGGACCCGGATCGAGCGCGAACGGGAAGGCGAGTCGGCCGCCCCGGGCGTGTCGAACAGCAACTCGAATTCGACTTCGTCGCTGTAGAGGTATCGCCCGCTTTGGGCCCGCCACTCGGCGCCGGCCTGGAGCAGTGAGCTTGCGCCCACACGCCACCAGCCGTCGGCCTGCAATGAATTGATCTCGAAGTCGCGCTCGTCCGAGAGCGATCCCTCCTCGACACCGGGAAGCTCGGACGTGCCGTTGCGCTCGCTCGCGAGACGCGTATGGGCAGCAAGGATCCGCCCTCCGAGTCCGTCGGGCGCGCCGAGATCCGCGCGAAACCAGTAATACTCGTCGCGATACTCGGCGATAGCCTGCTCCTCCTGGTCGCTGTCGAAGGCGAGTATCCGGTCGTCGAACATCAGTGCGTTGGCGGCGACAGCCAGCCAGTCGTTGAACCGGCGGCCGGTGTGCGCGTAGAAGTCGTAGTAGTCCGGATCGCCGAGAGGCGAGTCGACCAGGTCGAAATAGAGATCCATGTTTCCGCGGCGCGCCGCGACCGTCCAGTCGCCCGCGCCCTCGTCGAAACCGCCGTCGAGCGCGAGGCCTGTGGTGAACATCGACGCGACCGCCTGGCCCTGGAAGTTCCGCGCGGGCAGCCGCGGCGCGATGTCGACGACACCGCTGCTGCGGTCGCCGAATGCAACCGGGAATCCGCCGGTATAGACGCGGATGTCGCTGATGATCCCGGGATCGATGCTGCTGAACACCCCGAAGAAGTCCTTGAGGTGATACGGGTTGAAGAGCCGCAGATCGTCGAAGCGCACGAGCGTTTCGTTCTCGGCGCCGCCGCGCAGGTGATTACGGCTCGAGAAGTCCTGGCGCGCGACGCCCGGCAGGCGGGCGACTGCGCGCACGGGATCCTCGCCGATGTCCGGCAGGAGCTCGAGCTGTGCCGAACCGAGGACGACCGGGGCGAGCGGTTCTTCGTCGCCAAAGAGGTAATGGCTGGCACTGACGACAACCACGTCGATCGGTGCCGGGGCCGGACTGTGCGTCGTGCCAGGCTGGGCCTGCCGCGGCGCGCGCGGCACTCCGCGCACCAGCATCAACCGTTCCTCCGGACCTTGCTCGACGGTGATGCCATGTGGCGCCAGGATCTCGGCCAGGAGTGCGCGCGGCTCGATTGCACGCGGTTCCTGGTCGACGCGCATCCAGGGCTTGATGAGGTCGCTGCTGTACAGGAGCCCGAGCCCGCCCTCGCTCAGTCGCTCCAGCACGTCCTCGACCGCCATGCCGCGATACTCGGCGGCCCCTGCGATCGCCGGGAATAAGGCCGAGAGGAGCAGCAGCTTTCTCACGGGATGAGTGCGACGTCGTTCCTGGCGCGGATCTCCATTGTATCGCCTTGCAACACGTACTCGAGGTCGGTCGTCGCAAGCATGGCCTCGAGCGCCGCGAGCGGTGCGAGATTGCGGACGTTCCCGTGCAGGATCACCGTCGACGCCCGCCGCTCGACCTGCGGCGATTCATAGCGCAGCCGGCGGCCGGTTTCGCGCGCGACCCAGGCGATCAGGAGGTTCGCGGGCTTGCCGTCCATGTCAGGCGCGGGCGCGATCGATTCCGCCCATTGCCAGACCGGAGAGTCGGGTGCGATTCGCTCGCGCGACACGCCGCCGAGCGGGCCGATCGCAATCTGCTCGCCGGCGCTCCCCGTGTGCGACCGGCCACCGTGATCGATGGCAACGATTCCCTCGCGCACCCTGAGGCGCAGCGCACCGCCCGCGACCTGGAGTTCAAACTGCGTACCGAGGTCGCGCGCCGTGCCTGCGGGCGTCACGATCTCGAGCCGTGCCGCGGCCGCGCGCGGGCCGCTGTCGACGTAGATCGTCCCGCTCTGCACGTAAATCCGGCCCGGTGCGTCGAGCATCACTTCCGTGTCTCCCGCCAGTCTCAGGGACTCGCCGCCCGGGAGCGCGAGCGCGGCGCGGCCGTTCGCGAGCGTTCGAAGCCGTGCGCCCGTGCCAAGCGAGGAATGTGACCCGTCGATGGCCTGCCATCCGTCGCCGCTCGTCTGTTCCACTCCGCCGACGCTCCGCTCGACGCGCGCAAGCACGCCGCGGTCGTCGGCAGGCGTGGTCCACTGCAGGATCGCCGCGACCGCGATCATGAGCAGGGCGGCCGCGGCGGCGAATGAGAACCACCGGCCCTGGCGGCGACGCGCCGTCTTTTCGCGGAACGCTGCCGAAACCGCGGTGAAAACCTGGCGTCGAGCCTCTTCCGGCGGCTCGGTGCGCCGCCCCGCAGTGCGAAGCAGCGATTCGACGATGTCCGTTTCCTTCTCCATGTGGATCCTCAAACCAGTTGGACGGTTGGCGCGGAAAGATCCTCCCGCGTACCTATCATTTCGACGATCGCCTCACGAAACGCATTTCGCGCCCGTGTCAGCAGCGACTCTGTCGCCTTGGGGCCGAGCTTCAGCCGGTCCGCGATCTCGATGACCGACATGCCGTCGATATACTTCCATTCCAGGACTTCGCCGTACCGGCCCGGCAGCGAGTCGAGCGTGACTTCCACGAGGCGATGCACCTGGTCGCGCCAGGCGCCGACCTCGGGCCCGTCCGCCGCCGGTGCGACAAGCGATTCCAGAATCGCGCGCGCGTTCGGCTGGTCTTCGAGCAGCACGACGCGTGCGGCGCCGCGCCCGTTCCTGCGGAAGTGATCCGCGATTGCGTTCCGGCAGATCTGGCAGAACCACGTATAAAGCGCCGCCTCGCCGCGGTAGCTGTCGAGCCGCTCGATCGCGTTGCAGAAGGTCTGCTGCACGATGTCCTGCGCCGTATCCCGGTCATTGCCGAGGCGCGCGAGCGCAAAGCGGTAGAGCCGCGGGAAGAAGCGGTCGAACAGGTCCCGGAATGCGGCCTCGTCGCCGTCCAGGATCTTGCGGGCCACGGCCCGATCGACGTGAACAAGGTCCGACATTGTCAAGTTAGACGCTAGCTGGCCGGGAATCCTTCTGGGCGAAGGATTGTTTCGTGCCTTGCGTCTCATTAGTCAAGCAGCCGCATAACGCACAGCTGGAGGAAGGTCCCATGTCAATGCCGAAATGGTCCGCAGCCCTCGTCCTGGCCGCCCTGGCCCCCCTGGGGGTCGCCTGGGGCGCAAACCCGGATGGTTTCACTCTCGAATTCCCGATCGCCTCCTGTGACTGGAGTTCGACCGGCGGCAATGCCTTCCTGAAGCTCAAAGTCAATCGTCAGCTCTATCTAAGCAACAAGGCATGCAAGGAATGTGTCGAGGAAGACGGGCTCGAGGAGCTCTGGATCACGATCCTCCCGGAAACCCGCGTGGTGACATTTCCTTACGGCGGCAAGATGCGCTCGGTTCGCGCGCGCGTGATGGAGGAGTACGAGACGGTGGACGGCGAACTCGAGGAAGTCTCCAGGAATTTCGTCGCGGACTGTAATCCGACGAATGACGTCTATTACTTTGGCGAGGAGGTCTTCGACGGTGACGGAAATCCGCAGGATGACGCGTGGCTCGCGGGCGTCGATGGCGCGAAGCCCGGCCTCCTGATGCCGGATCGTGCTTATCTTCTGGGGTCACGCTATTTCCAGGAATTCGCGCCGAATGCAAAGGATCGCGGCGAGCACACCTCGCTGGGATTCGACGTCGACGTGCCGGCGGGCTCGTTCAAGGACTGCGTCGAGGTCACCGAAACATCGCCACTGGAACCGGGCAGCGAGTCGCTGAAGACCTACTGCCCCAACGTGGGCATGATGCGGGACGGCGACCTCGAGCTGATCAGGGTCTATGAGAACGCGGAGTCGCCCTCGATCAACGATTGAAGTTGCTTCAAAGGGGACGCGCCCCTCTAGAGGGGC
>DAIRVV010000230.1:0-4049 GCA_036802645.1 Steroidobacteraceae bacterium
AGACACTTTTTCCCGAGGGACCAAAGGAAAAAGTGTCTGTCCCCTTTAGAAGCGACCCGGCACCCGCCGCGATAGAATCGCGGCATGAAGAACCCCGCGGTCGACGCCTATATCGCAAAGTCGCCGGACTTCGCGCGGCCGATCCTGAGGCACGTGCGCGCGCTGATGCACAAAGCCTGCCCGAAGATCGAAGAAACCGTGAAATGGGGCGTGCCGAACTTCGAGCGCAAGGGCATCGTCGCGATGATGGCGGCTTTCAAGCACCATGCGAGCTTCGGTTTCTGGAGCGAAACGCTGCTGAAAGTGAGGCTCGGCAAGGACGCCGGGAAGATGTTTCCGAGCGGAGCGGAGCGAGGCATGGGCGGCCACAAGCTGCGGTCGCTCGGCGACATGCCGGCAGATCCGCTCGTCATACGCACGATCAAGGCCGCCGTTGCGCTCAATGAGGAAGGCATCCGGCCAAATCGTGCGCTCCGGAAGAAGCCGCCGGTCAAGCCGCCGCCGTATCTCGTGGCCGCGCTCCGGAGGAATTCGAAAGCGCGAAAGACATTCGAGCGCTTCACGCCCTCGCAGCAGCGCGATTACGTCGACTGGCTGACGGATGCGAAGCAGGACGCGACGCGCCAAAAGCGGCTCGCGAACACGATTGAATGGCTCGCCGAGGGCAAGCCGCGTCACTGGAAATACCAGAACTGCTGACGCGATGACTCACCGCATCCAGGAATCCGCGGATGCCGTCGTCCTGGCGCCCGCGACGCCCGCCTCGGCCAGCGTCATCTGGCTGCACGGTCTCGGCGCCGACGGCCACGACTTCGTGCCCATCGTGCCCGAGCTGAAACTGCCCGCCGCGCCCGGCGTGCGTTTCGTGTTTCCCCACGCGCGCGTGCGCCCGGTGACGCTCAACATGGGCATGCGGATGCGCGCCTGGTACGACATCAAGACGCTGACCGCAGAAGGACGCGCGGACGAGGAGGGGATTCGCGAATCGGTCGCCGTCCTCGAGCGGTTCATCGCGGCCGAGCGTGCCGCCGGAATCGCGTCTGCCCGAATTGTGATCGCGGGATTCTCACAGGGCGCCGCGGTCGCGCTGCACGGCGCGCTTCGGCATGCCGAATCGCTTGGAGGAATCCTCGTGCTGTCCTGCTACCTGCCCTTGCAGGCGCAACTCGCCGCCGAGCTCGCCGAGGCGAACCGCACAACGCCGATCCTCATGTGCCACGGCCAGCAGGATCCCGTGCTGCCGATCGCGCTCGGCATCATGGCTTGCAACTGGCTTCGTTCAACAGGGTACCGGGTCGAGTGGAAGGAATACGCGATGCAGCACCAGGTCAGCCTGCCCGAGATCCAGGATATTGCCGCGTGGCTTTGCGCGCGCATCGCCACGGAGCCCGGGCGCTGATGGGGTATCATTCGCCCGTCTTCAAGGGAGGCTCGCCATGGGCTGGGTAATTCTCGCGATCATCGTCCTCGCCGTATTTTTCGTGATCGGCCTCTACAACGCCCTCGTCACGGCGCGGAATGCCTATAAGAATGCGTTCGCGCAGATCGACGTGCAGCTCACACGCCGGCACGACCTGATCCCGAACCTGGTCGAGACGGCGAAGGGCTATCTCGCGCACGAGCGCAATACGCTCGAGGCGGTCATCAATGCGCGGAACACCGCGGTCGCGGGGCTGAAAGCCGCTGCCGCGAATCCGGGCGACCCGGCCGCCGTACAGCAGCTCGCCGGCGCGGAGAATGCGCTCTCGGGCGCGCTCGGGAAGCTGTTCGCCCTGGCCGAGGCCTATCCGGACCTGAAGGCGAACCAGAACATGATGCAGCTCTCCGAGGAGCTGACCACCACCGAGAACAAGGTCGCGTTCGCACGCCAGTCGTACAACGATTCGGTGATGGGCTACAACAACCGCCGCGAGGTGTTCCCGAGCAGCATCGTCGCGGGCATGTTCAATTTCCTGCCCGCGCAGCTCCTCGAGATCGAATCGCCGCAGAAACGCGAAGTGCCGAAGGTCGCCTTCACCTGACCACGGGTTCCTGACCCATGGACTTCTTCGCGCGCCAGGCCGCGACGAAGCGCCTGTCGCGCTGGATGGTGTTCCTGTTCATCCTCGCGGTTCTCGCGATCGTCATCGCGATCGATGCCGTCGTAGTCACCGCGATTGCGGTGCTCTCGACGGACGAGGACGGGCTCTTTGCGAGCGGGGACATCTCGCCGGCCCGGTACCCGGCGATCGTCCTGCTCACAACGCTCACGGTCATCGGGACGATCGGCATCTCGAGCCTCGTACGAACGGTCCGGCTCGCCGCCGGTGGCGGCAAGGTCGCGGAATCGGTCGGCGGCGTCCGGGTAAGCGCGGACACGACTGACCCGCTTCGCCGCCGGCTGCGCAACGTTGTCGAGGAGATGGCGATCGCATCGGGCCTGCCGGTGCCGCAGATCTATCTGCTCGAGCGCGAAGCCGGGATCAACGCGTTTGCGGCCGGGTACAATCCCGCAAACGCGGCGATTGCCGTGACCCAGGGCGCTCTCGAGCGGCTGGATCGCAACGAGCTCCAGGGCGTGATCGCCCACGAGTTCAGTCACGTGCTGAATGGCGACATGCGCCTCAGCACGCGCCTGATCGGCTGGCTCTTCGGACTGACGGTGATCGCGATGATCGCGCGGACCGTGCTCCGGTTCGCGCCGCGCGGCGGCAGCGGTCGCAAGGGTGGCGGCGGAATCCTCGTCATTTACGTCGTCGCGTTTGCCGTGCTGATTCTCGGCTGGATCGGACTCTTCTTCGGCCGGCTGATCCAGGCGGCGGTTTCGCGGAACCGCGAGTCGCTCGCCGATGCATCCGCAGTGCAGTTCACGCGCGATCCGCAGGGACTTCGCGGCGCGCTCGTGAAGATCGGCGCGCTGGGCGCGGGCTCGCGATTCGTGGATGCCGACGGCGAGGAGGTAGCGCATCTCGTCTTCGCGGAGGGCATCAAGAGGAGCTTCGCCACGCACCCGCCGATCCTCGAGCGTATCCGCGCGCTCGACCCGGGCTTCCAGCCCTCGGAATTCGAGAGCATCAGGCGCCGCATGGCGGAGCAGGAAGAGATGGCCAGGGCGAAGGCGGAGGCCGAGGCACCGGCGGGAAGCTCCGCGGACCGCCTGCGCGACCTGCTTGGGGGAGCACTCGCGCTTGCGCCGGGCGGGGTCGCCGGACTCGTGGGTAATCCCGGTACGGCACACGTGCTCCAGGCGAAATTGTTGCTGGAATCGCTGCCCGGATCCTACCTCGCGGTGGCGCGCCAGCCCGGCAAGGCGAGGGCGCTCGTCCTCGCGCTCGCGCTCGACGACGAAGCCGAGGCGCGTGGGCGACAGCTTGCGTTCATCCAACACGAGCTCGGCGCCGCTTTCCACGACGAGGTCAATGCACTGCTCCCGGAAGTCGATGCGCTCAGCGACGTCCAGCGCATGCCCGCACTCCTGCAGGTGTTCGGCTCGATGCACCAGGTCGCGCGTGTCGATCGCGTCAATCTGCTGAAGTGCCTCAATGGTCTGCTGGCGCGGGAGAACCGTGCCTCGGTTTTCGGATATGCGCTCCGCAAGCTCGCACAGGTGCAGTTGCGCGACGACCTCGATCCCGGCAGGCGTGCGGGGGGCAACCAGAGCGCTGCCGGCGCGCGCGACGAGCTGGGCGTGCTGTTCTCGGCGCTCGGAATGCATGGCAGTGCGGACGATCAACTCGCCCGCAGCGCTTACGAGGCCGGCATGGAGGTCGTGCTGCCGGGTATCCATCCGCCGTTCGCGCGCCTCGGTCACTGGCCACCGCTGGTCGACCGCGCGCTCACGCGGCTCGACCGCCTGCAACCGGCGGCAAAGGAGAAGCTGGTGCAGGGTATGGTCGCCACCATCTCCCACGACCACCGCATGACGATCCCCGAATCCGAGTTCTTGCGCGCGATCTGCGCCGTCCTGCACTGCCCCCTGCCGCCCCTCTATGCACCCAAAGGGGACGCGCCCCTCTAAAGGGGACCTAAAGGGGACAGACACTTTTGCAGTTGCAGCGCTGCTCGCAAAA
>DAIRVV010000231.1:0-4043 GCA_036802645.1 Steroidobacteraceae bacterium
GACGCCGCTGACTTCCCGCGCCTGGGCCTGGCCGCCGAGCTTGCCCTCGGTGCCCACCTCGCGCGCCACGCGCGTGACTTCCGAGGTGAAGACGGTCATCTGCTGGATCATCGTATTGACGATCGAGGCGGAGCGCAGGAACTCGCCTTCGAGCGGCCGGCCGGCGACCTCGAGCTGCATTTTCTGCGAGAGATCGCCTTTCGCGACCGCGGCGATGGTCCGCGTCACTTCCGTCGTCGGCCAGAGCAGGTCGTCGACCAGCATGTTGAAGGAGCGCTCCATCTCGGCCCAGGAGCCGCTGCGCTTGCCGAGGGCCATGCGGTGGCGTGTCTTGCCTTCGCGGCCGACGACCTGGCCGCTGCGCTCGAGCTCGCGGCAGAGGAGTTGGTTCGAGCTCACGATCTCGTTGAACGCATCGGCGATCTTCCCTGCGAGGCCGAGCTGGTCGCCGGGGAGGCGCACGGAGAAGTCGCCGTCGCGCATGGCCTGGAGTGCGCGCAGCAATTCGCGCTGATTGAGTGTCGTGTCTAGCGGCGTGGCTGACGATCGCGTTGACCGCCGCACCTGCTCGGGATTTCTCACGGAGCCCCCCTGAAGATACGAGGCGTTTAGCCCACCGTGATTATTGCCAGCCCGCGTGTCAGATGGATGTAGGAAGAAACCTACGAACGGTCAAAAAGTGACTTGTTTCTCTTGGGCTTGCGAACAAATCCTCAGCGAGGACGAGCGCAGGCCATTCCGCCTGCAACCCAGCTCTTGAACGCGCCGACGAACTGCGCGTGGGGGACGGGTACCGGCGTGCGCTGCCCGCCAGGATCCCAACCCCAGAGCACGAGCTTGTCTTCGGCGACATGCTCGAGGAGCTGTCCGGCGGTCTTGCCGCCATTCCGCGCCGGATCCTTGAGGACGCGGCAGAGCTCGGCCGGGGACAGGTTGATGAACACCATCTTCATGTTCTCGGGCGGCAGGTGCCAGTTCGGCGCGCCGGGCGGCGCGCGCGGGCCGTACTCGGCAGGAAGATTCCGGTCCTGGTGGCAGCTGCTGCAGTTCATCCCCGCGGCGCCATGGCCGTCGTGGCCGCGCTGGACATTCATCGCATGCGGAAGCCCCTGGTCGTACTGGAGCGGCGCGTCGCCGGGAATGTGACAGTTCTGGCAGCGCGGGTGCTGCAGCACTTCCCGGACGGTTTCAAACGCACGCAAGGTCTGCGCCTCATCCTGCGCCTGTCCCGCGGCGCTGAAAATCGCGATCGATGCGCCCGCGGCGAATGCAGTCATCGGTTTCCGTTGCCTCATGCGAACGTCACTCCCTGCGAGGACAGTGGCAATGAGCGGATCGGCCGGCCTTGCATCGCCAGTATCGCGTTTGCGAGAGCTGGCGCGATCACCGGGGTGCCGGGCTCGCCGACGCCGGTGGGTTTTTCCTGCGAGGGCACGATGAAGACCTCGACCATCGGCATCTGGTTCATGCGAAGCACGGGGTAGTCGTGGAAGTTGGACTGCTCGACGACGCCATCCTTCAGCGTGATGGCGCCGGCGAGCGCGGCCGAGAGGCCAAAACCGATGCCGGACTCCATCTGCATGGCGATGATGTTCGGGTTGACCGCCACGCCGCAGTCCACCGCACAGACCACCCTCTCGATCTTCAGCGAGGATTGCGCGCTGGAGACTTCGACCACCTGGGCTACATAGGTGTTGAATGACTCGTGCACGGCGATGCCGCGCGAAATGCCTGCCTTCGGACTGTCCCAGCCGGCCTTCTGTGCGGCGAGTTCGAGCACGGCCTTGTGGCGCGGGTGCTTGCCGAGCAGCGAGCGGCGCAGCTCGAACGGATCCTTCCGCAGCTCGCGCGCAACTTCGTCGAGAAAGCACTCAGTCGCAAAGGCGGTGTGCGTGGATCCGACCGAGCGCCACCATTGCACCGGCACGCCGATCTTCGGCGTGAGCAGCTCGACTGCGAGGTTCGGTATCGCATAGGGCAGGTTGCTTGCGCCTTCGACCGAAGTGGCATCGACGCCGTCCTTCACCGCGAACGACTCGAAGGCCGTGCCGGTCAGGATCGACTGGCCGACGATGACGTGCTTCCAGGCGATCAGCTTGCCCTCTGCGTCGAGGCCCGCTTTGAGCGTGTGGTAATACATCGGCCGGTAGTAGCCGGCGCGCATGTCGTCTTCGCGTCCCCAGACAAGCTTCACCGGTGCCGATCCGTTCGCTGCCTTGGCGATGGCCGCGGCCTCGAGCAGGTAGTCGGAGTGGGGATTGGCGCGCCGGCCGAAGCTGCCGCCGGCATAGAGCTGGTGGATGCTGACCTGCGTAGCCGGGAGGCCCAGGAGCTTCGCCACCGCCGCCTGGTCGACGGTCTGGAACTGCTCGCCGTTCCAGATCTCGCAGCCGCCGCCGTCGAGCTTCACCACGCAGTTCATGGGTTCCATCGTGGCGTGCGCGAGATAGGGGAATTCGTAGGCCGCCTCGAAGGTCTTCGCTGCGCCCGCCAGCGCCGCGTCGGGGTCCCCGTCCTTGCGCGCGCTCGTTCCCGGCGTGGCCGCCAGCCTCTTGTACTCCGTCATGATCTCGGTGGATCCGAGGCGAAACGCAGCGGACTCGTCCCAATCCGCAATCAAAGCATCGCGGCCCTTCTTCGCCGACCAGTAGTCCTTGGCCAGGACCGCGACACCGTTCGTCGCCGGCGTGGAAAAAGCCACCACCTGCTCGACTCCCTTGATCTGCTTCGCAGCCGCGGGGTCGAAACTCTTCAGCTTCGCGCCGAAGCGCGGCGGATGCAGGACGACCGCCGTCAGCATGCCGGGCAGCTTCACGTCCTGGGTGAAAATCGCGCTGCCGTTCGACTTCGCACGCGCGTCAGTGCGCGCCGCGGGCTTGCCGATGAGGATGAAATCTTTCGGGTCCTTCAGCTTCACGTCAGTCGGCACGGGTTGCTTCGCCGCGTCAGCGGCGAGCTCGCCGAAAGTCGCCTGCCTGCCTGCCGAAGACACGATTCCCCGGCCAACCTTGATTTCCGACGCCGGCACCTGCCATTTCCCGGCGGCCGCAGCGACCAGCATGGCGCGCGCCGTGGCGCCGGCCTTGCGGAGCTGTTCGTAGGAATTGGCGAGCGCGGTACTGCCGCCCGTACCCTGCACCTCGCCCCAGGAGAGGTTGCTGTACCGCTTCGCGTCGGCAGGCGCGCCCTCGGCGCGGATCTGCGACCAGTCGGCGTCGAGCTCCTCTGCAACCAGGGTCGGCAGGCCGGTGTAAGTGCCCTGGCCCATCTCGACGTGCTTCACGATCACGGTCACCGTGTTGTCCGGCCCAATCCGGATAAAGGCGTTCGGCGAGAACGTGTTCGCGGGACTGGCGCTCACGGCTTTTCCCGACCCCGCCTGCACCAGCGCCTGTGGAAGATGAAAACCGAGGGCCAGTCCGCCCGACACCTTGAGGAAGTCGCGGCGGCTCAGGTTCAGGATGGTATTCATGCTCCCACTTCCTTCGCCGCCCGCTTGATGGCGGCGCGAATGCGGGGATAGGTAGCGCAGCGGCAGATATTGCCGCTCATGGCGGCGTCGATGTCCGCATCGCTCGGCGCCGGGATGGCCTCGAGCAGCGCGGTGGCCGCCATCACCTGGCCGGACTGGCAGTAGCCACACTGCGGGACGTTCTCTGCGGCCCACGCCGCCTGGACTGCCTTGCCGAAGCGGCTTTCGCCGATCATTTCCACTGTCGCGATTTTCCTGCCGGTGACCGCGGATACCGGCGTGACGCAGCTGCGGACCGGCCTGCCATCAACGTGCACGGTGCAGGCGCCGCAGAGCGCCATGCCACAGCCGAATTTCGTTCCGGTCATATCGAGGTGGTCGCGCAGGACCCAGAGCAGCGGCATGTCACCGTCCACATCCGCCTGAACGGGCTTGCCATTGACGTTCAGTGAAATCATTGCGGCCTCCCGTGGATGGGTTGAATGATCGGCCTAATTCGCGGCAATGAAAGTAGGACGGCGCCTGACATGTAAACAAAGGGGACGCGCCCCTCTAAAGGGGACAGACACAT
>DAIRVV010000232.1:0-4035 GCA_036802645.1 Steroidobacteraceae bacterium
ACGGGCGCGTCCGCGAGCTTCTCGCTCCGAAGCTCACCGCCCGGCAGCGCGGGCAGGCGGCCGCCGGCATTCTGCGTTGCGCGGGCAATGATCGCGCTGGTTTCCGGACTGCCGTAGGACGGCAGGTAGATCGCCGCGCCGGCCAGTTCCTGCGCACCGCGCTCGGCAGGCGACTGCCAGCTCGCGCGCCCGCGCGCGGTGGAAAAGCGCTCATCGAGTGCGGCTCCGTAGGTCGTCCTGCCCCGCTGGCGATAGCTTTTCATCGTGCCGTCTGGCAGGAGCACGATGTCCTCTTCGATGTCCGGCCCGCGCCCGTTGTCGCGGTAGGAGTAGCTCACGTGCATGCGGCCGTCATTGCCGACGACTGTCTTCTGCGCACCGGACTTCGTGCCGGCATGGAGCACGGTGTAGCCGAGCGTCGTGTCGGCGCCCGCGGCGGAGGCGATGACGAGCGCGAAACAGGCGATGAGAAGTTTCATCAGGCTTGTGCTCACTTTTCGGTGTCCGACTGAAGCGAGCGATTCTCGTCTGCGTGGCCGGTCAGTTGCCAGTGGATCATGGAGACAGGGATCATTCCGGCTCCATTCACCTCGTCGAAATAGCGGCGCAGCGAGAAATCCTTGCCGAGCTGGTGCGCGCGCACGCGCATCAGGTCCTCCAGCAGGTGCTTGCCGGTCACATAGCTCGTGCCATACCCGGGCTGGCGGAGGTAGAGCTGCTGCTCGAAGCCGAGGAGATCGAGGTCGGGCCGCATCCAGCCGCGCGGAGTCCATTCGACCTGGAAAGCTTTGGCCCGCTTGAGGTCGAAGATGTTCGCATGCGCGTAGAGCGAAGCGAGGCCGCGCGCCGCGCGCTGCGCAAGCATGATCCACACGATTTCGCGCGCACGCGGCTGCTCGTCGTAGAGCCCGGCGTGGAGCATGAACTCTTCCATCGCCGTCGCCATGCCCTCGGCCCGCGAATCCCAGATGTTGTAGAGGAGGGGACCGCGCCTGATCGGGCTCGCGTGCGGCTCGTCGCGCATGCGCGCGAGATCCCACCAGTGATAGAAATGCGTGTAGAGCGTAAGCGGCTCGTAGTGCGTCGCGATCGCAAAGAAGTTGCGCGTCTCGAGCGGTTCGTATTCGCCGATCCGGGCGCGCAGCGCACGGTCCATGTTGTCGCGCATCGGGTAGAGATCCCGCTTGCGCAGGAAATCGAGGAAGCGTGTCACCGCCTCGTTTGCACGTCGCTCGTATTCCTCCGGGGTCTGGATCACCAGCAGCTCTTGCTTGCCGCTGTTGCGCGCTTCTTCCAGCTCGAGTGCCGCGTGTGCCCGCGCGAGCTCGCGCTTCAGCAGGCCGACCTCTTCGTCCCAGGTCATCGGCACGAGATGAACGTTCCTGAGGCTCCAGTTGTAGTTTTCCTTGCCAACGCCGGACGGCCCGGTCTTGGATTCTGCCTGCGAATCCAGCCAGTCGATGAAACCGGCCGTCGCCTCGCGCGCCTCGCGGATCGCCTTCCGGAGCGCGCGGCCGCTGCCCGCCGTTTTCTCCGCGAGCGCATCGAGCGCGGTGACCTGTTCGCGCATCGTGCCGGTGCCCGTGATCCAGAGGTCGCGCGCGTTGCCGGTCAGGTTGCCGCGCGCCTGGGCAAGCAGCGGAGGAACGATCGCGAGTTCACGCGTGAGCTTCGCCTCGGCCTCGCGGGCCAGCGGGAATTCGTAGGTCCAGAGCTCGACAATGTCGTGGTGAGTCGTGCCTTCGTGCGCGGGCGTGTCGCTCTGATCGGTCCATAGGCTCCTGTAAAACGCGGGGTCGCGCGCCCAGGGCTGCAGCACGCGGGCGTAGAAATCGAAGCCATTCATCTCCGCGCGGACGAGCGCCTGGTCCACCCGGGCTTGGACCGGCAGGCTACTCGTGTCGATGGCTTCGAGACGGCCGCGCCAGGTCGCGAGCTCCTTCAGTCGCCGGGCCGTGGTCGCGGCGGTGTAGTCAGGCGCCCCGTCCTTCACGGGCGGGTGCTCGAACTCGCGCCATTCCTCGAAAAGCTTCACGAGCCCGTCGTAGCCCGCCGCCGCGGGTCCGTCGGCTGCCCCGGCCGGAGCGACGATTGCAAGTGCGATCACCCAGGGCGCGAGCCGGTGGAAGAAGGAAAGCGCTTTCATTTCGGACCCCAGGTGGAAGGCCCCGGATTCTAGAGCGCAGTTTCGGATCGCGTCCAGCAATCCCCGGTTCGCCGAAACGATTGAATTTCGGGGAGAATCGGAGTATCCAGTCCCCTTCACCAATTCCGGAGAACAGCGTGAACCGCAACCTCATGCTCGCAATCGTCGTCATCGTCCTGGCGGGAGCCGGATTCTGGCTGTACAGCCGCTCGAAGACCGAATCGCTGCCCGACCTCGCTCCGGTGGGCGCGAACCTGATCGAGGGACTTGGCGACTACAGCATGCCCGTGACGTCGAAGAACAAGGATGTCCAGCGCTGGTTCGACCAGGGGCTCGCGATGACGTATGGCTTCAACCACGACGCGGCCGAGCGCTCGTTCCTGAAGGCTGCCGAGCTCGACCCGGACTGCGCCATGTGCTGGTGGGGCGCCGCGCTCGTGCTCGGGCCGCACGTCAACGCCGCGATGGATCCCGCGAACAATTCCAAGGCCTGGGACCGGCTGCAGCGCGCCCAAAAGGCCGCGGATGACGCGAACGAAAAGGAACAGGCCTTCATCAAGGCGTTGTCGGCGCGTTACGCGGAGAATCCGCCGGAAGACCGGCGGCCGCTCGACGAGGCCTATGCCGCGGCGATGGGCAATCTCGCCGCGAAATATCCGGACGACCTCGACGTCGTGACTCTGCACGCCGAGTCGATGATGGACCTTCAACCGTGGGACTACTACGACCCGAGCGGCCAGCCCAAGGGGCATACGGCAGAGGTAGTGACGCAGCTCGAGTCCGTGATGCAACGCGATCCGAAGCACGCGGGCGCCCTTCACTTGTACGTGCACGCGGTCGAGGCCTCGCCGGATCCTGCGAAAGGCGTCGCCGCGGCAGACACGTTGCGCGAGCTGTGGCCAGGATCCGGCCACCTCGTCCACATGCCGGCCCACATTTATGCGCGTGTCGGCCGCTTCCACGATGCCGTGATCGCGAACCAGAAGGCGATCGCGGCTGACGACGCCTACCTTGCGATCTGCCAGCCGGCGCCCGGCGTCTATCCGCTCGGCTATGTGCCGCACAATCACCATTTCCTGTGGTTTGCCGCGACCATGGAAGGCGCGAGCAAGATCGCCCTCGATGCAGCCCGTACGACATTCGACAAGACGAACAACGCCGAACTGATGCGCATGCCGGGCCTCGAGTTCACGCAGAACTTCGCCCTGTCGCCGCTGTTCGCCGACGTGCGCTTCGAGCGCTGGGAGGAGGTCGTCAAGGCGCCAAAGCCCGCCGACGATTTTCCGTACATGCAGGCCATCTGGAACTACGCCCAGGGCATGGCAGCGGTTCGCCAGGGCCGCATCGAGGATGCGAAGCGTCATCACGAGGCACTGGTGCCGGCGACGACCAACCCGGAAATCGAGAAGTTGCTGCAATTCGGCCGCTATTCGCTGATCGGCGGTGTGCGCATCGCCGAGCGGTTCGTCGCGGCTGAGCTCGCCCGCGCCGCGAAGGACTACGACGCGGCGATCGCGGCGCTGAATACCGCCGTCACCATCGAGGACACGCTGCCTTACGACGAGCCACCTGCCTGGCACTGGCCTTCGCGCCAGGCGCTCGGCGCGGTGTATCTGGAGGCGCGCAAGCCCGCGGAAGCTGAAAAAGCCTATCGTGATGAGCTGCAGCGCAATCCCGAGAACGGCTGGTCGCTCTACGGTCTGTCTCAGGCGCTGAAGGCGCAGGGCAAGAAGGCCGAGGCGAAGGAAGCGGCCGATCGCTACACCAAGGCCTGGGCGAACGCCGACTTCGAACTCGGCAAGACCTGAGAGGAGACGCGCCCCTCTAAAGGGGACAGACACATTTGCCGGCCGCGGCGACGCCGCAAATGTGTCTGTCCCCTTTAGAGG
>DAIRVV010000233.1:0-4023 GCA_036802645.1 Steroidobacteraceae bacterium
GTCGACGCCGAAGCCCAGCTCGTGCTCCGCCCCCGGCGGCAGCAGCGGCAGCCGCTGCGGCCTCGTCGACGACGGGAGCTTCCTCCTCCTCGACGCGCGGCATGTGGATCGAAGCGACCGGGCCGTCGCGGCCCGCGAGCAGCTCGACGATCTCGACTCCCGCCGGCAGCGTGAGGCCGGAAAGCTTGACGACCTGGTTGATCTCGAGCCCCGAGACGTCGACCTCGACGAATTCCGGCAGGTCCTTCGGCAGGCAGGTGACCTCGACGTCGTTGCGCACGTGCGAGAGCACGCCGCCCTGTTCCTTGACGCCCTTGGACTCCGCGCCTCCCTTGAAGTGCAGCGGCACCTGCATGCGGATTTTCTCGTCCTCGAGCACGCGCTGGAAGTCGATGTGCATGATCTGGTTCTTGAACGGGTGGCGCTGCACGTCCTTGAGCACCGCGGCCTGGCTCTGGCTGCCGACCTTGAGCGCGACGATGGTCGAGTAAAAGCGCTCGTTGTTCATCAGCTGCGCGAGCTTCGTGTGGTTGACCAGCAGCGCGCGCGCGTCGCGCTTGCCGCCGTAGAGGATCGCCGGGACCTTGCCGAGATGACGCAGTCGGCGGCTCGCGCCCTTGCCCTGGTCGTCCCGGAACTCGGCGTCGAGCTCGAATGAAATCTTCATGACAGATACTCCAGTTCTAATCCACGTACAGCGAACTGACGGATTCCTCGTCCCGGATCCGCCGCATCGTCTCCGCCAGCAGCTCCGCGACCGACAGGACGCGAATCCGCTTGCAGTTCCTCGCCACTTCGCCGAGCGGAATCGTGTCCGTCACGACGAGCTGGTCCAGCGCGGACGAGTCAATCCTCTCGACCGCCTTCCCCGACAGCACCGGGTGCGTGATGTAGGCAATCACACGCGCAGCGCCTTCGTCCTTCAGCGCCTGCGCCGCCTTGCAGAGCGTTCCCGCCGTATCGACGAGGTCGTCCACCAGGATGCAGGACCGCCCGCGCACGTCGCCGATGATGTTCATCACCTGCGACTCGTTGGCGCGCTGGCGCCGCTTGTCGATGATCGCGAGGTCCGCGTTGTCGAGTCGGCGCGCGAGCGCCCTCGCCCGCACCACGCCGCCGACGTCCGGCGACACCACGATCATGTTGTCGTACTTCTGCTTCCACACTTCGCCGAGCAGCACTGGCGAGGCGTACACGTTGTCCACGGGCACGCCGAAAAATCCCTGGATCTGGTCGGCATGCAGATCCACCGTCAGCACGCGGTCGACGCCCGCGAGCCCGATCATGTCCGCGACCAGCTTCGCCGTGATCGGCACGCGCATCGAGCGCTGCCGGCGGTCCTGTCGCGCATAGCCGAGGTACGGAATCACCGCGGTGATGCGCCCGGCCGATGCGCGCTTGCAGGCATCGGTCATGATGAGCAGCTCCATCAGATGCTCATTCGCCGGCGGACAGGTCGACTGCACCAGGTAGACGTCCTTGCCGCGGACGTTTTCCATGATCTCGACCTGTATCTCGCCGTCGCTGAACCGTCCCACGAGGGCGCGGCCGAGCGGCTGCATCAGGTGCCGCGCAATTTCCTGCGCGAGCGCCGGATTCGCGTTGCCCGTGAACACCGCCATCGTGGACTGGTCCACGTGCCCCTCCTCAGGCGTCCAATCTGGCTGGGGTGGAAGGATTCGAACCTTCGCATGACGGGATCAAAACCCGTTGCCTTACCACTTGGCGACACCCCAGTATCAAATCTTCCCGCTATCGCGGGATCGCTCCGCCGCCAGGCGTTCCTGCAGTGGCGAGCGATCGAGCCCACGGGCCACGAATCCACGCCACTCCGACGGCAGTCCGGCGAGAGCCGCATCCGCAGCTCCACGATCGGCGAATCCCGCGAACACGCAACTGCCCGTGCCCGTCAGTCGCGCCTCGCCTCGCTCGGAGAGCCAGGCCAGCGCCTGCCGCACTTCGGGACTGCGTCCGGCAACCACCGGCTCGCAATCGTTGTGTCCACCTGCCTTCAGGAAGCCGCGAATTGTCGTCTTGGGGGTTTTTCTTGTCAATTCAGATGCCTGAAACACTTCGGCCGTGCGGATCCCGACCCCCGGAAAGACGACGGCGTAGTGCCTTTCGGGCAGTTCCAGGGGGGTCAGGCGCTCGCCGATCCCCTCGCCCCAGGCGCTATTGCCTTGTATGAACAACGGGATATCGGCCCCGAGCTCGAGGCCGATCACCGCGAGCCTCGCGGCATCGAGCCGCAAGCCCCAGATTTCATTGAGCGCGACGAGTGTTGTCGCGGCATCCGAGCTGCCGCCGCCGAGGCCTCCCTGGATGGGTATGCGCTTTTGCAGACGGATGTCGGCGCCGAGGCCCGATCCGCCTTCTTTCATGAGGCGTCGCGCCGCGCGAAGACAGAGGTCCTCGGATGGCGGAATTTCCTCAGGTCCATCGATCCGCTGAACCTCGCCGTCCGCGCGCGGCGTAAATTGGAGATGATCCGCAAGATCGATGAGCTGAAAGACCGTCTGTATCTCGTGGTAGCCATCCGGGCGGCGGCCGGTGACGTGCAGGAACAGGTTCAGCTTGGCCGGCGCAGGCCAGGCCGCCGCGCTCATGGCGAGAGTCGCCATTCCGATATGGCGAGACGAAGACGAAGGCCGGGAGTCGTCATTTCCATGCGCGCCGGCAGCGCGACGGCACCGACCGACTGGTAGCGATCGTACCGGATCCGCCAGCCGGACTGAGAGAGATCCGCAAGACGCGAGTCCGGAGCGAGCGTTTCCTCGTGAGGCGCGCCGGGCGCCGGCGCGCCGACGAGCCAATAGCGCATTTCCTCGATCGGGAGCGTCTGACCCTGCCCGATTCGCTCGTCGATGAACCGCCGCGCATCGTCGCCGGAATAGCTGTTGCCATCCACCGCGACGACAGGCCGATCGCCCTCGATACGAATATTCATCGCCCTGCCGCCCATGGGTCCCGAAAGCTCGATCTCGGCAGTGGCGCCCTGCTGCGACCAGTTGAAACCGCCCGAGAATCCGTCCTCACCGGCCGCGACGGCGATGCGTCCATGCAGCGACCAGTCATCGAGCGCCTGCAGCGCCTCACGGCGAGCGGGCCAGTCGGGCGGCGCGCCAGGCTCGGGCAATGTCGTGCAGCCGCTCGCGAACAGCGCAAGCAGAGAGGCCGCCAGCCGGAGCTTCACTGGGTGCGGCGCTCGATCGCGCGCTTGAGCGGCGGGCTGTCCGGATTCGCCGCGAGCGCCTCGTCCCAGAGCTTCCTGGCTTCGACCTCGCGGCCCATGCGCCAGAGGGTTTCGCCGAGATGCGCGGCGACTTCCGGGTCCTCCGAATGTTCCCAGGCGCGCTCGAGCCAGGTCCTGCCTTCCTCGAGGCTGCCCTCCTGCACGAGCGCCCAGCCCATCGAGTCCTGAATCGCGTAGCTGTCGGGTTTTACGGCGAGCGCGCGCTCGATCAGCCGCCGGCCTTCTTCCACCGATTTCGTGCGATCGACGAGCGTGTAGCCGAGCGCGTTCAGCGCCATCGGATCGTTCGGGCGGCGCTCCACGACGGCGCGCATGTCCTCGACGGCGTCCGGCACGCGATCGATGCGCTCGAGCAGGAACCCGCGAGCGAGCAGCAGTCCATCGTCGGGTAGGACGGTCCGGGCGCGATCGATGATCGCGATCGCGTCCTCGCCGCGGCCCTCCTCGGCGAGGATCGCCGCGACACCCGAGGCGACATCGGCCGTCCCCGAAGGCGAGGACTCGAGGAAGTCGTCGATGATCATCTCCGCGAGTTCCGGCGCGCCTTCCTCGCGCAGCAGCCGGTAGGCGCGGAGCTGCGCGCCGAGCGCGCGGGCGCCCGATTCGATGCCCTGATACAGGCGCGCGGCATTCGCCTTGTCGCCGCGCTCTTCCGCGATGCGTGCCCGCTGCCAGCGCAGGTTCTCGGCCTGCTCCGGATCGCGCCCGGCTTCGTCGACGAATCGCGCCGCGTCGTCGAGCCGCTTCTCGTCGATCGCGATCGAGGCGAG
>DAIRVV010000234.1:0-4019 GCA_036802645.1 Steroidobacteraceae bacterium
CCTCGTGGATACCATGCGGCGCGAGCGCGAGCAGGCCGCGGAGGCGCGCGTGGCCGAGCTTGCGAATGCGAATGCCACGATTCGCGCCAACCTGGAGCAGCTCTCGGCGCAGCCGGACTGGAAAAGATTCCTCGAGCATGTGTTGCTCGAGGCGACGCGTCAGCTCGAAGCGGCGAGCGGCACGATCGTCGTGCCGAATCTCGAGGGCAGCGAATGGCACGTCGCCGCGCACGTCGTGAACGGCCGGCTCGAGGAGCCGGCTTTCGCCACCGTCGTGCGAACCGGCGAGGCCAAGGTCGGCCGGATGCTGGCGGGCAAGCGTGATCCCACGTATGTCACGGACGAGAAGTTCGACGAGTTCGATTGGCCCGGCGTGGCGGATTTTCATCGCAGCGCCGGGCACCAGGGCCTCTACGCCATGCCGATGGTGTTCGGTGATCGCACCGTGGGGGTCATCGGCATCGCATTCCGCCATCGCAATCCGCTGCCGTCCGAGCGCATCGAGCTGCTCGTCGCGCTCGCGCAGCAGGCGACCCTCGCCATCGCGCTCAAGCGCCTCGGCATTTCCGCAAAGAACGCCGCCATCCTCGCGGAGCGCAATCGCATCAGCCAGGAGATACATGACGGCCTTGCCCAGAGCTTCACCGGCATCCTCATGCAGCTCGGCGCCGCGGAAGAGCACATGGGCTGCGCGCGCCGCACGCCTCTGCCGGACATTCTCGGCCGCATCCGCGCCCAGGCGAGCGACGGCCTTGCCGAGGCGCGCCGTTCGGTCCTTGCGCTGAAGCCGGACCAGGGCCGCGTCGGCGGGCTGGAGCTCGCCCTGCGGCAGCTCGCGGAGCGGTCGACGATCGCGGGCCGCGTCACCTGCACCTTCGACGGCGGCATCGCCTCGGCTGGGCCTGCCCCCGAATTCCAGCACGACATGCTGCGCATCGCGCAGGAAGCCGTGATCAACGCCGTCCGGCATGCGCACTCCAAGAGCATCCGCATCGTACTGATCGAGGAGTCGGAGCACTGGATCCTCATGGTGATTGACGACGGCCAGGGCATGGAGAACGTGCCCGAGCTCTATGCGCAACAGGGATTCGGCCTCGCGAACATGCGCGAGCGAGCGGAAACGATCGGCGGACACTTCGAAATTCAGAGCCGGGTCGGCCTCGGCACACAGGTCATCGTGCGCCTGCCGCGGCCGAAGTCGCCGTGAGCGAAGCCGACCCCAAGATCCGCGTGATCCTGGCGGACGACCATCCGGTGGTGCGTGATGGACTCGCGGCGATCGTCAACCAGCAGCCGGACATGGAAGTCGTCGCGGAAGCCGGCGACGGCGAAGAGGCGATTGCTCTCTACGAACGGCATCGACCGGATGTGATGGTGCTCGACCTTCGCATGCCCAAGCTCGACGGAGCGGCCGTAGTGCAGCGCGTGATCGAGGCGCACCCGAAAGCCTGCCTCCTGATCATGACGACCTACGACGGCGACGAGGACATCTTTCGCAGCCTGAGCCAGGGCGCGAAGGGCTATCTCCTGAAGGACACGCCGCGCCAGGAGATCCTATCCGCGATTCGCGCGGTGGCGGTGGGCCGGCCGTACACGTCTTCCTCCGTGGCGGCCAAGGCAGTGCAGCGCATGGCGAAACCCAGCCTGACACAGCGGGAGCTCACCGTCCTGGAGCTCGTCGCCGAGGGACGCAGCAACAAGGACATCGCGCGACGCCTCGACATCACGGAAGGAACAGCCAAGACGCATGTCAAGGCGATCCTTGCGAAGCTCGATGCCATCAGCCGCACCGAGGCGGTCACCGTTGCGCACAAGCGCGGATTGATCCGCCTGTAGGGGCGGCTTTTCGGTTACCCGTGACCCGGGAATTGCAGTCGCGCCATCTCTTCGACATGTCGATCGACCTGCATTCGATCGAAACGCTTGGCAAGACACCGGCGGGAGAAAGGCGAATCATCTCCGTCTCCGGCGGCTCCTTCGCCGGTGAACGGCTCAAGGGCCGGATCCTGCCGCACGCGGGCTCGGATCTGCTGCTGACCCGAAACGACGGCTCATATCGGCAGGATGTCCGGCTTGGCCTCCGCACGTCCGACGATGCGCTGATCCTGATGACGTACCGCGGGGTCAGGCATGGCTCACCCGAAGTCGCCGCCCGCTTGGCCGCCGGTGAACCGGTGGAGCCGTCCGAGTACTACCTGCGCATCGCGCCCTTCTACGAGACCGCCGCCCCGAAGTACGCGTGGCTCAACAACATCGTCTCGATCGGCGTCGGCGAGCGCACACCGATGGGCGCCTCGTATCAAGTGTTCGAGATTCTCTAATACAGTGCCGTTCCGAAGCAGGCCGCGGCCAGGATCGCAGCCAGCGCGCGCACGTGGTTCCAGGCGGTCCAGCTACTGAGATAGTCGGACCACAGTGTCGCGCCCTCGACGCTCGACGGCGACACGCGCTTGAGCGCCTCGTTCCTGGGCACGTTGAATCGCATGGTCACCCAGATGGTTCCGACGAGGTACAGCAAGGCGCCGATCAGCAGCCAGGGCGCCGCGTTCTTCTCCCAGTGCAGCGCCGCCAGTGCAATCGCGGCAATGCACATGACGGCGGTACCAAAGAAGGCGCCCAGGAACCACGCGTTCAGCACCACCACATTGATGGTTTGCATGGCCGCGATCGCTTCCGGCGTCGGGCGCTTTGCGAGCGCATGCATCACCACGACCGAGAAGGCGAAGAAGAAGCCGCTTATGAGCCCGCAGCCAAGCGTCGCGACGAGTGAAAGGCCCCCGATCAGTAAATCGAGTGACATCATTCAGTGCATGATGCCATGCACGATCACGCTTTCGTTACACTAGCGCTTCATGACCTCCGGACTTCGGTCTCGCTTCGTCTGCTCGCTCGCGTGGCTCAGCGCCCTCGCAACCCCTGCTTTCGCACAGGAACTTGAGCCCTACCCGGCGCCAAAGATCACCGCCGAGCAGTACGCCCGATACGCCGAAGAGGTGAGACAGAACTACGCGTCCACGGCCGAGGTCCTGAAGGGCAAGCACCTCGTCGCATTCTCCGACATGCGCACGCGCACCTTTTACATCTTCACGACCAAGGACCATCCCGCGCACCCGGCGTGGATCACGCGACAGATGTTCGAGGAAGACGGCCAGGTGCGCGTGCGCCAGATCGGGTACTTCGCCGGATCGGAGCCGGAATTTGCCAAGCTGTTCCGCGAGTACCAGCAGCGCAACGAGCAGCTGCGCGAGGACGTCGAGAAGCGCAATCGCTAGGCCGCGAGAAACCTCGCCGATGAGTGATTCCCTTTCACTGACCTGCCCCTACTGCGGCGAGGCCGTCGGACTCGCCATCGACGAGGGCGGCGGCGTCCATCAGTCCTACGTGGAAGACTGTCCCGTGTGCTGCCGCCCCTGGCAAGTCGAGGTCGAGCACGATCCGGAGACTGGCTGGACCGCAATGCTGCGGACTTCGGACGAGTAACGCGCCGTCAATTGTCGCTATCGTCGAGTGTCTTCAGAAACGCGACGACATCGTCGATCTCGGCCGGCGTCAAGGCCGGAACACCGCCGGCCTTGCGGTCGTAGGGCACCTCGGTCACATTCACGGCGCTCGCGAGGTCCGTCGGGACGTCGTCGAACTTCCGGGTACCGGCGGCCTCCCGCGAGTACCACTCCCCCGGTTCGGTGTCGCGTCGCACGTAGAAGTCGACCACTTCGCGCAGGTCCGCAAATGCCCCGTTGTGGAAATAGGGCGCCGTGCGCGCCACATTTCTGAGCGTCGGCACCTTGAACGCGCCACAGAGATCGCGCCGCTTGGCGAGGTCGCGACGCTCGGGTCCGCAGAGTCCGAGATCGAAGAACGCGGCGTCAGCATTCGCGGGAATGCGGGCGTTCCGCGGCGCGCCGACATTGTCGTAGGTGAAATCCGTGAAGAGCGGCGGTGGGCCCGTCTCGGTCGGCCTGTTCGGATGGCATTCGGCGCAGTTACCAGCGAAAGCCGCTACTCCTGGACCGTGGACT
>DAIRVV010000235.1:0-4017 GCA_036802645.1 Steroidobacteraceae bacterium
CTGCTGGCACGCGCGCTCGCCGAGCTGCCATTTACGATTGCAACGATCTACCTGGGGGCCGGCATCGTCGGCGCCCGAAGCGGCCTCCTGCTGGCGGTGGGCCTCGCAATTGCCGCGCTGAGTGTCGTCTCCTTCTATCTCCTGCGCCGGTACACGGGCAATCAGCGCACGTGAGACAATGAAAGCATGCCTTCCGAGCGCGATTTTGTGCTGCACAGCTGGTGCGTGCCGGGGGACTGGAATGCCCCGACAGTAGTCGGCGGCCGTGGTGCGCGCCTCCTGCTGGAGGACGGCCGGGAGTTGCTCGACATGTCGAGCCTCGTCGAGTGCAGCAACCTCGGTCACCAGCATCCAAAGCTCGTCGCCGCGATCAAGGAGCAGGCGGACCGGCTGATGTTCGTGACGAGCGCCTGGGGCGCCGAGCCGCGACGCGTGCTGGCGGAGCGTCTGCTCGAGCTGTCCGGATTCGAAGGAGGCCGCGTTTTCTTCACGCTCGGCGGCGCCGATGCCAACGAGAACGCCGTCCGGATCGCCCGGCAGGTTTCGAAAAAGCCGCGCGGCCTCGTCGTCACGCGCGACCGCTCATACCACGGCGCAAGCTACATGGACATGGCGCTCTCCGGCGATGCCCGCACCGCGCACCAGGTGGACGCCGACGCCTGGGGCGTGCGCCACGTGCCGCCGCCGTATTCCTACCGCTGTCCCTTCGGCAGCACGAGCGCACACGACTGCGGCCTGCGGGCGGCGAAGGCCGTGGCCGAGTGCATCGAGAAGGAAGGCGCAACCCGCGTCGCCGCGGTCCTCATGGAGACTGACGCCGGCAGCAACGGCATCGTCCCGCCGGACAGCTACTGGCCCGCGCTCCGCGATCTCACGCGCGAACGGGAAGTGCTGCTCATTGCCGACGAGGTGATGAGCGCCTTCGGCCGCTGCGGTGACTGGTTCGCCTGGCAGCGTCACGGCGAGGCCGGCCGCCCTGACCTCATGACACTCGCCAAGGGACTCACTGCCGCCGCCATTCCGCTCGGCGCCGTGGTGATCAGCGCAGCCGTCGCACGGCGGCTCGAGCGCGAGATGTTCTACGGCGGCCTCACCTATTGCGGCCACCCGCTATCCTGCGCCGCCGGCGTCGCCGCGATCGAGGCTTATCGCGACGAAAACCTCATCGAGCGCTCGCGGGCCCTCGGTGCGTCGATGTTCGGGCAACTGCGGGCGCTTGCCGCACGCCATCCGGTGATCGGCGAGGTGCGTGGCGGCCGCGGGCTCTTTGCGGTGCTCGAACTCGTTTCCGACCGCACGACCCGGGCACCGATCGCCCCCTGGCCGTCGCAGTCCGACGCGATGAAGGCGATGCTCGCAGCAGCGCGCGACGAGGGCGTGTCCTTTGGCTCACGCGGTAACCTGCTGATCATCGCACCGCCGCTCGTCATCGCCGAGTCCGAGCTCGCCACCGCGCTCGGCCTCCTCGACCGCCTGCTCGCCCGTTTTTTCCCCGCCGCGATGGAGCGCGCCTCATGAGTTTTCGACTGACTTACGCCACGATGTTCAATCCGCCGGAAGAGCTGCACGAGCACTTCGAGAATGCGCTCACGACGATGCGCGGACGGCTTGGCACCACGCACCCGATGTACATCGACGGCAAGGACGTGCAAGCCGCGAAGACAGTGGAGAACGCGAGCCCGATCGACAACCAGCTGAAGATCGGCCGCTTCCCGCTCGCAACCGCGGCCGAAGTCGACTCCGCCCTCGCGGCCGCGCACCGCGCCTTCCCCGCCTGGCGCGACGCGGGCACGGCAGAGCGCGTGCGCCTGATGCGCAAGGTCGCCGGCATCCTCGAGGAGCGCGTCTACGAGATCGCGGCCGCGCTCGTGCTCGAGGTCGGCAAGAACCGGCTGGAAGCGCTCGGCGAGGCGCAAGAGTGCGTGGACTTCTTCAACGTGTATGCGGATGACTTCGAGGCGCACAAGGGCTACGAATTCGAGCTGCCGAATGACCCGTCGACCGCATTCACATCGCGCAACCGGAGCGTGATGCGGCCCTATGGTGTCTGGGCGGTGATCGCGCCATTCAATTTCCCCATAGCGCTCGCCGCGGGCCCGACTGCGGCGGCGCTCGTGACCGGCAACACCGTCGTGCTCAAGTGCGCTTCGGACACGCCCTGGGCTGGGCGCCTGCTCGCCGATTGCATCCGCGATGCGGGCCTGCCGGCCGGCGTCTTCAATTTCATCAATGGCGCGGGCGCCGCGGTCGGCGAGCAGCTCGTGCGCGATGCGCGCACGGCCGGCGCGACCTTCACGGGATCCGTCGCGGTCGGCCGCGCGATCATGGCGCAGATGGCGGCCGGACGATATCCGCGGCCCTACATCGCCGAGATGGGCGGCAAGAACCCGGCCATCGTCACCGAGAACGCCGATCTCGACCGCGCGGCCGCGGGCATCGCCCGCTCTGCCTACGGCATGGGCGGGCAGAAGTGCTCGGCCCTCTCGCGGCTCTACGTCCACGAAGAAATCGCGGACACGCTGATCGCGAAGATCGAAAAGGAAATCGACGGGATCCGGATCGGCGACCCGACTGAGCGGGCGACGGGCCTCGGTCCGGTCGTGAACAAGCGAGCCCACGAGAGCTACGCGCGCTATATCTCCGAGCTGAAGGAGCGCGGCGCCAGGATCCTGCGCGGCGGCCGGCAGCCCTCGGAGGGTTTTCTCGGCCGCGGCTACTATGTGGAACCCGTGCTCGCCGAAGCGGATCCCTCGGATCCGCTCTGGAAGCAGGAGATGTTCCTGCCGATCCTGATGCTGCAACGCTACCGCGATCGCGAGGACGCGATGCGTCTCGCGAACGACACGGACATGGGACTCACGGCCGGCTTCTACGGCGCGCCCGAGGAAGTGAAATGGTTTCAGGACGGCATCGAGGCGGGCGTCACCTATGCCAACCGCGGCGCCGGCGCGACGACCGGCGCCTGGCCGGGCTACCAGCCATTCGGCGGATGGAAAGGCTCCGGCTCTTCGGGCAAGGCGATCGCTTCGGCCTATTACCTGCCGCTGTACCTCCGCGAGCAGTCGCGCACCGTGGTGGATTGAATGACGCAGTTCCTGCCGCTGGCGGAGGCGATCGCGGCGCACGTCGCGGACGGCGACTGCCTCGCACTCGAGGGCTTCACGCATCTCATCCCATTCGCCGCGGGCCATGAGCTGATCCGGCAGGCACGCCGCGACCTGCATCTCGTGCGGATGACGCCGGACCTGGTCTACGACCAGCTGATCGGGGCCGGCTGTGCCCGCAAGCTGACATTTTCCTGGGGCGGCAATCCCGGCGTCGGCTCACTTCACCGGTTGCGCGATGCGGTCGAGAACGACTGGCCGCGCGCACTCGAGCTCGACGAGCACAGCCACGCTGCAATGGCTGCCGCGTATCGCGCCGGCGCTGCGCGGCTGCCCTTCGGGATGCTCCGCGGATACATCGGCACCGATCTCGCGAAGCAGAATCCGCGCATCCGGAGCGTCGCCTGTCCGTATACCGGCGAGCAGATCGCGACGGTGCCCGCGGTCAATCCCGACGTCACCATCCTGCACGCCCAGCGCGCCGACCGCCGCGGCAATGTCGCGATCGACGGCATCATCGGCGCGGCGCGCGAGGCGGCGCTCGCCGCCACGAAGCTGCTCGTCACCGTCGAGACAATGGTCGACGAGCTGCCACCCGCGATGAACAACGTGGTGTTGCCGCATTTCACCGTCACGGCCGTTTCGCATTGCCCGGGCGGCGCCTGGCCCTCGTATGCGCAGGGCCATTACGCGCGCGACAACGACTTCTACCTCAGGTGGGATGCGATCGCCCGCGATCGCGCCGGTTTCACTGCCTGGATTGACCGGCACGTGCGCGAAACCCGCAATCACCGCGAGTTTCTCGCCAGCCTTCGCGAGGCCGCATGACCCGGCGTGCTGCTGCAAGCGCGCTCGGCCTGTCGGGGTTCCCGCGCTCGCTCCTGCGGCGACCTAAAGTCGCTCGCGCGGGACC
>DAIRVV010000236.1:0-4013 GCA_036802645.1 Steroidobacteraceae bacterium
AGATTCCGCGACCGCAAGCCTGCCCCGCCGCCTGCGGAGAATAGAGAGCGCCCGCTGAAAGGCGAGCACCCGCAGGCGGGAGAGCGCCTGCAAAAAGTGCTCGCCGACGCCGGCATCTCGTCGCGACGCGACGCGGAATTCGCAATCCGCGCGGGACGCGTCCGGGTCAATGGCCGGCGCGTATTCGAACTGCCCTGCCTCGTCGATCGGGTGCGCGACCTGATCGAGTTCGACGGCGAAGTCATTGACGTGCGGGGTCATCTCGGCCCGCGCGCCCGCGCGCGCCTCTACCTGATGCTCAACAAGCCTCGCGGCGTGATCTCGACGGCCCGCGACCCGGGCGGCCGCGCAAACGTCGTCGACCTCGTGAGCGCCGCCGTCCCGCAGGGTGATCGCGTCTACCCGGTCGGCCGCCTCGACTCCGATTCGACCGGCCTCGTGCTCCTCACCAACGACGGCGAGCTCGCCCATCGCCTCGCGCATCCGAGCTCGGGAGTCGCCAAGGAATACCGCGTCACGGTGCAAGGCGCCCTGCCGGATAGCGCGCTCGCCCAGCTTTCGAAGGGCATGTATCTCGCCGACACCAGCTCCCCGCAGGGCGGCGCGAAGCGGGCGCGCATGCAGCAGGTCCGCGTGCTGAAGCGGATGAAGGACCGGCGCCGCGGCGACCTGTCGCTCGTCTCGGTCACGCTCGCCGAGGGCCAGAACCGCGAGATCCGGCGCCTCTTCGCGCGGGTCGGCGCCAAGGTGCGCGGTCTCGAGCGCGTCGCGCTCGGCGGTCTCCAGCTCGGCCGCCTGCCCGTCGGCCATTTCCGCGCGCTCCGCAATGAGGAAATCCTTGCGCTCCGCCGCTCCGTCCGGCTCGGGTGAACGCATGATCGCGCATGACCGTCGCATCGCGACCTGGCTCCTCGGCGCGATCACATTCCTGATCGTCTTCGCATCGCTCTATCCATTCAGCTTCTCGCTGGACGGTGCGGTCCCGCTCGGACAGCTCAGCGAACTGCCGCGGGCCGGCATGACGCGCAGCGATATCGCCGCGAACGTGCTGCTCTATCTCCCACTCGGCACCTGCCTCGCATGGCTCCTCGCACCCCGATTCGGCGGCGCGATCGCGGTCGTCACCGCGGCGCTCATCGCCGCCGCACTGTCCTATGCGATCGAGTTCGCGCAGCTCTACGAAACGCGCCGCGTCTCGAGCCTCGCCGACTTCACCTGCAACACGGCCGGCGCCTTCGCCGGCGCCTGCCTCGCGCTCGCCCTCGCGCGGACGCGAAAGCGGCTGCACTCCTCGCACTTCGCCGGTCTGCTGCGACATCCCGTCGCGGCCGCGCTGCTCTTCTCATGGATCGGGTACCGCCTCGCGCCATTCGCCGCAGTCCTGGATCCGGCAGAGTGGACGTCGAACCTCGCGCCGCTGGCGGACGGCGGGCTGTGGCCGACCGGCGCATTCGCGACCCACCTGCTCGCCTGGCTCACGCTGCACTTCGCGTGTGAACGGCTTGCGCCTGGCCGCGCGCTGGCGCTTGCCGCCGGTTCGATGGGCGTCGTGCTTGCCGGCCGTATCCTGTTCGCGGGCCCCGGTCTCGAGCTGGCCGAGGTGGCCGGGATGGCGATCGCCCTCGTCCTCGCGCCCGCTCTAGCGCAACTGCCGCGCGTGACCGTCGCACGACTGCTCGCACTGTCGGTCGCACTTCTCATCGCGTGGGAGGGGCTCGCACCATTCGATTTTCAGATCGCGCAGGACCGCTTTGCGCTGTTGCCCTTCAGCGAAAGCCTGACGCAATACCGCGCAGCCAACCTGGCTGACGTGTTCCTGCGCTGCTTCACGAACGGCGCGCTCGTCTGGCTGCTCGCACAGGCAGGGCTTTCGGTGCTTGCGGCGACGGCACTCGGTGCCGGTGCAGTGTTCGCAGTCGAGCTGCTGCAGACCTGGCTGCCGGGTCAGACAGCCGAGATCACAGATCCCTTGCTCGCCCTCTGCGCGGGTGGACTGATCGCGGTCTTCGAGCGCGAACGCGCCGGATGAAGGGGCGGGCTGGGTTCCGCCCATTCGTCCGCGCACGCGACCGGGAACACTACCCCCCGGGGGTGGTCTATCGTCACAGCATGACTCCCGCGTTCATCGTCCTTCTGTTGACTGCCGCGACAGCCGTGGGCGGGCAATCCGAGCCGCCGGCACCTCCGCCGACACCGACGGCCGAGGATGAGGCAGCAACGCCGCCTGCCGGGCCGCTCCCCGATCCAGTGACCGAGACGCCGGCGAAACCACCGGCCAGCACGCCTGCGAAGTCACCGGCCGACGAGGCCGCCGCACCCGCCGCGCCACCGGACACGACACCGGTTTCGCCAGAGGCCCCTCGCAGCGGGATTTCCAGCCAGCCGGCGCCGATTCCGGAGGCGACCGCGCCGCAAGGCCCCACAAAGCCCGCGGCACCGCGCCAGCAGCTCAAGATCCTCGCGCAGGATCCGCGCATGGAGGCTTACGAGCAGTTCCGGGAACTCTATGAAACCGCACGCTTCGACGAGGCCCTGCCCTACGCGAAGCGCGTGGTCGAGCTTTCCGAGCGGGACCCCGAGCGCGACCACGAGCTGCCAATCGCCTTCAACAACCTCGGCGCCACGCAGTACCAGCTCGCCGACTACACCGGCGCCGAAGTGAGCTATCGGCAATCGCTCGAGCTGCTCGAAGCGACACAGGGCATTTCATCGCGGCGTCTCGTCGTGCCGCTCGCCGGGCTCGGCGCGGTCTATGCGGCACAGGACAAGCACGAGGTCGCGGCGGAATTGTTCAGCCGCGCGCTCGCGGTGAGCCGGCGCGCGGACGGACTCTTCAACCTGCAGCAGCTCCCGCTCATCCAGCAGGCCGCGGACAGCCGCTACGCGATCAACGACTTCGGCGGTTCCGAGAAAGAGCACATGTACGCGCTCAAGATCGCGGAGCAGAACTATGGCTACGGCGATGAGCGCACGCTCCCGCCGCTGCTCGAGCTCGCCGGCTTCTACGAGGGGCTCCGCGAATTCATCGCCGCCCGGATGATGTACATGCGCGCACGCGACGTCGCGATGAAGGAGAGCGGTTACAACGCGCCGGCGGTGAAGGCGCTGGTCGGAATCGCGCGCACGCACCGGCTCCAGTACACGATGGACCCGGAGACGCTCGAAAGCCAGCAGCCGGCGCGCGACGAGGTGACCGGGGAAATTGTCGGCAAGGTCTATCGCGAGTCGCGCGTGCCGCCGCCGGCGGCCGACCGCACCGGGCTCAAGGCCGCGCAGACCGCGCTCGAACTGCTGCGCTCGACACCGGACCCGCCCAAGGAACTCCTGACCGAGACACTGATCGAGCTCGGCGACTGGTTCCAGGCCACGTCGCGACCGACGATCTCGATGCCCTATTACGCGGAGGCCGCGTCCATCTTCGACGCCCGGGCCGCAGAGGATCCGCTCGCGGGCAATCCCATGAAGGCGCCGAGGATGGTGTTCTATCGCCCGCCGGTCTCGGCGAGCCGCGGGCTCAACACACTGTCCGGGCAGTACGTCATCCGGAAGACCGTCTTCAGCTTCGTGGTTTCGGACGTCGGTGTGCCCGAGGAAGTCACGGTCGTGTCCACCACCATGGACGAATCGCAACTTTCCCAGTCGCGGCGCGCAGTGTCGAAGGCGATCTACAGCCCGCGCTTCTCCGAGGGCAAGCCGGTTTCGACGGCGGGCGTGACATTCACGAGCGAGTGGTACGAGGAACACGATCCGGAGACGAGCGCACCACCGGCTACAAAGACTGCCGACGGCGCCGCGGCGACACCGAAGCCGAAGCCTTCAGACCCCGAGTCCTGAGGGCGGCTATTCACCGGCCGGCGGCGCCGGCTCCTCCGGCTCATCCGCCGGCGGTTCGTCAACTGGCGGTTTCTCCACCGGCGGTTCTTCCACAGGCGGCTTGCCGGCAGGAGGCTCATCGCCGGGCGGAGTTTCCGCGGGCGGCGGCCGAGTGGCTGGCGCCTCACCCGCAGGCGGAT
>DAIRVV010000237.1:0-3994 GCA_036802645.1 Steroidobacteraceae bacterium
CGATGCGTTTCAACGCGCCGAGCGGGTCGCCCGCTGCGAGCGCACGCGCCGCGGCGGTGATCAGCGAGTCCATCTGAATCCCGTCACGTTTGTCACTCCCGCCATGCGGATCCCCGGCATTAGATTGTGACCCACCGGAACGAACGATGAAGCCAAAGCGCAAGGAGACAGGCGATGACGAAGCACAGGACCGGGACACGCAGCGAATGGCTGGCGGAGCGGCTCAGGCTGCTCGAGGCCGAGAAGGAGCTCACGCGGCAGAGCGATGAGCTGGCGCGGCAGCGGCAGGCGCTGCCGTGGGTGACCGTCAACAAGGCGTATCAATTCGATACTGACGCCGGGAAGGCTTCGCTCGCGGACCTGTTCCGGGGGCGCTCGCAGCTACTGGTCTACCACTTCATGTTCGGGCCTGACTACAAGGCGGGCTGTCCGTCGTGTTCGTCAATTGCGGACGGGTTCAACGGCATCTATGTGCACCTCCTGAACCACGACGTTGCGTTCACGGCGGTGTCGCGTGCGCCGCTCGCTAAGCTTCAGGCTTTCAGGCGGCGGATGGAATGGACCTTTCCGTGGGCGTCCTCGCATGGCGGCGACTTCAACTCCGACTTCAACGTCTGGTTCACCGAGGAGCAGCAGCGCAAGGGTGGCATCGAGTACAACTATCGGCGCGAGGAGGCGATTGGCGAGCCTGAGGAAGGGCCCGTCGCGCAGATCGCGTCCATGACCGGAACGGACGTTGCGACTTACACGCGCGATAGGCCGGGCTTGAGCGCCTTCGCGCTCGAGGACGGCGTCATCTACCACACCTATTCCGCCTATGCGCGCGGGCTCGACGGTCCCTGGGCCATGTATCAGTGGCTGGACCGCGCACCGAAGGGGCGAAACGAATCGGGTATCTGGTGGCGGCTCCACGACGAGTACTGAGAGGCCAGGCGACCATGTGCCCCGTGTGCATGACGACCGTGGCGTTGACGGCTGCGGGGGCAGTCTCGGGCGTGGGCGTAGTCGCAGTGCTGGCAGGAAAATGGCGCGCGCTGCGCCGCCGGCTAGCGCTTCAGTGACGTGACGCCACCATCACCCGCGACCAGCAGCACGTCCGCCCCTCGCCGCGCGAACAGCCCGACTTCGACGACACCCACCAGCAGCCCGATCTCTGCCTCGAGCTTCGCGGGGTCGCTGACCCTGAGGTTATGCACATCGAGGATCTCGTTGCCGTTGTCGGTCCTGAAGCCCTGCCGCAGGACCGGCTGTCCGCCGAGGCCGGCCAGCTTCCGCGCAACCAGGGAACGGGCCATCGGAATGACTTCGACGGGGAGCGGGAAGCGGCCGAGCACATCGACGAGCTTGGAATCGTCGACGATGCAGACGAAGCGTCGGCTGGCGGCCGCCACGATCTTTTCCCGGGTCAGGGCGCCGCCGCCGCCCTTGATCAGTGCGAGGTGGCGGGTCGCTTCATCGGCCCCATCCACATAGAGCGAGAGGTCGCCCGTGTCATTGAGCGAAAGGACCTCGATTCCGGCCTCTCTCAGGAGTCGCGTGCTCCCTTCCGAGGAGGAGACGGCGCCGGCGATCCGGTTTTTCAGGCCCTTCAGCGCCGTGATGAAATGATTGACTGTCGATCCCGTGCCCACCCCGACCGTCATGCCTTCCTCGACATACTCGAGTGCGGCAGTCGCGGCGGCTTTCTTCTTCGCGTCGGCGTTCATTCTCCGGCTCCGGAAAAAACTGTGCCCGCTTGCGCGGGCACAGTCTCATCTCTTGCTGAACCGGCGGTTGGCAATCTCTCGATCAGCCAACCACCGATCCATCAGGCAAAGAGCTTACTTCTTTTTGGAAGCCTTCTTCTTTGCCTTCTTCTTGGTCGCCATGTTGGATCTCCATGTCGGTGTTAATCCGAGGTCGGAGTATATACATGGTTGACGGGATTGCAAGCAAGGCGTATGCACATCGCGCGTCGATCACTTCACTTCGTCACTTCTTCTTGTGCGAGTCGATGAATAAATTTCCATTCATCGGCGGTGACGGGCATGACTGAAAGCCGATTGCCTCGACGCAACACGATGAGATCGCGCAGTGGTCCATCGACGTGCTCGCGCAGCATCTCGAGTGTCACCGGATGCGCGAACTTACGCAGCAGTTTCACTTCGACCTGGTACCAGCGCGGGTTGGATGGATCACTGCCGGCGTCGTAATGCTTGTGCTTGCGGATGAATGCGGTTGGATCGGGATGGCCGGCGCGAACGATCTCCATCGTCCCGTATATACCGGGCGTTTCGCAGCTCGAATGATGGAAGAATGCCCGGTCGCCGACCGAGAACTCGTCGCGCAACATGTTCCGCGCCTGATAGTTGCGGACGCCGTCCCAACCGGCCTTTCGTCCCGGCGATCGGGCCAGGTGCTCGATGCCGAACGTGTCGGGCTCCGATTTCATCAGCCAGTACTTCATCGGGCGAAATCGAGAGGCGCCACCCGCATGTGCCGTGCCGGGTCGTTGCTCTCGAACCGGAGCAACAGGTGGAGCAGGCCGTGGCACTTAAGGCTTTCCGCTACGAGGCGGACCTGCACAATGCTGCCGCTAAGCCAGGCCCCTGGGTTTTTCACATTAGGGTCGAGAGGTTTCCAGACCCGAATCGAACACCGCAGGCGGCGCCAAACTGTCGGCGCTCGCGCAAAGGCGCGAGTAGCCATTCATTCAATTCCCCAGCGACTGGTTGCGCGTCAGCGCGGATTCCACGCGCTCGCGCATGACCTTGATCCGCGCGGCCAGGTCGGTTTCGACCCCCTCGTCATGGCCGCGCACCTGCAGCAGCTCGTTGACGATATTAAGGGCCGCCATCACGGCGATGCGGTCGAGACCGATCACCTTTCCGCTGTCCCGGATCTCCCGCATCCTGCGATTCAGGTATTCCGCCGAATCGAGCAGCGCGGGGCGCTCTTCGACCGGACAGGTGACGTGGTATTCCTTTTCGAGGATGCGCACACTCACCCGGGTTGGATCGCTGTTCATGCGCCGCTCTCCATGGCCTTCAGCCGGCCGATCATCGCCTCGACCCGCGCGCGCACCTGCTCGTTCTTCTGCATCAGCGTCGCCCGCTCGGCGGAGAGCGTGTCCTGCCGCTGGCGCAATGCGCGGTTCTCTTCCTTGAGCTGGGCGACCACGCCGACCAGCTCATCGAGGCGGCGTTCAAGCCGCTTGAACTCGCGATCGAGGCCGGATTTGCTGGTCTCATCCATGGCGCCACTATGCTGCCACGACGCGCTGTTTACTGCTACCGTTCGCGGGATGACGCATGGGGAGTTGCAGGGCGCCCTCGAGCAGATGAATTTGACAGTCGACGCGGCTGAGGCCCATGGCTGGCTTTGCGGCGCTCTCTGCACACGCGAGGATTATGACGCGGGGCAATGGATCGCAGACCTCGCCGCCGATGCGGGTACCGAGGTCACGGTGGTGGCGCCGGACGACGCGTTTCGGGGACTTCCGGCACAGACACTCGAGTCCTTGCGCTCGCCGGAATTCGAATTTGCGCCGCTCCTGCCGGCCGACAACGCGCCGCTGCGGGATCGGGTCTCGTCGCTTGCCGCCTGGTGCAGCGGGTTTCTCTATGGCATCGGTACGGGTTCGTCCAGACAGGCGATCGAGAAGGCGGGCGACGTCGGTGAGTACCTGCGCGACCTCGCGGATATCGCACGGGTCGAGCTGGAGCGGGACCGCAATACCGATGCCGGCGAGGGCGACTTCGCGGAGCTCTTTGAGTTCGTGCGCGCGGGGGCGCAGCTGACGTTCGATGAGCTCGAACGAGCGAGGGCGCATGCGCCGGGATGAGTTCGCCAAGCGCAGGCGCCAGCTCATGCGCCTGATGGGCAAGGAAGCCATTGCAATCCTGCCCGCGGCCCCGGTTCGTACCCGCAACAATGACGTCGAGTACAACTATCGGCCCGACAGCGATTTCTACTACCTGACGTCGTTCACGGAGCCCGAGGCTGTCGCCGTGCT
>DAIRVV010000238.1:0-3993 GCA_036802645.1 Steroidobacteraceae bacterium
CCCGAGACGCGCGTGCGCGCGCGCCGGCTCGCCTGCGGCGTGCACCCCGTCTACAAGCGTGTCGACACCTGCGCCGCAGAATTCGCGACCTCGACGGCCTATCTCTATTCGAGTTACGACCAGGAATGCGAGTCGGACCCGACGCCGCGGCCGAAGATCATGATCCTGGGTGGCGGGCCGAACCGGATCGGGCAGGGCATCGAGTTCGACTATTGCTGCGTGCACGCCGCGCTCGCGCTTCGCGAGGACGGCTACGAGACCATCATGGTCAACTGCAATCCCGAAACCGTTTCGACCGACTTTGACGTATCCGATCGGCTCTACTTCGAGCCGCTCACGTTCGAGGACGTCATGGAGGTCATCAGCCGCGAGAAGCCGCAGGGGGTGATCGTGCAGTTCGGCGGCCAGACGCCGCTCAAGCTTGCCCGGCAACTCGCCGCGGCCGGTGCGCCGATCATCGGCACGAGCCCGGACTCGATCGACGTGGCCGAGGACCGGGAGCGTTTCCAGCAGCTGCTCACGAAGATCGGCCTCCGGCAGCCTGCGAATGCGACCGCGAGGGACGAGGAGCGCGCCATCGAACTTGCGCGCGACGTCGGATTTCCGCTGATCGTGCGCCCGTCCTACGTACTCGGCGGCAGGGCCATGGAAATCGTCTACGAGGAGGAGGATCTCCGCCAGTACATGCGCGAGGCCGTGAAGGTCTCGAATGAGAGCCCCGTGCTGCTCGACCGCTTCCTCGACCTTGCGATCGAGGTCGATGTCGATGCGGTCTGTGACGGTCAGGACGTGCTGATCGGCGGGATCATGGAGCACGTCGAGCAGGCCGGTGTCCATTCCGGGGATTCGAGCTGCTCGCTGCCGCCGGCGACGCTCTCCGCGGAAATCCAGGATGAGCTCCGCGAACAGACCCGCAAGATGGCGCAGGCACTGAACGTCATCGGCCTGATGAACGTCCAGTTCGCGATCCAGAATGGCATCGTCTATGTGCTCGAAGTCAATCCCCGGGCTTCGCGCACCGTGCCCTTCGTTTCGAAGGCGACCGGGCGTCCGCTCGCGAAGATCGCGGCGCGTGTCATGGCGGGACGCAAGCTCGCCGATCTCGACGCGACCGTCGAGCGTGTGCCGCCGTATTTCTCGGTGAAGGAAGCGGTCTTCCCGTTCGGCAAGTTCCCCGACTCCGATCCGATCCTGGGCCCCGAGATGAAATCGACCGGCGAGGTCATGGGGACGGGCCGGACATTTGGCGAGGCCTATGCGAAATCCCAGGCGGCGAGCGGCGTCCGGCTTCCGACGCGCGGCGTTTGCCTGGTGTCGGTGCGGGACCGGGACAAGGAAGGCGCGATCACAATCGCGAGGCGGCTCGCCGGGCGTGGCTTCGAAATCATCGCGACGAAAGGCACCCAGGCTGCGCTCGAAGTGGCGGGTGTCTCGTGCCGGCGCGCACTCAAGGTGCGGGAGGGGCGGCCGCACATCGTCGACATGATCAAGAACGACGAAATCGACCTGATCATCAACACGACCGAAGGCAAGCGCGCAATCCGGGAGTCGCACTCGATTCGCCGCGAGGCGGAACTGCGGAAGGTGACGTACTACACGACCGTCGCGGCGGCGCACGCGACCTGCGACGCCCTCGATCACCTCGATGACCACGACGTCAACCGTCTGCAGGACCTGCACCGCGAGCTAGTGTCGTGACACCAGGTGCCGCATGAGGGCGCCGATCACGCTGCGCGGTGCGGAAAAACTCCGTGCCGAGCTGCGCAAGCTGAAGTCCGAGGACAGGCCCGCGATCATCCGCGCGATCGCGGAAGCGCGATCGCATGGCGACCTGTCGGAGAACGCCGAGTACCATGCCGCGCGCGAGCAGCAGGGCTTTATCGAGGGACGCATCAAGGAAATCGAGAAGCGCCTCGCTGATGCGCAGGTCATCGACCCGGCCTCGTTGCCGGCAACCGGCAAGGTCGTATTCGGCGCGACCGTCGAACTCGCGCCGGTCGACGGCGGGCCGCAAGTCAGCTACCAGATCGTCGGCGACGACGAGGCTGACATCCGCCAGGGCCTCTTGTCGATCAACTCGCCGATCGCGCGGGCACTCATCGGCCGATCGGCGGGCGACGAGGTCGAAGTCGCGGCGCCTAGCGGCATCCGCAGCTTCGAAGTATTGAACGTGCGCTTTTCCTGAGTCAGGAATCCGGAAGAAGTATCTTCTGTAGCTTATTGTTTCTCTTGTAGAAAAGACCGACGTTCCCGATGCGATAGACGAACTCGGATGCGGTGAGGCGCGCAAGCTCCGCGAGGATCGCGTCCCGGTCTTCGCGGCCGCCGACGCGGGCGCGCAGCTTGACGAGCTCGTGGTGCTCGAGCGCCCGGCCCAGTTCTTCCGCGACACTCGACGTGAGTCCGCGCTGCCCGACGATAACGATCGGATGCAGTTCGTGACCGAGACGCCGGAGGTGTTTTTTCTGCCTCTCGGTGAGAGCCATCGTCGCATTATAGGCGGCGTCAGTCAGGGGCATTGATGGGTCGGCGCAGCAAGTCCAGTGGCCGGTGGCTCGACGAGCACTTTTCGGATCCGTACGTCCGGCGGGCGAAGGATTCGGGATTGCGCTCCCGCGCCGCATTCAAGCTCGAAGAGATCGACGGCGCCGAGAAGCTGATTTTCCCGGGCGCCGTGATCGTCGACCTCGGCGCCGCGCCGGGTGGCTGGAGCCAGTACGCCGCCCGCCGCCTGGCCGGAAACGGCCGCGTGTACGCGCTCGACCTGCTCCCCATGGATGCGATTGCCGGCGTCACTTTCCTGCAGGGAGACTTCCGCGAACAGGCGGCCCTCGACGCGCTGCTCGCGGAGCTCGGCCCGCGCCGCGTCGACCTTGTGATGTCGGACATGGCCCCCAACATCACCGGGGTGGACGTCGTCGACCAGGCGCGGGCAGCGGATCTCGAGTCGTTGGCGCTCGACTTCTCGCGTCGGGTGCTTGGGTCCGAGGGCGTGCTGCTCATGAAAGTGTTCCAGGGCGCAGGATTCCAGGAGCTGCTTGCGGAGGCCCGGCGCGCATTCAAGGGGGTCCGCATGCGCAAGCCCAAGGCGTCCAGGCAGCGCAGTTCCGAGACCTATTTGCTGGCGAGGGGCCCCCGGCCGGTGTAAGGTGAAACTAGCGCTCTAAGGCCGTGGTCCAAGTCTTTGTACGGCCAGCATTTGACGCGCTGTCAGGAGCTCGAGATTGAACGATCTGACCAGAAATATCGTCCTGTGGGTCGTCATCGCGATCGTCCTGCTCGCGGTCTTCTCGAATTTCGGCCAGCGCGCGCCCGATCCCGAAAGAATTGACTACTCCCAGTTCCTCACGGAGGTGAGGAGTGGCGGGATCGAGACCGCGACATTCCGGGGCGAAAAGATCGAAGGCAAGCGGTCGAGCGGCGGTCCGTACGTTACCCTCAACCCCGAAACCGACAATACCGGACTGATCTCCCTGCTCGACAAGCAGCGGGTCAAGTTCAGCGCCGAGCCACCCGAGCGCCAGGGTTTCCTGCTGCAGCTCTTCATCTCTTCGTTCCCGATCCTGCTCCTGATTGGCGTCTGGATCTACTTCATGCGCCAGATGCAGGGCGGCGCGGGTGGCCGCGGCGCGATGTCGTTCGGCAAGAGCCGAGCGCGACTTCTCTCCGAGGACCAGGTCAATGTCACATTCGCGGACGTCGCGGGCGTCGACGAGGCCAAGGAGGAAGTCTCGGAGATCGTCGACTTCCTGAAGGATCCTTCCAAGTTCCAGAAGCTCGGCGGCAAGATCCCGAAAGGCGTGCTGATGGTCGGCAGCCCCGGCACCGGCAAGACGCTGCTCGCGCGCGCCATCGCGGGCGAGGCCAAGGTCCCGTTCTTCACCATCTCCGGCTCTGACTTCGTCGAGATGTTCGTCGGCGTCGGCGCCTCGCGCGTCCGCGACATGTTCGAGCAGGCCAAGAAGCACGCGCCCTGCATCGTATTCATCGACG
>DAIRVV010000239.1:0-3992 GCA_036802645.1 Steroidobacteraceae bacterium
TTTTTCCCGAAGGACCAAAGGAAAAAGTGTCTGTCCCCTTTAGCAGCGACCCGGCGCCATCACGGCCGATAGGCGAGCATTTCGACGACCTCGACCTGCTCCTGCCGGCCTTTCACCGGAAGCGTCGCCTCCCGGCCGCGAATGAACTGGGGTCCCAGCCGGTCCGCGATTCCCTTCGACACCAGGACGGTCGCGCGCATTTCCTTGGTGAGCGACTCGACGCGATTGGCAAGATTGACCGGGTCGCCGACGACGCCGTATTCCACGCGGCTGTCCGGGCCGATGAGCCCCGCGACCACTTCGCCGCTGTCGATACCAACGCCGATCTCTAGCGGCGCGACGCCCCGCTCGCGAAGGCGAGCGTTCAATACTGCGAGCCGGCCGACGATATCGAGCGCGGCGCGTACCGCGCGCTCGGGCTGGTCAGGGTGCGACAGCGGGGCGCCGAAGAGGGCCATGACGCCGTCGCCGGTGAACTGCTTGACGACGCCGCCCTCGGCCTCGACTGCGGCGACCACTTCGGTGAAGAGCTGGTTGAGGAGCCTGAGCAGCGCCGCAGGATCCAGGCTTTCGCTCAGGCGCGTGAAGCCGCGGATGTCCTGGAACAGGATACTGACGTCGCGATGTTCGCCTTCGAGCGGGACATTGCCGCTCAACACGGCGGCCGCGACGTCGCGCGAGACGAAGCGGCCAAAGGTGTTCTTGATGTGCTCGCGCTCCTCGAGGCCGCTCACCATGTCGTTGAATGACCGGGCGAGGAAGCCGATTTCGTCCTCACGCTCGATCTTCGACCGGTATCGCAGGTTTCCGCGCACGACCTCCTTCGTTCCCGCGACGAGCGCCTGCAAGGGAGATGTAATGCCGCGCGCTATGACGATGCCGATCAGGAGCGCGAGCAGGAGCGCCGCCGCGCCGATCGCGGCGATTCGCCACTGCAACGACCGCAATGGCGCGAGTGCCTGGTCGTATGAGCCCTGCACCAGGGCGACCAGCGGTTGCGGCAGGCTCGCCGCGACTGGCACGATCAGCGACAGGAAGCGCTCGCCCGCCAATGTGAGCAGATGCGCCTGCCTGGCGTTCTGCTGCGCGAGCAATGCCGTCCGCGGCCTGACCGAGGGCAGTAGCAGTTGGCGAGTGCGTTGCGGCCAGGATGACGCGAACACGCGGTCCGCTGTCAGGAAGGAGACATGCGTGCCCGTGGCCTCCCTGAGCTGTGCGGCGAAGCCGTCGTCGACCGCCTGGCCGAGCACGAGATAACCGATCACGTCGGGCGCGAACACGGGCACGACGACGAGCTGGTACAGCGTGCCGTCGACCGCGGCCAGGCCCGAGCTGCTGGCCCCCGTGTCGAGCGCGTCTTTCAGCGACGGGAAGCTCGACATGTCGCGACCCGCCTGCGGCGCGGCGGGCAGGCTCACGAGCAGTGTCCCCGCGTCGTCTGCGATCCAGAGCAGATCGGCGACAATCCGTCCCCGATAGGAGAGGGCGGCCGATTCCAGCGTCGCCGGATCGTAGGTCTCCTCGTCGAAGTAGGTGGCGAGGACGCGCTTCAGCGCGAAGTCCCTCGTGAGCAGCTCCGAATTCGACTTGAGGCGCGTCGCGCGCTCGCGCATCAGCCGCTCGAATACTTCGCCCGTGGTCTCGAGCTCGTGACGGAGCGCCCGCTCGGCCTCGCGGCTGACGACCCATTGCGTAAAGCCGAGCGTCGCAATGAGCACGGCGAGCAGCAGCACCGAAAAGGCGATGAAGATGCGGGTGCGCAGCCGGCTACGCGCCCACCGGCTCATGGATCGGTCCGGGCTCCGTGCTGCGCCGGGCGGCTCTGCCGTTCGCCGAGCGTGATCCGGAAGTCCGCGGCGACGTCGGATCCGGCAACGCGCAGGGATCGGGCCAGGTCGTCGGTCTTCTCACGGCTCTGCGCGTGCCATGCAGTGACCGTGTATTCACCGGACGGCATGCCGCGCAGCGCATACCGGCCATCGTCATCCGTCGTCGCGAAGTGCGGCGTCGGCAGCACGAGGATGACGGCCGACATCCAGTCGTGGATATTGCAGCCGAGCTTCACGACGCCCGGCTTGTCGAACAGCACGGGTTTCGCGTCCTCGCCGCGATAGAGCGGCAGCTCGAAGGTCTTGGTGCGCGAGAACGAATACACGTGATGATGTATCTGGTCTTTGTTGGGGAAGTGAACGCGGGTCCCGGCCAGGATCGGCAGCACCGCCGGCACGAAGGTCTTGTTGATCTGGTTCATCTCGGCCAGGTGCAACTCGGCGGAGCCTAGCGGCAGAGCGGGCGCTTGCACGAATACAACGGCATGCGGAATGCCCTTGCCGTCGGGTCCGGCGACGCGCCCGGAAACCGTCGCCGCGTCCGCACCCATGGATATGAGTGCGAGAAACGCGAGCGTCGGGACGGAAGCGCGACGATGCCGGTTCTCGATCACGGTTGGCCCCTGGTCAGTAGCGGAAACGATAGCTGATCTGCCAGCCGTCCGAGGAAAGCCCGACCGGAGCGTCGGCGGGGCGCCGGCTGTCGAGCCAGATGTGCTCGAAGCCGACCCGGTGGCGCAGGCCCCACTGGAAAAAATAGGCGGCCGTCACGCCGTCGCCGCTCTCGCTGGTCGGATTGCCCCCGTCGACGTCCTCCACGCGAAAGTCGTCGTAGCGCAGGCTGAAGCGATGATCCCGGTAACGATAGGACACGAGCGCATAGAACGCGCTGAGGTCGCTGTCGTTTGCCGGCTCGCGCACCCGCGCCTTCCCGTCGAGGTACTGGACGACGACGTCGACGCTCGGATGCGGGCGAAGCGTCGCGCCGACCGTGGCGATCCGCGTGTGCCAGACGCCGGTCTCGCCCTGGTCGCCCATGTTGTCCAGGTAGCCGAATTTCAGCGCGGCGCGCTCCTTCGCGTCGCCGATCGTGATCCAGGTGTAGGCCGCGGGCCGGTCATCGCGTTCGTCGAAGATGTCGGTGCGGGTCCCGTTCGGCAGCGGCAGATCGCCGTTCACGCCGCCGACGCCGTCGCCAATCGCCCAGCCTCGAAGCGCGAGCAGCCGCCCGAACAGGTCCGGTCCGTAACCGGCGCCGCCCAGCATGCCGAGCCGCAAGCCGTTCTCAGTCTCAAGCCACCACTCGGCTTCGACGCCCGCGACGCTGAACTCTTCCCAGAGCCAGCTGTTGAGCGCAGACGCCGAGATCGTGTTCTCGGGCAACCACGCGGCGCCGTTGTGCTCCAGCGAGAAGGGGATCGTCATCACGCCGCTCTGTAGGCTCCATCCGCCTTCGTGCTCACCCCATTCCTTGCGGATGAGCGCTTCGACGATCCAGGGGTTGTAGTCGCCGGCGATGTCGGGCTGCACGTTGAGCTGCATCTGCGCCCGGAGCCCACCGGGCAAGCTCGCGCCGGCCTCGAGCGCGAATTCGGCCAGGTCAAAACGCGTGACGCGCTCGGTGCCTGAATCCGTGAATCGTCCGCCATAGCGAGTCTTGCCCGGTCCGGAATCGGTCCAGCTCGGGGCCGCGCCGCCGCGCGCAAGGCGGAGGTCGAGCAGGGCGCGGAGCCACACGCGGTCTTCCGATTCGACATCGTACTGGGCGTGGGCCTCTGGCGTCCGGACGCAGCAAAGGATCAGCGTCAATGCGGCGAGTCTGAGGGGGGCGGGAAGCATCGGAACCGCCACTAGAACGCGGGTATGCGCTTTGTGTCAACTGCGTGACAGTTCTATTGCACCCGGATCGCCATCATCTCCATCGACGGTTTCAAATACATCGAGTGCAGGAGAAAGTCATGGGCAAGAAGAGCAGGTTCGACTCGTTCCGCGCGGCCTTCGGCGAGTTATTCACCGCCGTATTGTTTACCGCGGTGGTCGTCGTGGTGGTGGGCGGAACGACTGCCATGCTGCTGGACCGGCCGGCGATCTTCGCTTGAGGCGGTGCAGGGTCGCTTCTAAAGGGGACAGACACTTTTTCCCGAAGGACCAAAGGAAAAAGTG
>DAIRVV010000240.1:0-3971 GCA_036802645.1 Steroidobacteraceae bacterium
GGGCGTGACCTCGCGGAATGGCCGGGGCGCGCGCGTGCGCGCCGGCTGGCGCTGCTGCCGCAGCTGACCGAGGATCCGTTTCCATCCACCGTTTTCGAGACCGCGCTGATCGGCCGCCATCCCCACCTGCCGTTCTGGCAGATGGAAGACGCGAATGATATTGCCTGTGCGCGATCGGCATTGGCCGCGGTAGGGCTTGACGCATTGACGGAGCGGCAGGTCGATTCGCTATCGGGCGGCGAGCGGCGGCGGCTCGACATCGCGACGCTCATTGCACAGGACGCCGCGGTCTGCCTGCTCGATGAGCCGACGAATCACCTCGACCCGCGGCATCGCAACGAGATGCTCGCCCTGTTCCGGGCGCGCGCCGACGCGGGCGGCCTCGTCATCGCGGCTCTGCACGACGCGACGCTCGCGGCGCGTTCGGCCGATCGTGCGCTCCTCCTCTTCGGCGACGGCCGCTGGCAGTTCGGCGACGCCGCGAAGATCCTGTCCGATACCAATCTCTCGGAGCTCTATGACGTGCCGGTGGGCGAGCTCGCCTGGCGCGGGCAGCGCGTGTTCGTGAGTGCCTGAGCGCTAGTCGTTCAACGCACCGAGGAGCGCGTCATGCAGCAGGCCGTTCGAAGCGAGGATGCTGCGTGAATCCAGGCTGATCGGCGCACCCTCGAGGTCGGTGACCCGGCCGCCTGCCTCCTCGACAATCACCGTGAGCGCCGCGATGTCGAGGATCTGGATGTCCGACTCGATCACGGCCTCGATCTTGCCGGCCGCGAGCAGGTGGTAGTGCAGAAAATCGCCGAACCCGCGGATACGGTCGAGTCGTGCGACGAGGCGCCCGAGCGCGGGCCAGCGCGGCCCGAGCGCCAGCGAGCGCAGGTTGCCGGTCGACAAGGTCGCTTCCTCGACCGAAGCGATCCGGCTCACGGCCAGCGGCGCGTCATCCATCCAGGCGCCTCCGCCGCGCTCCGCCCAGGCGGTCTCGCCATAGGCCGGGGCGCAGGAAACGCCGATTCGCAATTCGCCGCGGCGCATGACGGCGATCTGGGTCGAGAACATCGGATAGCCGCGCACGAAGGACTTCGTGCCGTCGATCGGATCGACAATCCAGAGGTGCTCGGCATCCATGCGCTCCGCCGCGGATTCCTCGCCAAGGAATCCATCATCTGGAAAGCGCGCGGCGACCAATCGGCGGATCGCCTGCTCCGCGGCGATGTCGGTATCGGTCACGGGAGATCCATCCGCCTTCGTCCGTGCCTTGATGGCACCGCGATAACTCGCGCGTATCAGCTCCGACGCGGCGGAGGCCGCCGCGAGCGCGGCGTCGAGTCTCTCTGAATTCGCCATCCGGGCAGACTGAGGGGATGGGAACCCGCTCGTCAACGGCGGCTTGACCGCCCGTGACCGTCTCCCCAGAATGACTCGCGATGACGGGTACCCGGGCGTGAGCCCGGGCTAATCGGGAAGCCGGTGCGCGAGTTGCTCGCCATCCCGGCACTGCCCCCGCAACGGTAAACGGCGCAAGCCGCATCACGCAGGCGAGGCCTGCAGCCACTGCCGGAATCTCCGGTGGGAAGGCGATGCGACCAGTCCCTCGGGACACGCCGTGAGTCCGGAAACCGGCCCGTCAGCAAGCGCCAGTCGCGGCGGGCGACCGGGGGTGCGGGCTCGCCGCCCTTCCCTCTCCGTGCCCGCCTCGACCGGTGAACCATCGATTCACTGCTCGGGAGGAGCACGGATGAACCCACTGATCCTTTTCGCCGTCGTCGCAGCCGGCCAGGCCCTCGAACCCGTCATCGTCACCGCCACGCGCACCGAGAATCCCGCGAAGGAGGTCCTTGCGAGCGTCGAGTTGATCGATGGCGATGCGCTGCTTCGACAGCCCGCCTCGGATCTCGGCGATGCGCTTCGCTACCTGCCGGGTGTCGAGGCCGCACGACTCGGCGGTCCGGGACAGCAGACATCGATTTTCGTGCGCGGCACGGAATCGAATCACGTGCTCGTGCTGATGGATGGCCTGCGCATCAATCCCGGAACGATCGGGACCGCGGCCATCCAGAACATCGCGCCGGAGTTCATCGAGCGTGTCGAGGTCGTCAAGGGCCCGCGCTCGACGCTCTACGGCTCGGATGCGATCGGCGGCGTCATCAACGTGATCACGCGTCGAGGCGCCGGGGACAGCGGCAGTGTCCAGGCGGGTTTCGGCAGTTTCGACACGCGAAGCGCGAGTCTTTCCGCGGGATTCGGTGGCGAGAACGCCGGAGCCTCGTTCGGGGCATCCCGGCTCGAGAGCAACGGATTCCCGACGCGAGCCGGCGATACAACCGATCGTGGATACGAGAACACGTCATTCACGGCCGCCGCGGGCGCTAGCGCGGGTCCGGTCGAGCTTGGCGTTCGCGGCTGGTACGCTTCGGGCACCTCGCAGTACTCGGATTTCTTCGTCGCGCCGGTGGACCAGGACTTCGAGAACTCGGCCCTCGCGATCTCCGCGGATTTCGAGCCTGCGCAGGCCTGGACCTCGCGACTGACCGCCGCGCATGCGATCGACGATCTCGAGCAGAATCAGTCGGCCGATTTCCTCGACACGAAGCGCAACACGCTCGACTGGCAGAACGACATCGTGTTGTCTGAACGCCAGACGCTCACCGCGGGCCTGTTGTGGCAGGAAGAGAGTGCCGACGCCGAGTCCTTCGGTGCTCCCTACGCCGCGGACACGACGACGACCCAGGTTTATGTCCAGGACCAGGCCGCATTCGGCCCGCACCGCCTGCTCCTCGGCGCCGCGTATACCGATCACGAGACCTTTGGCGGCCACCAGACCTGGAATGCGGAATATGGATTTGAATTCCCGAACGGCGCGCTCGTGGCCGCCTCGGCGGGCACGGGATTCCGGGCGCCGGATGCGACGGACCTCTATGGCTTCGGCGGAAATCCGGGCCTCGATGCGGAAGAGTCGCAGAGCCTCGAACTCCGCTATCGACAGCCGATCGGCGAAAGGCAGACCGTGTCGCTCGCGGCATTCCGCAACGACATCGAGCAGTTGATCGAGTTCGTCGTGATCGACCCCGACACCTTCGATGGCGAGAACCGCAATGTCGCAGAGGCGCGCATCGACGGGATCGAGGCCGGCTGGCAGTACGACGGTGAGCTCTGGGCGGCCAGCGCATCGGCGACATTCCAGGACCCCCGGGACAGGACGACGGACACCCGCCTCCTGCGCCGGGCACGCGAGAACTTCACGGCAGCCGTCCTGCGCCGCATCGGCAACCACGAGATCGGGCTCGACGTCATCTACGCAGGCGAGCGGCGGGACTTCGGCTTCCCCGCGCAGACTGAGCTCCCGGCCTACTGGCTCGCCAATGTCTCGGCAAAGCTGGCTTTCGCAGAGCGCTTTACATTGCTCGCGCGAGTGGAGAACCTGTTCGACGAGGACTACACGCTTGCGAGCGGATTCAATACGATGGGCCAGAGCTTCTTCGCGGCGCTACGCTACGAGTTCCGCTGAGGGCACTGCATGGGAAACCGGCTTTCGAAGATTTATACCCGCACCGGGGATGACGGGACGACCGGCCTCGGCGACGGCAGCCGTGTGCCCAAGGACGGTCCGCGCGTCGAGGCCTACGGCAGCGTCGACGAGTGCAACAGCGCAATCGGCCTGATCCTCGCCGTAACTGAGCTGCCTCTGGATGTCCGCGAGCTCCTGACCACGGTGCAACACGAGCTGTTCGACCTCGGCGGCGAGCTCTGCATTCCCGGCCATCGCGCGATTGAATCGGCGCAGGTACTTGCGCTCGAGCAGGCACTCGACCGGTTCAACGAGCGACTGCCGCCGCTCAAGGAGTTCATTCTTCCGGGCGGAGGCCAGGCAGCCGCCGCCTGCCATCACTACCGGCTGCCGGGCTTCGGCAATCAACCGAGCCGCTGCGGCGACCGTCTCGTCGTCCGGACGGGATCGGTCGCGCGGCCAT
>DAIRVV010000241.1:0-3970 GCA_036802645.1 Steroidobacteraceae bacterium
GGTCCTGCACCCAGGCCGCGCTGGCCGCCAGGGAGGAGACGGCCAGCGCGGCGGTCGCCACGCACCATGCAATGGAACGCGTAAAGCAAATCATCGGGCACCTTCTTCGAGTGGTTGCGCCGCTGCTTCCGCCTCGGAAGCAGTCTCGCCGAGGCGCAGGAGCGCGGGCAGCAGCACGAGCATGAATACCGTGTTGACGAGCATGCCGCCCGCGATGACGGTCGCGAGGCCGCGATAGAGCGCGGCGCCAGGCCCCGGGACGATGATCATCGGCAGGAGTCCCGCGAGCTGCCCGATCGAAGTCGCGAAGATCGGCCGCGTGCGCTGCTCCAGGGCGTGACGAACCGCACTCCGCCGATCCATGCCGGTCCGCTCCGCCGAGCGCGTGCTCTCGACCAGCAGGATCGCGTTGTTGACGGCCGCGCCGAGCAGGATGATGAATCCCACCATCGTCAGCATGTCGAGCGTCTGCGGCGTGAAGAGGTTCAGGAACCTGATGCCGAGCACGCCGCCGAGGCTCGCGAGCGGCACCGTCAGCATCACGAGCGCGCTGTCCCGCGCCGAGCGGAACAGCGCCGCCATGACCAGGAACAACACAAGCAACGCCAGGCCGATATTGATCCGCATGTCGGCGAGCGCGGTCTCGAGGCTGCCGGCGTCGCCTGCATAGCGGATGCCACCATCGGGCGGAAGCAGCGGCCGGATGGCGGGGTCGACGTCCGACTCGAGCTTCTGCATCGCCTGCTGCAACGAAGTGCCGGGCGGTGCCACGACATTGATGCCGATCGTGCGGCGGCCGTCCACGCGCCTCAGGCCTGTTGAGCTGACCGTCGGCTCGATCCGCACCAGCTCGCCGAGCTGGACGACGCCGCCGGTCGGTGTCGCGACCGGCACGGCGGCGAGTGCATCCGGGCTGTCCCAGCCGTTTGCGCGCAGGATCATGTCGAGCCGCCGATCGCCGTCGAAGTGCTCGCCGACCCAGATGCCGTCGCCGAGCGCGCGCACGACCGTCGCGACGTTCGCCCGCGTCCATCCGGACTCGCTGATCCGCCTGTCGTCGGGGACGAGGCGCAGCTCCGGCTCGGCGAGCTCGAGGTCCTGGAAGGAGCGCACCTCCGCTCCCGGCATCTTTTCCTTGATGATGTCCTCGGCCTGGCGGGCGGTCTTCAGGAGCGCGTCGAAGTCGGCCGACTGCAGCCGAACCTCGATGTTGCGCCCGTCGCCGAAGCCGCCGAACAGGTTGCCTTGCTGCGCGAAGACCTCGAGATCCGGGAATCCGACCGTGATCTCCTCGTTGACGATCTTGCCCAGTTCGTCGATCTTCGACGGATCGAGCGGCCGCACGCCGATCGTGCCACCGCCCGGAAAGATCAGGATGTAGTAGTTCTTGAGCCGTGGCTCTTTTTCGCCAGCCATGTAGGGCGCGAGGCGCTTGACCATGGGCTGCACGACTTCCTGCTCGATCGCGTCCACGTTCATGCCGGGCGGGAACTGGAAGAAGCCGTCGATGGCATCGCGCTTGACCGGCGGCAGGTAGTCGATTGGCGGCAGGAGCGCCCAGGTCAGGACCGCAGGCACAACCAGGCACAAGGCGATCGTGATCCTGCGCTGGCGCGAGCTGTCGGTCAGCGCCGCCATCCGCTCGCCGAGGCGCCGCGGCCATTCCGCCGCTTTCTGGGTCGCGGCCGTCGGCTGCAGCCAGCGCGCGGCGGCGACCGGCAGCACCGTCATCGCCATGACGAGCGACACGGCGATCGCGACTGAGATCGTCAGCGCGAGGTCCGCGAAGAGCTGGCCCTCGACGTTGTTCATGAAGATCACGGGCAGGAACACGATGATCGTGGTCAGCGTCGAGGCAAGCAGCGCGGGCCAGACGCGCGATGCTCCCTCCAGGGCCGCCTGCGCCGGCGGAAGGCCGCGTTCCCGCGCCGCAAGGATGCTCTCGAGCACGATGGTCGCCGCATCGAGCGTCATGCCAACCGCAAAGGCGATTCCGGCGATCGAGATGACATTGAGCGAATGACCCGTCACCATCATCACGAGCACGGTCGCGAGCACGCTCACGGGTATCGCGACGCCGACGAGCAGCGTCGAGCGGAACTGCCGCAGGAAGAGCCACAGGACGCCGATTGCGAGGATGACGCCCGCCACCAGGTTGCCGCCGACGAGGCCGAGCGCCTGGTTGATGAAGACCGACGGATCGAAGGACTGCTCGATCGCGAGGCCCATCTCGGCGAGCGGGCCCTCGCGCAACTCGCCGATCTCCGCCTTGACGGCATTGAGCGTCGCGAGCACGTCCGCGCCGGATTCCTTGAGGATCTGGATCGCGATCGCCGGGTTGTTGTTCTGTACCGCGAGCGAATTGCGGTCGCCCCGCTCGACCGAGATCGTCGCGACGTCCGCGAGCCGGACCGGGCGGCCGTCCCGCCAGTCGAGCACCAGTTCGCCGAGATCGTCGGGCCGATAGCGGCCGGCGAATCGCAGCGTGTATTGGCGGCGGCCAAGCTCGGCAAAACCGCCGGAAACATCGTCCGCGCTGCCCGCGACGTCTACGATCGACGGGATCGCGATGCCCAGCTCCGCCGCGCGATACGGATCGAACTCGATGCGAAGCTCGTCGGGCGCGCCCGCATTGACATTGATCGTGCCGACACCCGGAATCGACTCAACCCGGGAGCGCATCAGGTCTTCGACTTCGCGCCGGTAGTTTTCGACCGGCCCCGGCGTCCCGGGCTTCAATTGCACGAAGAACCAGGACAGCGTCTCGTTTGGACCATTGCCGCCGTTCTCGCCGAGGGAGATGCGGGGCGCGTCCGCATCGCGCGGCAGCGGCGGCAGCTGATTCATGCGCGAGATGACTTCGATCAGCGTGCGGCCCATGTCGGTGCCGACCGCGAACTCGAGGTTGATGAACGCGCCGCCGGCGTTCGCGAAGGACTGAATTTCCTGCAGGCCCGGCAAGCCGCGCAGCGCCTGCTCCTGCGGCTCGATAAGTTGCGATTCGACTTCGGTCGGCGCTGCTGCGCGCCAGTTGGTGAAGACCGTGATGACCGGCTCTTCGATGTCCGGGAAGAGCTGCACCGGCAGGCGGATCAGCGCGACCAGGCCGAGCACGATGACGAGGCCGACGCCGACGGCAACGGCGACCGGGCTCTTCAGCGATTTTTCGGTCAGGTTCACGCGTGTCTCCCGTGGTGCCGGGTCAATGGGAAAAGGGGACAGACACCTTTTCCTTCGATCCTTCGGGAAAAGGTGTCTGTCCCCTTTTCCCATTGACCCGGCACCATGACTGATGCGGCGACGGCCCAAAGGGTTGCATTGCCTTCGCGTAGTCCATTCTAGGAACGGGACATTGCCACCGGCTTACATGCGGCAACGTCCCGGCGCGAGCCCCGCCCGCTTTGTCGCTTTACAATCCGCCCATGGAGAAATTCCGCGCCGTTCGCCTGGCATCGGCCGGCAAGCCGCTGGTCGACGAGCTGCTTGACGCGCCGTCGCCGGGTCCCGGCGAAGTGCTCGTGCGCGTCATGGCGGCCGGCATCTGCCATTCGGATGCGCATTACCGTTCCGGAGTCGCAGCCGCCCACCAGCCCTGCACGCTCGGGCACGAGGTCGCGGGGGTCATCGCCGGCGTCGGTGCCGGCGTCACCGGACATCGCGGGACCGACCGCGTCTGTCTGCACTACCTCGTCACCTGCGGAAAATGTGACTACTGCAGGAAAGGCATGGAACAGTTCTGCGCCGGCGGCGAAATGATCGGCAAGCATCGCGACGGCGGCTTCGCGGAGTTCATCGTCGTGCCGGCGCGGAACGCGTTTCCCCTGCCGGCTGCAATCCCATTCGAGCAGGGCGCCGTCATGATGTGTTCCTCGGCGACCTCGCTGCACGCGCTGCGCAAGGCGCGCATCGCGCGCGGCGATTCGGTCGCCGTATTCGGCATCGGCGGGCTCGGCATTTCGGCGATCCAGCT
>DAIRVV010000242.1:0-3955 GCA_036802645.1 Steroidobacteraceae bacterium
GGCGGGTGCCATGCTGCAGCTCGTCGAGCGCCGCCTCCGCCTGCCGCACCACGGCACTCGCGCTGCTCGACGCGGCACGCGCGCGATCCACGTCCGCCGCCGCGACCAGTTTCTGCGCGACGAGCTCGCGCACGCGCTCGTAATAGGCATTGGCGTCGCGCGCGTCCGCGCGCGCGGCGGCGAGATTGGCGCGGGCTTGCGCGATGACTTCGCTGCGCGCGCCGGCTTTGAGTTCAGCCAGGAAGTCGCGCCGGCGCTGCGCCTCCGCCTGCGCGGCCTCGGTCTGCGCACGGGTTCGCGTGCTATCGAGCGTCAGGAGGCGTGCGCCGGCCGCGACCTGCTCGCCCTCGCGCGCCTCGATCGAAATGATGCGTTCCGCGACCGGCGCCGGCAGCGTAATCCGGTCGAATTCCAGGGTGCCGAGGGCCTGAGGCGGCCCCTCGTCGCAAGCCGTCAGCAGCAACGCCGGTAGTGCCAACAGAATCAGTGCGCGGTTCATGCGTGTCGCTCAGGATGCATCATTGACTTGAATTAATCAATCGACCGATTAATATAATGCGACCATGAAGTCCCAACTGGCGAGCCGTGGCGATGCAACACGCGAGGCGCTCGTGGCCGCCGCACTCGATGTGTTCGGGCGCGACGGCTTCCATGCTGCCAGTACCCGCGCCATCGCCGAGACGGCCGGCGTCAATCTCGCGTTGATCGGCTATCACTTCGGCGGCAAGGAAGGCCTCTATCTCGCGGTGTTCGAGCATATCGCGTCGCAGGTCCTGCAGCGCCAGAGCGCGGCAATCGAGGCGATCGAGGAAGTCCTGGCGGAGCCGGATGACGCTCTCGACCCGAGTCGGCGCGAGGCGCGCTACCTGCCGCCACTGCTCCGTTTCGTCGACGGCATGGCGGCAATGCTCACGAGCCGCGAATCCGTCGCCTGGGCGCAGCTGATCCTGCGCGAGCAGCAGGCACCCACTTCGGCGTTCGCCCTGCTCTACGAAAAGCTGATGGGCCGGGTCCTGGGACTGCTGACCCGTCTGCTGCAGCGCTTGCGTGGCACGGACGCCGATGTCCGCCTGGAAGTCGCGACCATCCTGGGGCAGGCGCTGGTGTTTCGCGCCGCGAATGCCGCGGTCGTCCGGCTGATGGGATGGCGGGAGATCGGAGGCAGCGAGCTGGCCGCAATCCAGCAGCAGATCCGGCGCAATCTTTCTCTGCAGCTCGCACGAGCCGAATAAGCCCGCGTGTACCGGCGCCTGCTGCAATCGCGTCAGGCAGGCTCGCCCCGCCGAGGGCCATTCGCGGATAATGGAGCTCCATGCGCACCTTTATCCGGCTTGCCGCCTGCGCCTGCCTCGCAGCAACGATGCCCACGGCCGCCGCCGACGGAGACGAACCGATGATCTCGATCGCCATTCACGGCGGCGCCGGCGTGATCAGCCGCGCCTCGATGTCCGAGGAAAATGAGCGCGCCTACCGCGCGGACCTCGGGCGCGCGCTCGACGCGGGTTACGCGGTGCTCGAAAAGGGCGGCGCAAGCCTCGACGCGGTGGTCGCCGCGGTCCGCATTCTCGAGGACTCGCCCTACTTCAATGCGGGCCACGGCGCGGTGTTCAGCCACGCGGGCGTCAACGAACTCGACGCCGCAATCATGGACGGCGCGACGCAGAAGGCGGGCGCGGTCGCAGGCATCAGGCACGTCAGGAATCCCATCGACCTCGCGCGCATGGTGATGGAGCGCACGCCGCACGTGCTGCTCTCCGGCGAAGGCGCCGAGGAGTTCGCGCTCGAGCAGGGCGTGACGCTCGTTCCCGGCAGTTACTTTTACACCGAGCGGCGCTGGAAGCAGCTCGAGGACGCGCAGAAGGCCGAGCGCACGGCCTCGGTCGAAGAGGTCATCGGTTACTTCGGGACAGTCGGCGCGGTCGCCCGCGACAGCAAGGGCAACCTCGCGGCCGCCACTTCCACCGGCGGTATGACGAACAAGCGCTGGGGCCGCATCGGCGATTCGCCGATCATCGGCGCCGGCACTTACGCCGACAACGCGACCTGCGCGGTCTCGGCGACCGGCAGCGGCGAATACTTCATCCGCGCGGTGGTCGCGCACGAGATCTGCGCGCGCGTCAGGCTCTCCGGCGTCACAGCCGCCGCAGCCGCGAAGGACGTGATCCACGGCAAGCTGAAGGAGATCGGCGGCGACGGCGGCGTCATCGTGGTCGACCGGCAAGGCGCCCTCTCGCTCGAGTTCAACTCCGAGGGAATGTTCCGGGGGGCGCGGGATTCCAGCGGGCGCCGCGAGGTCGCGATCTACTGACCTGCGCCCGGCCTGCGCTCCATCGCTCCCGTGCGGTGGAAGTAGCCGGTCTGCATGTGCTCGTACTCCTGCTCGAGCGCGACAACGCGGTTCCTGCCGCCGTCCTTGGCGGCGTAGAGCGCCTGGTCCGCGAGCTGCACGATGCCCGTCCAGCTCCGGCGCGCCGCAGGGGTGACGCAGGCGACGCCAATGCTGATCGTGAGCACGGGCGCCGCGCCTGAATCCGCGTGCTTGATCGCGAGCTGGCGCACGGCCTCGAGAATCTCCTCCCCGATTCGCTCCGCGTGCTCGCGCTTCGTGTCGAACAGGATGATCGCGAACTCCTCGCCGCCGTAGCGCGCAGCGAGATCGAGTGGGCGGCGCGCAAAGCGCGCGAGCACCCCGGCGACGGCCTTCATCGCCTCGTCGCCGGCCTGGTGCCCATATAAATCGTTGTAGCGCTTGAAATTGTCGATGTCCGCGAGCAGCAGAGCGAGGGGCCTGCGTTCGCGCACGCACTGTGCCCAGACGCGTTGCAGGAGTTCGTCGAAGCGCCGCCGGTTGTGAATGCCGGTGAGCCCGTCCTGCAGCGCGGTCTCGGCGAGCCGCTGGCCTTCCAGCTACGCCGTGCGGCGCGCGTGCTCAAGGTTCCAGGCGCCCGCGACACAGATCACATTCGCGATTGCGAGCACCATCAGATAGTGCGTCAGGTCGATCGAGGGCATGCCCTTGACCGTCGCGATCACCGCGTACGCGCCCACGGCGAGCGCATTCACGCCGATCGCCGCGCGGAAACCGAGCCCCAGGACGAAGTAGACCGCGACGATCGCGAGCAGCATCCGCTCGAACAGGCGCGGCTCGCCCTCGAGCCAGGCTGATACGGTGATCCAGGACATGGCCGCGAGCGCCGCCGTCATAGCGACTGCGATGTAGCGCGGATACCAGACGTCGGCGCGGCGCAGGAAGGTGATCGCGAAGCCGGCGAGCATCAGCGGCAATATGATGCCAATGCGCGCGAGATCAGGCACGATCCGGCCGATCATCGGGGTCACCACGCGATCCACCTGCATTCCGGTGAGGCTGATGGCCGCGAGAATCGCGAGATTGATTCGGAGGTAACGCAGCCGCTCGTGGAACTGGTCCCGGCGCCAGGCCGATTCCAGCGCTCCATCGAACCTCAATCCGTGAAATCCCCGTTGCAGCTGTTCCGTCAGCGAGGAGGTGTCCGCTCCGCTCAAGGACGGCGCCTGCTTCAGACCAAGGACCCGGCAGTATAGCGCGCCACGAACTCGGCGAACGGCATCCTGTCCCGCGCCTCGATCGTCCGCTGTTCTTCGAGCGATTGCGCGGCCACGGCACGCAGCTCCGTGAGCCTTCCGGGATTCGGCGGATAGAGCTCGCGGAAGTAGTCGCGATGCATCTGCGACATCCACAGCGCGACCTCGAAGAAGGACATGCCCTGTCGGCGCATCTCGTCGAGGAGCCGCGCCGAAGGCAACTCCGCGAAATCGTCGAGCTTCGCGCGCTGGAAGGCGAGCGCCGCCGCGTAAGGCTTCGAAGGTTCGCCGGCATCGAGCAACTCGCAGATGCCCTGCATCTGGTCGAGGATCTCGCCCGCCCAGTCCGTCAATGCAAGCGCGCCCTGCTCCGTCCAGAGCGCGAGCCCCG
>DAIRVV010000243.1:0-3925 GCA_036802645.1 Steroidobacteraceae bacterium
CCGCTACTGGACGCGTGCGGCTGCCGGGGGGCAACATGGGCCGGCTTCGCCGAGTGGCGATGGTGCCGGCATGAATATTCGCGCTCCCAATCGCGTTACGCACACGTACAAGCAGCGCCTCAACGGCTCCGTGTCGAAGGTGTTCCCGCTCTTGTGCCCGGTGCGCGAGGCGGAATGGATCCACGGCTGGAACCCGGTCCTGGTCCTGACGCAGTCGGGCCTGGCGGAGCAGGATTGCGTATTCATCACCGACGCCAAGGTGCACGACTCGATCTGGTTCATCACGCGCCACGACCCGGCGCGCGGCTTCGTCGAGATGATCAAGATCACGCCCGGCGTCACCGCCTGCAAGGTGACGATCCGCGTCCGTCCCGCCAAGCCGGGCAGCGAGGCGGAGATTACCTACAGCCACACCAGCCTCGGCCCGGAGGGCGATATCTACGTTACCGGGTTCACGGCCGAGTACTACGTGCAGTTCATGCGCGAGTGGGAGTCCCGCCTGAATCACTTCCTGAGGCACGGAAGCGCGCTTCGCAACACGGGCTGATCCTCCCCCATGCTGATCAACTGCGTCGCCTACCAGGACGGCAAGCGCCTCGCGGAGATCCAGCCGCAGGAAATCCATCGCTACCTGGCAATGCCCGGTTGCTTCGTGTGGGTTGCCCTTCTCGAGCGCGACCCTCAAGTGCTGGAGCAGATGCAGACGGAGTTCGACCTGCACCCGCTCGCGGTCGAGGATGCACAGAACGGTCACCAGCGGCCGAAGATCGAGGATTACGGCGACTCGCTATTCGTCGTCCTCCACCTGCTGGAGCCCGAGAATGGCGGCCTGCGCATCGGCGAGGTGGACGTCTTCGTGGGGCCGAACTACATCCTGACTATCCGCAGCCACGCCGAGAAAGGCTTTCAGGGCGTGCGCGCGCGCACCGAAAGCGAACCGGAACTGCTGAAACTGGGTTCCGGTTACGTCCTGTACGCGCTGATTGACGCGGTCGTGGACCGGTATTTCCCGCTGCTGGATGCGGTGGAGACCGAGCTCGAGGGCATCGAGGACCGTATCTTCGCCGGCATGTCGCCGCGCGAGAATGTCGAGGCGCTCTATGCCTTGAAGCAGAAACTCGGCGATTTTCGCCACGCGGTCGCGCCGCTCCTTGAGGCCGTCAACAATCTCTACGGCGCGCGGGCGCCGAAAATCTGCGCGGAGATGAAAGACTACTTCCGCGACATCGCCGACCACCTCCAGCGCCTCAACCAGACCATCGAGTCGATCCGCGACACGATCGCGACGGCGATAGCCGTCAATCTCTCGATGATCAGCCTGCAGGAGAACGCGACCGTCAAGCGCCTGGCCGCCTATGGCGCGCTCGTCGCGGTGCCGACGATGATCGCAGGCATCTACGGCATGAACTTCGAGCACATGCCGGAACTCGGGTGGCGCTATGGTTACGCGATAGCGACCGGCCTGATGGTCGGCATCGACGCCTACCTCTTCTACCGCCTGCGCAAGGCGAAGTGGCTTTAGTGCTGCGGTTCGCGTTGCTCCTCCTCTGCGCTCCGCTCGCCGCGGCAGCCGACCGCTCGACGGATCTTGCCGTGCTGCGCGACGATTACGTCCGCCAGAGCCAGGCATTCACGGAAGATGCCCGCCGCCTTGCGCTCGAGCACATCGCCTCGCTCGAAGCCCGCGCGGATGAATTATCGAATGCCGAGTTCCTGATCGCCATCGCGCGCACGGCGGCGATGGCAGACAACGGACACGACGGCTGGCATCCGGAAGAAGGCGCCTGGCTGCCCGATCGCCGCGCGCCTCTGCGCTTCTTCTGGTTCCCGGATTCACTCGTCGTCGCACGCGCGGCACCCGCGCAGCAGGACCTCGTCGGCGCCCGGGTCAGGGCGATCGACGGCCACACGATGGAGGAGCTTTTCGAGCGCCTGCGCTCCCTGTCCGGGGGGCCGGACAATTATCGCCGCTGGAATCTCAATCCGTTCCTGGAGCGCGCGGAACTCCTGCACACGCTTGGCCTGGCTGGAGCTGCCGACCGCTACACCTTGTCTCTGGTTCTCCGGGATGGCAGCGAATCCGAGCGCGAGATCGCGATGGTTCCGCCCGAGGAAGCGCCGCCGGGCGCCGAGCCGGCCCGGCTTCTCTCTGGCGTCGCGCCGGTCGAGCCGCTGTATCTCCAGGAACCCGATCGACTGTTCCGCGTGGCGGAGCTTGCGGATATCGGGGCGCTCTATATCCAGTTCCGCGCGAATGTCGGAACGGAGAGCGAGCCGATCGAAGAGTTCCTGGCGGCGGCGGCGGCAAGAGTTGCCGAGGTGAGGCCGGAGCACCTGGTCCTGGACCTGCGCTTCAATGGCGGCGGCGACATCACGAAGACCGTCTCGTTTTTCAACTCGCTAGCACGGGTCGTGCCGGGCCGCATTTACGTCGTCGTGTCGCGATTCACCTTTTCCGCCGGCATCGTCGCGGCGGCACTCGTCGAGAAATCCGCAGTGGAGCGCGTCACGATCGTCGGTGAGCCAGTGGGCGATCGTCTCCGTTTCTGGTCGGAAGGGCGCCCCGTCTGCCTGCCGGAATCGAAGTACTGCCTGAGGGTGACCGACGGCCTCTGGGACCTGGTGAACGGCTGCGCGCAGGAACCGGGTTGCTTCGGCGACACCTGGATCGGGAGAATCCCGGACCTGGATCCGGACCTCGCGGCGCCGCTGCTCGCCACGCCCTGGCTCGCCGGCACCGACCCCGCGATGACCGCGATCGAATCCCACCTGTGGGGCTGCAAGTCCTGCGGTCCGGAGCCCGATAATGGCGGCTGAGCAATCGTATTTCCTGGGGACTCACGACGAGGTGCTCGAGCGCCTCGGGCTTCAGCATCGCGTCTGGCGGCCGACCGTCCTCGAATGCTGGCGGCGAGCCGAACATCGCGCCCGTCGTCGTGCGGCTGTTGCAGGAGCGCGGCTTCTCGATTCGCGACGCGATCCCCCGGGTTTTCTGCGTGCGCCCGGGCGACCCCATGTGGCAGTGGCCCGCAACCTTCATCGACATCCACCTGCGGCATCAGCTCGAGCTCGGCCGGGTCGAGCAATCCTGGTCCGATGCCGTGCGCGCGGATTTCGCCGCGGCGGAGCTTCAGTCCGCGACGCTCCTCATCACGCCGATGGTGCTCGAGATCGTCGCCGAAAAACGAGTCTAGTGCCCCGGCGCCGCCATCCGGGCCGGGTCGTGACGGTAGCGGAACACGAAGGGAAATATCAGCCCGAGCACGAGCGCATAACCCGCAAAGCTTAGCCAGATGCTTTGCCAGTCGCGGACGCCGCCGACCGTGTAGTGGTCGACGACAGCGCCCGCCGCCATCGTGCCGAGGAAGGCGCCGAGTCCATTGGTCATGATCATGAAGAGCCCCTGGGCGCTCGCCCTGATGCTGTCGTTCGCCTCCAGGTTCACGTACATGGAGCCTGAGATATTGAAGAAGTCGAAGGCCATGCCGTACACGATCATCGACAGCACCAGCATCCAGAGCCCCGGACCCGGATCGCCATAGGCGAACAGCCCAAAGCGGAACATCCAGGCGAATATCGCGATCATCATCACGATCTTGATCCCGAAGCGCTTCAGGAAGAACGGGATCGTCAGGATGAAGAGCGTCTCCGAGATCTGCGAGATCGAGCTCAGCAGGATCGGGTGCTGAACGCCGAAGGAATCCGGGTAAGACTTCGTGAAGTCGACCAGGAAATCGCCGCCGAATGCATTCGTGATCTGCAGCGCCGCCCCCAGCATCATCGCGAAGACGAAGAAGATCACCATCTGGAAGCGTCTGAACAGCACGAAGGCGTCGAGACCAAGCGCCGCGACCAGGCTTTTCTTTGCGAGGTCGCGGGCGGGCGGGCAGGCCGGCATCGTGAAGCCGTAGAGGCCGAGAAATAC
>DAIRVV010000244.1:0-3901 GCA_036802645.1 Steroidobacteraceae bacterium
ATCGCGACGCTCGCCGATGTCGACAAGGTCGCGCTGCTGACCGATCTCGACCGCCACGCGCGGGCGATCGATTCGCGCGTCAAGCAGGTCGTGGCGAGCCTCGCCGCCGTGCACGAGATCATTCTCGTCGCAGCGAGCGACGGCACGCTCGCTGCGGATGTGCGGCCTCTGGTTCGCATGAACGTGTCCGTCATCGTCGAGCAGAACGGGCGCCGCGAGCAGGGTTATTCCGGGACCGGCGGGCGCTATTCGCTCGAGGAGTTCGTCGCGGGCGAGAAACCGCTCCGCCTCGCGCGCGAGGCCGTGCGCCAGGCGACCGTGAATCTCGAATCCGTGCCTGCGCCGGCCGGCCCGATGACGGTCGTGCTCGGCCCGGGCTGGCCGGGCGTGCTGCTTCATGAGGCCATCGGCCACGGGCTCGAGGGCGATTTCAATCGTCGCGGTACATCGGCGTTCACCGGACGAATCGGGGAAAAGGTCGCTTCCCCGCTTTGCACGGTCGTGGACGACGGCACGCTGCCCGGACGGCGCGGCTCGCTGAATATCGACGACGAGGGAACACCGACTTCGTGCACGACGCTCATCGAGAATGGCGTGCTGAGGGGATATCTGCAGGACAAGCTGAATGCGCGCCTCATGGGCGCAAAGCCGACCGGGAACGGGCGGCGCGAGTCCTTCGCGCACACGACGATGCCGCGTATGACGAATACCTACATGCTGCCGGGACCGCACGATCCGCAGGAGATCATCCGCTCGGTCAAGCGTGGCCTCTACGCCGTCAACTTCGGCGGCGGGCAGGTCGACATCACATCCGGGAAGTTCGTGTTCTCCGCGAGCGAGGCCTACCTGATCGAGGACGGCAAGGTCACGGCGCCGGTCAGGGGCGCGACCCTCATCGGCAATGGGCCGGATGTGCTGACACGCGTGAGCATGGTCGGCAACGACCTGATGCTCGACGAGGGAATCGGCAGCTGCGGCAAGGACGGGCAAACGGTGCCGGTCGGCGTCGGCCAGCCGACGCTCCGCGTCGACGCGCTGACCGTGGGCGGCACAGGCTGAGGATCCAGGTCTTTCGATGCGCGTCGCGAGCCCACTCTACGAGTCCCTGCCATACGTGTACATCGCGATCGGCGCCGCCGCCATCGTCGCCTCGTTCGCCTGGCGGGTCGCGGAGTGGTCGGGAATCATGGCGGGTTTCGGGATCGTCGCAGTCCTCGGCGGGCTCGTACTCGTGCTCCGACGCCGCGACTACCGGATCCAGAAGCGCCATTACGGTGCGGATTTCGACGAAGAGAGCGAGTAGCCGCGCGCCCGCTCAGGAGGCAAAGCCGGCGGCCGGCGATTCGTCGTCGGACTCATCCTCGCCGCCCGGACGCTCACCGATCGCCTCGTGATTCCCGGTCGGATCCATCGCCTGGCCGCGCCCGCGGATGGAACGCTCGTCGACATACATGATCTCGTGCTTGCCGAGCGCGACCACGTCGCCGTCATTCAGGTGATGACGGCGTATGCGCTTCGACTTCACGTAGACGCCGTTGGTGCTGTTGAGGTCCTCGAGTACGCTGCCATCGGCGGTCGTCGTGATCTGGCAGTGATGGCGGCTGATGAACTTGCTTTCGATCTGCACGTCGTTGTCGGCGGTTCTCCCGATGATCAGGCGCCCGACCCTGAGCGGCCGCTCCTCGACGTGCTCGCCGCCGTGCGCGACGATGATGCGGGCCACGACCTCGTCGCTCGAGATCATTCTCGGCGCGGGCGCGATCTCGGAAATGCCGGCGCGCATGCGATTCGTGCGCGCCGCGAACTCGACCCACTGCAGCTCGTCGATGGCGGCCTTGAGCTCGGTAATGCCGACGCCAGGCTGACCGGATGAATACGCGATCATGAGCGCGGTGTCGCAGAGCGTGTTGACGAGGCGCGGCACGCCGCCGGTATAGCGATAGATGACCGGCAGGGTCTCCGGCTCGAAAAGCTGCCGGCCATGTGCGCCCGCGACTTCGAGCCGATGCAGGATGTAGGCCTGGGTTTCCTCCGGCGTCAGCGCCGTCAGGTGGAAGCGGAGGCGAATGCGCTGCACCAACTGGACGAGCTCGGCCGAATCCAGCTTTTCGTTGAGCTCGGGCTGCCCCGCGAGGATGATGCGCAGCACCTTTTCCTTCGTCGTCTCGACGCCGGACAGCAGGCGGATTTCCTCGAGCACGCGATTCGAGAGGTTCTGCGCTTCGTCGACGATCAGCATGACCTTGCGCCCGGCCGCGTATTGCTCGACCAGGAACTGGTTCAGTGTCGCAATCAGCTCGGCCTTGCGCATCTTGAACGGCGAGAATCCGAACTGGACCAGCACGGCCTGCAGGAATTCGATCGGGGAAACCTGGGTCTGCGCGACCTGGGCGACGACCACGTCCTTCTCGAGCTCGCGCAGGAAGGTCTCGAGCAGCGTCGTCTTGCCGGAGCCGATCTCGCCGGTGATGACGACGAAACCGTCGGTGAACCAGATCGTCGATTCCATGTACGCCTTGGCACGCGCATGGTGTTTCGAGAGATAAAGGAACGACGGGTCCGGGCTCAGCCGGAACGGAAGTTCATTCAGGTTGAAATGTTCGAGGTACATGAGGTCCCACAGGCTAGCACAAGCGCAAGTGCCGGTTCTTGCTAGGAAATAAACCGGCGTCGCAGTTGCCGCGCCGCCCGGTCGCGCAGCGCGCGCTTCGACGTGACGAAGGTCACATGGCCCAATTTCCGGCCGGGCCGGGGCGACTTGCCATAGTCGTGCAAGTGCATGCCCGCGGTGGCCAGCAGCTTTTGCGCAACCGGCATGCGGCCGATCAGATTCACCATCACCGAGTGCCCGCGGGGACGCGTGTCGCCGAGCGGCAGACCCGCAATCGCCCTGACGTGATTCTCGAACTGGCTCGTCTCGGCGCCTTCGATCGTCCAATGACCCGAGTTGTGCACACGCGGCGCCAACTCGTTCGCGACGAGCTTTCCGTGCTCGACAAAGTACTCGACACAGAGCACGCCGACATAGCCGAGGGCCCGGAACAGCCGGCGGTGATTGCGCTCCGCGGCTCGCTGCAGTCGCGAGTCCGGGAACGGCGCCCGCGTGACCGCGAGGATGCCTTGCTCATGCTCGTTCTCGGCGAGCGGATAATTCCGGATCGCGCCGGTTAGGCTGCGGACGGCAACGAGCGAAAGCTCGCGCGAGAAATGCACACAGCGCTCGTAGATAAGTGGCTGGCCGCGCAACCGCTCCCAGGCATCGTCCGCATCGCGGGCACGCGCCACGTGCACCTGGCCCTTCCCGTCATAGCCGAGCCGCCGGGTCTTGAGGATTCCCGGCACTCCGAGCGTTGCGATTGCGCGGGCGAGATCGGCCGCGGAATCGACCGCTGCGAACGGCGCGACCGGGATACCGAATCGCCTGAAGAGTTTCTTCTCGGAAAGACGGTCTTGCGCGACTTCGAGTGCGCGCGGCGGCGGCCACACCGGGCGGATCCTCGCGATCGCGCGCGCGGACTCGACGGGCACATTTTCCCAGTCGAAGGTGACGACATCAACGCCGCGCGCAAATCGGGCGAGTTTCTTCCGGTCGTCGAATGCGCCGGTGACGATCTCGGCGACCGATGCGCCGGGCACCGCCGCACTCCGGTCGTACATGGTGAATTCGAGTCCGAGGGGAATGCCGGACAGGGCCATCATCCGGCCGAGCTGGCCGGCGCCGATGATGCCGATGCGCATGGACGCCTCAGCCGACCGCGGGGTCCGGCCTCGCCAGGACTTCCGCGGTCTGTCGCTGACGGAACGCGGCCAGCGCGTCCTTGAATGGCGGATGGCTTGCCGCGAGGATCGCGGTGGCGAGCAGCGCGGCATTGCGCGCGCCCGGCTCACCGATCGCAACGGT
>DAIRVV010000245.1:0-3864 GCA_036802645.1 Steroidobacteraceae bacterium
AATTTCGCGCCGCTCGCCGCGCAGGCCGAGATGCTCGGCGAGGACCTCGAACGCATGATCGCCATGGGCATGCACAACTCGGTCGTCTGCGCCGAGGACGCGCCGCGCTTCGACGGCGCCGTCCCACGCGAGGCGCTCGAGGCCACCACCATCGGGCCGCTGATGCTCGACGGCATGCGCGCGATCTGCGAGGTCTGGCCGCGCGGCCCGGTCGATGCCGATTTCACGAAGCCGCTCGATTCCGCGGTGCCGGCCCTGCTCCTTTCCGGCGAATTCGATCCCGCGACTCCCGCGAGCTACGGCGCCGTGGCGGCGAAAGGATTCCGGAACGGCCTGCACCTCGTCGTTCCGGGCCAGGGCCACGGCCAGGCGCGCCTGCCCTGCGTGCAGCGGTTGCTGCGCGATTTCTTCGATGCGGGAACCGTCCAGCACCTCGATTCGAAATGCATCGGGCAGATAAAGCCCGCTCCTTTCTTCGTCTCGTTCAGCGGGGGCGCGCCATGATCCGCGTCGCAGGGCTCACACGCAGTTTCGGCGTGGTGCGCGCGATCGACGGCGTCGGATTCGAGGCAAAAGACGGGGCAATCACCGGCCTGCTCGGACCGAACGGCGCGGGCAAGTCGACGACGCTCCGCATTCTCTACACCGTGCTTCTGCCGCAGGGCGGCAACGCTTTCATCGACGGTATCGACGTCGTGGCCGATCCGCTTGCGACGCGGCGCCGCATCGGCGTGCTGCCGCATGGCGCCGGTATCTATCCGCAGCTCACGGCACGCGAGAACATCGCCTACTTCGGCCGGCTGCACGGCCTCGAGGGAAAACCGCTTGAGCGGCGTGTCGAGGAGCTGATATCGGAACTCGACATCGCCGGCTATGCCGATCGCCGCGCCAAGGGCTACTCGCAGGGTGAGCGCATCAAGGTCGCGCTCGCGCGCGCGCTCGTGCACGCGCCGCGGAACCTGCTGCTCGACGAGCCCACGAATGGCCTCGACGTGATGGCAACGCGGGCGCTACGCGCGCTCATCCTGCGCCTGCGCGCCGCTGGCCATTGCATCCTGTTCTCGAGCCATGTCATGCAGGAAGTCGCGGCGCTCTGCGACGACATCGTGATCGTCGACCATGGCCGCGTCGTCGCTTCGGGTACGCCGGAGTCGCTCCGTGCTCAGTTCGGCTCGGCGACTCTCGAGGACGCATTCGTCGCCGCGATCGGCGATTCGCGGGGGCTGGAATGATCACCACCATCAGGACGGTAATGCTGAAGGAGCTCCGCGAGAGCCTGCGCGACCGCCGGACGCTCGTGAACAGCCTGCTGATCGGCCCTGTCGTCGCGCCGCTTTTTTTCATCCTGATCCTGAAGCTCGCGCTCTCGCGGTCGATCGCGACGGAAGATGAGCTGGTGCCGGTGACCGTCGTGAACGCGGCCGCGGCGCCCAACCTCGTGCAGCGGCTGCGGGAAAGCAGCCTCGACGTAACGCTGCGCGAAGGAACGGAGCCTGACATCCGCCGCTGGATCACCGACGACGGCGAGCTCGTCGTGCTCCGCATCCCCGATTCCTTCGGCACCCGATTTGCCGAAGGCAAGCCTGCCGCTGTCCGGCTCTACGCCGACGGCTCGGACTCGAAAGCCGGCAAGAACGCGGCCCGCGTGCGCGACGCCGTTGCCGCCTATGCGGCACTGATCGGCGGGCTGCGCCTCCAGGCTCGCGGCGTCTCGCCGACCGTCATGCAACCGGTCGTCATTGACGACGTCGACGTGTCGACGCCCTCCGGGCGCGCGACGCTTCTCCTCGGCATGCTGAGCTATGTAATCCTGCTGGCGACATTGATGGGCGGCCTGTACCTCGCGATCGACGCGACGGCCGGAGAGCGGGAGCGCGGCTCGCTGGAGTCGCTCCTGACCGTGCCGGCCGTACGCGAGCATCTCATCTACGGCAAGATCGCGGCGACGGTCGTCATGATGCTGGTCGCCCTCGCCTTTGTGTCCGCTTCCATCGCGGTCTCGGTCAGGGCCGTACCGCTCGAGAACTTCGGCATGTCCGCGAACTTCGGCGCGGACGTCGTGTGGCGCGTCTTCCTTGCGGTCGCGCCATTCGCGCTCGTCGCCGCCGCGATCCTGACCGTCGTCGCCTCGTTCACCCGCACATACAAGGAAGCGCAGTCCTGGCTCGGCATCGTGCTGCTCGTCCCCACCGTGCCGATCGCGATCGCGGGCGTGCTTTCCGTGCAGCCGCAGGCGGGCCTGATGCTCGTGCCGTCACTGTCGCAGCACCTATTGATCCAGGGGTTGATCCGCGGCGACCCGCTGCCGGCGGCCTGGGCGCTGCTCGCCGCGGCGAGTTGCCTCGCGCTTGGCCTCGCCCTGACCTGGCTTGCCGGGCGGCTTTATCGACGCGAGGCGATCCTCGGCTGATAATCCGGAACCGCGGCAGCCGAAACAGCGTCGAAACCGTCATGAAACGCCGATACGCAGCCCTCGCCGCTGCGCTCCTGCTCGCCTCGATGCCGGCGGCGCTCGCCCAGATCACGACGGTGCCGATGAAGGGCATCGGCAACGAATGGGTCAAGGCGCTCGACCTGCGCGGACGCATGGACTGGGAATGGATCGAGACCTATCCCGAGCAGGTCTATTTCGCGACGCGCCATGAGTCGGTCCGCAAGGGCGACATCGTTTCGATGTGGATGCGCATCGAGTACAAGCATCCGCAGAGTCCGCTCGAGCACCGGAGCGCACTCAGTCACGACGACTGGGATTGCAAGAAACGGCAGCGTTCAACCGCGGGGGTATTCTTCTACAAGTGGAATAACCTGCAGACGGACAGGCCCGAGCCGGAACACTCGACGAACCTGCTGCGCTCCTGGGAAAAAGTCGCGCCCGGCACGATCGGCGAGACGCTGCTCAATTTTGCCTGCGGCATCCGCCAGGTCACGCCCATCATCCCGCCGCCGAAGTGAGACTTTCAAAGGGGACGGTCACATTTACTGACGGGAAGCTCATAACGCCCCGCCTCAGTAAATGTGACCGTCCCCTTTGAACGTCCCCTCCGATCGGCGGTCCGAGGGGTAACGCCTGCCAATAGGAGCTGTCATGTTGCGCCCCATCTCCCTCGCGGCCTTGCTGCTCGCGATCGCTCCGCTTTCGCAGGCCGCCGACAACGGCGTCTACCTCGGCGCGGGCTATGCGCAGAGCGACTATGGAGTGAGCAACCCGACGGATATCGAAGGGTTCGATGACGAGGACAGCGGTTTCAAGGTGATAGCGGGCTTCCGCGCGCTCGACAACTTCGGCGTGGAGGTCAATTACACCGACCACGGCGACGCAACAGTGCCCGCAATTGATTGCGGCGGCCAAGCCTGCCCAACTGGAGCCGCAGCCCTCGTGGGCGCCGAGACGATCTCCGGCTACGCTGTCGGCTTCCTCGATTTCCCAGTGATCGACCTGTTCGCCAAGGCCGGCGGCTCATCGTTGCAGGTCGATGAGCGCATACCGGACGCCGATTTCGATCTCGACGAGAGTGAATTCGAATTCGCCTGGGGCGCCGGCGTGCAGGCGCACTTCGGCAGTCTCGGCGCGCGGCTCGAGTACGAGAGCGTCAAAGTCTTCGAGGAGGACCTCGGGACGATCTCGCTGTCGTTTATCTACACGTTCCTCTGAGGAAAGCAGTCACGTCCACTCGGTGAGTCCCTCGCGCTCATAGAGCACCTTGAACGAGGGACGCGATTTCATGCGCTTGACGTAGCCGGCGATGGCGGGCCATTCCGTTGCCGGCTTCGGCATGTTGCGCGACCAGCGCATCAGCATCGTGGTGACGAAGTCGGCGGCGGTGACGCGGTCGCCGAGCAGGTAGGATCCCGCCTCTACGATCT
>DAIRVV010000246.1:0-3789 GCA_036802645.1 Steroidobacteraceae bacterium
GCCGCCTCACCGTCGTCTCGCGAGACCTCGGCGCCGCGGTGGTCGCGGCGGGTATCGCTCCAACGCTGCAAGCTGCGCTCGACGACTGGCCGCGAGCCCGGCCCGCCCTGGAAACGCTCGCGCGCGAGCTCGAGGCCGGTCGCGCCGTCGGTATTCCCTTCCATGCGAGCGACGCACTCTCTCCGCTGCCGCGCGCCTTCCACTGGGTGGACGGCAGCGCCTATGTCAACCACGTCGAGCTCGTCCGCCGCGCGCGGGGAGCGACGATGCCCGAATCCTTCTGGACCGATCCGCTCGTGTACCAGGGCGGCTCGGACGACTTCCTGCCGCCCGCGGCCGACGCGCCATTCGCGAGCGAAGACTGGGGCATCGACCTCGAGGGCGAGGTCGCCGTCGTGACCGACGACGTGCCGATGGGCACGCGTGCTGCGGACGCGCGCAAACACATCCAGCTCGTCATGCTGGTGAACGACTGGTCGCTCAGGAACCTGATCCCCGCCGAACTTGCCAAGGGCTTCGGCTTCTACCAGTCGAAGCCGGCGACGGCATTCTCGCCCGTCGCCGTGACGCCCGATGAACTGGGCGGGGCCTGGAAAGATTCGCGCGTGCACCTGCCGCTCGTGGTGCACCTGAACGGCGAGCCGTTCGGCCGGCCGAACGCGGGCGTCGACATGACATTCGACTTCGGCCAGCTCGTCGCGCACGCGGCGAAAACACGGCGGCTCGGCGCGGGCAGCATCGTCGGTTCCGGCACCGTCTCGAATCGCGATCGCGCTTCCGGCTCGACCTGCCTCGCCGAGCGGCGCATGCTTGAGACCCTGGAGCAGGGCAAGCCGATGACGCCATTTCTTTCATTCGGCGACCGTGTGCGGATCGAGATGTTCGACGCCGCAGGCCGCAGCATATTCGGCGCGATCGACCAGCGCGTCGTGAAGGCCGCCTGATGCGCGCGAAGGACGACAGCCGCCTCGCCGGCGGCCCGACGCTGAAGCTCGAGGATCCCTCGCTCCTGCGCGAGCAGTGCTTTGTGAACGGCGCCTGGCTCGATGCGCCGGGCCGGGCAACGATTCCCGTGTACAACCCGGCGACGGGCGCCACGCTCGGCACGGTGCCGGCATTCGACGCCGAGGCGACCGGGAAAGCCGTGGCTGCGGCGCACGCTGCCTTCCCGGGCTGGGCCGCCAGGACCGCGAAAGAACGCGCGGTGCTGCTCCGCCGCTGGAACGACCTGATCCTCCTGAACGCGGCCGATCTCGCGAAGCTCATGACCGCCGAGCAGGGCAAGCCGCTCGCGGAGTCGAAAGGCGAGATCGCCTACGCCGCCTCTTTCGTCGAGTGGTTCGCGGAGGAAGCAAAACGCGTTTATGGCGACGTGATCCCGGGCCACCAGGCCGACAAGCGCATCCTCGTGCTGCGACAGCCGGTCGGCGTCGTGGCCGCCATCACACCCTGGAATTTCCCGGCCGCGATGATTACGCGCAAGGTCGCGCCGGCGCTCGCCGCGGGCTGTACCGTAGTCTGCAAGCCCGCGACCCAGACGCCCTTCTCCGCCCTCGCGCTCGCGGAACTCGCGGCGCGCGCCGGAATTCCTTCCGGCGTGCTGAATGTCATCACCGGTCCCGCGCGCGAAATCGGCGGCGTGCTCACGGGCGATGCGCGCATTCGCAAGCTCTCCTTCACCGGCTCGACCGAGATCGGCAAGCTCCTGATGGCGCAGTGCGCGAAGACGATGAAAAAGGTCTCCCTGGAGCTCGGCGGCAACGCGCCATTCATCGTGTTCGACGATGCGGATCTCGATGCGGCGGTCGCGGGTGCGATCGCGAGCAAGTACCGGAATACCGGCCAGACCTGTGTCTGTGCGAACCGTCTCCTCGTACAGGACGGTGTCTACGACGCCTTCACCTCGAAACTCGTCGCCGCGGTGCTCGAGCTCCGCGTCGGAGACGGCCTCGCCGGCGAGACCGAGCAGGGCCCGCTGATCGACACGAACGCGCTCAGGAAAGTCGAGGAGCACATCGCCGACGCCACTTCGAAAGGCGCGAAGATCATGGCGGGCGGACGGCGTCACGCGCTCGGCGGCACATTCTTCGAGCCGACGGTCCTGACGGGCGTGACACCCGCGATGATGGTCGCGCGTGAGGAGACCTTTGGTCCCGTCGCTCCCCTCTTCAGGTTCAAGACGGAACAGGAAGCGATCGCAATGGCGAATGACACCGAGTTCGGTCTCGCGGCCTATATGTACACGCGCGACCTCGCGCGCTCCTGGCGCGTGTCCGAGGCGCTCGAGTACGGCATCGTGGGTCTCAACACCGGGCTGATCTCAACCGAGGTCGCGCCATTCGGCGGCGTGAAGGAATCGGGCACCGGGCGCGAAGGATCGAAGTACGGGCTGCTCGAATACACCGAGATCAAGTACGTCTGCGTCGGCGGTGTGACGGGGCCCTGACCACGACCGGCTGAGGCGCAAATACAACAGCGCCGGAACCCGCAATATCGGCGATTTCCAGCCCGATCTCGATTGGCGCGCACTTTCCGGTTGACGCCGGTCACATTTACGCCACGCAATTTTGCCGCGGGGCGAATCCATTACGTAACATGCCCTCGCACTCCGCACCCCCGGCGGAACACCCTTCGTCACACAGGATACAGATCATGAAATGCATGAAAGTCGTGTTGGGCAGCCTGATGCTGGCGCTCGCGCCACTTGCGGCGCTCGCCGATGACATGAGCTATTCGTATGTCGACCTCGCCTATGTCGAAACCGACTTCGACGGCATCGGGCCGTCTGCGGACGGCTTTGGCCTGCGCGGCTCGATGGGCTTCGCGGAAAACTGGTTCGTGTTCGCCGAGTACGCGAGCCAGAGCGTCGCGAACATCGATGTCGACAACATCGCGGTCGGCTTCGGCGGCCACTACGGCCTCGCCGAGAACATCGACCTCGTGGGCCGGCTGGGCTATACGCAGATCGACCTCAGCGCTCCGGGCGGACTCGACGCCGACGACGACGGCTATCTCGCCGACCTCGGCGTGCGCGGCCGCATCGGCGACAGCGTCGAGCTCGAAGGCGGTCTGCGTTACATGGACTTCAGCGACGGCGGTGACGATACCGCGGTAGTCGTCGGCGGCCGTTTCCACTTCAACCAGACCTGGGCAGTCGGCGCCGAATACCAGAGCGGCAGCGACACGTCCTCGATCCTGGCTCTCGTTCGCGCGAGCTTCTGAACGGGCCACGCGCCTGAAGCGGCCGGGAGCCATGCTCCCGGCCGCTTTTTCTTGTCCGCCCGCCATCGGGTATCTTGAGGGCATGGCGACTGCAACCGGCGTCCTCGTCGTCAATCTCGGCACGCCGGATGCGCCGACTCCGGAAGCCGTGCGCCGCTTCCTCGCGGAATTCCTTTCCGACCCGCGCGTCGTGGACTTGCCGCGGATCCCGTGGCAGATCGTGCTGCGCACGCTGGTCCTGCCCTTCCGCCCCGCGAAGAGCGCCCGGGCTTACCGGCAGATCTGGACTGCCGCAGGCTCGCCGCTCCTGACCGGCACGGAAGCGCTGGCACGCGCGCTCGAGCGCAGGCTCGCATCGGCAGGCGACGATGATGCGCCCACCGTCGCCATGGGCATGACCTACGGCAACCCTTCAATCGGTCGCGCGCTGCAGAAATTGCAGGCAGCTGGCGTCAGGCGGCTCGTGGTATTGCCGCTTTTTCCGCAATACTCCGCGACGACGACGGCGGCTGCGCTCGACCACGTCGATGCCGCGCTCGCGTCGTGGCCCGCGCCGCCCGAGCGGCT
>DAIRVV010000247.1:0-3749 GCA_036802645.1 Steroidobacteraceae bacterium
CGTCGCCTTCGGCCAGACTGTGCTTTCGCGCGCCGCGCAGGCCGCGGGACTCGAGTGGAATCCGGACGAGGCGCACTCCGCGGCTTACGATGCCGAGCGGACAGCCGACCTCTTCTGTCTCGTCTGCAATCAGTTCAAGCCGATCTACGAGGCGGCAGCCGCAAGGCTCGCCGTGACGGCGGTCGACGAGCCGCCGAATCCGCTGCTCGAGCCCGCGCCCGAATAGAACTGAAGGGGACTGACACTTTTAACTAAGTGCTTGATTCTCGGCGCGCACCGACAATCAAGCACTTAATTAAATGTGTCTGTCCCCTCTTATATCGCGCCGGCTGCCTGGAGCATTGTTTTGAGCTCGCCCGAGCGGTACATCTCGGTCACGATGTCGCATCCGCCCACAAGCTCGCCCTTCACGTAAAGCTGCGGGTACGTCGGCCAGTTCGAATAGGCCTTGAGTGCTTCGCGCAGCTCCGGCTCCTCGAAGATGTTGACGTGACGGTATTCCGCCTTGAGGGCGCGCAGGGCGCCGGCGGTCTGCGCGGAGAATCCGCACTGCGGGAAGTCCGGCGTGCCCTTCATGAACAGCACGACCGGCGCGGAATCGAGTTCCTCGCGGATCCGCCGGGTCAGTGTTTCGTCGCTCATCGAGTACCACGCTCCTTTTCATCCGCGAGACGCCGCGCCTCGGCTCTCGCCACCGTCTCCCAGCGCTCAGACGCCGTCATGCGCGTCCATTCGGCGATTTCGTCCAGCGTCCGGAAGCAGCCGCGGCAGACGCCCCGATCGTCCAGCGAGCAGATGTTGAGACAAGGGGAGCTGGGGTCACGTTCGTCCATGTCGGGATTGCGCTAACGCGTTGAATTATGGGGGTGGCTGGCCTATTCTTCAATGAATCCAGGGGAGACAAGACATGAATCCGCTCACCAGCGTCAAGGGTTCCCTCATCACCGGCTTTGTGCTCGCGATCCTGTTCGCGGTATTCGCGGTCGACGGCGGCTGGAACGAGCTCGGGCTCGCGCGCTGGCTACACATCGTCGCAGGCATCACCTGGATCGGCCTCCTGTACTACTTCAACGCTGTGCAGGTGCCGGCGCTCGCCGCCGCGGCGGCCGACAAGGGCGGTCCGGGCGGAGCCGGCATCTCGAAGTACGTCGCGCCGCTCGCGCTGAAGTGGTTCCGCTGGTCAGCCGTCGTCACGTGGGTTACCGGTGCCTGGTACCTGGCGCGCTCGGGCAACCTCGCCGGCGCACTCATGCTCGGCCAGGGTGGCGACGCCTTCAACGGTTACCAGTTCGTCATCGGCACTGGCGCCTGGCTCGGCACGATCATGCTGTTCAATGTCTGGGTGCTCATCTGGCCGAACCAGAAGAAGATCCTCGGGATCGTACCGGCGACCGACGAGCAGAAAGCCGCCGCGCGCAAGACAGCCCTCTACGCATCGCGCACGAACTACATCCTGTCGATTCCGATGCTGCTTTGCATGGCGGGCGCGATGCACGGCCTGCCCTTCTAGCCTGAAGGGGACGTACACCTTCAGGTCTTTCTCGCGGAGCACCCTATCCTGCCCGCGAAAACTGTCTGATGAAGGCCGCGCCATCCGACATCACGCAGTTGCTCGCCGCCTGGGGAGCCGGCGACCAGGGAGCCTTCGAGGATCTTTTTCCACTCCTTTATCCGACACTAAACCGGCTCGCGCATCGAGAGCTGCACGCTGAACGCCCCGGGCACACCCTGCAGACCACTGCGCTCGTCAACGAAGCATTCATCGAGTTCGCGGCCCAGCAACGCGTCCACTTCGAGACGCGCGGCCATTTCCTGGCCGTCGCCTCATTCATCATGCGGCGCATCCTGGTGGAATACGCGCGAAGCCGCGGCGCCCGGAAGCGCGGCGGCGGCATGCCGGTGGCCGCACCGCTCGAGGCCGTTGCTGCCGGGAACGATGCCGGGCTCGCGGAACTGTCGGCCGTCGATGCCGCACTCGGCGACCTCGAAAAGATCGACCCGCGCGCAGCCAAGGTGGTGGTGCTGCGCTACTACGGCGGACTGTCGCACGAAGAGATTGCGGAAGCGCTCGAGCTTTCGGTGATTACGGTGAAGCGCGATTGGGCCGCCGCCAAGGCATGGCTGAAGCAGGAGCTGACCGGACCGTGACCGTTTCGTCCGATTGGCCGACTCTGAAAGGCGAATTGATCGCGATGATGGAAATGACGCCGACTGAGCGGGGCCGCTTCCTGGCCGAGCTCCGGCGCACAACGCCGGAGCGCGCGGCCAAGCTGGAGCAGATGCTGGCGACGGCAGGCAGCGCATTCCTCGAGACGCCCGCCTGGGAAAGCGTCGACCCGGCCGATGCAAGCCTGCCACCGCCGCCGGAGCGCATCGGTCCCTGGCTCATCGAAGCCGAGATCGGTCGCGGCGGCATGGGAGCCGTCTATCGCGCGCGCCGCGACGATGGTGTTTTTTCGCAGACCGTCGCCATCAAACTAATACGACCTGAACTGGCGTCGCCGCAGCTGCGCCTGCGTTTCGACAGCGAGCGGCGCATCCTCGCATCCCTCGAGCACCCCAACATCGCGCGGCTGCTCGATGCCGGCGCCACCACAGAGGGAGCGCCTTACCTCGTGCTGGAATACGTGTCGGGCGAGCCGCTCGATCGATTCTGCGACGCGCAGGCTCATTCGGTCGAGCAGCAGCTCGAGCTTTTTCGCCAGGTTTGCAGCGCCGTGCACATGGCGCACCAGAAGCTCGTCCTGCATCGCGACATCAAGGCCACGAATGTCCTGGTCGACGCGAATGGCCTGCCCAAGCTCCTCGATTTCGGAATCGCTCGCCTCCTCGCGGCCGACACCACTCAGGGCGACCTCACCCAGTTCGGCGTCGCGCGGCCGCTTACGCCGGAATGGTCGAGTCCGGAACAGCTCCGCGGCGAGCCGCTCTCGACGGCTTCGGATGTCTATTCGCTCGGGGTGCTGCTTTTCGTCCTGCTCACCGGGCGCAAGCCGCACGAACTGGGCGGACGAACCCCGCAGGCATTTGCCGCGGCTATCGAAACCGCCCGCCCGGCGCCGTTGCGCCTTTTGCCCGGCGGGACGGCGCCACCCGGAGTCGCGGCGCCGCGGCTCCGGGGCGACATCGCGCACATTGTTCACAAGGCGCTGGCCCCAAGTCCTCGCGACCGGTACGCGACTGTCGACGCCTTCGACGCCGACATCAAGCGCCTGCTTGCGGGACGACCGGTCGATGCGCACGCCCAGTCATTCTTCTACCGCTTCGGCAAGCTCGTGAAGCGACAGCGCATTGCCAGCGCGGCAGTCGTCATCGGCACGCTCGGCCTCGTCGTGGCCACGGCCGTCAGCCTCCGTCAGGCGGCTCTCGCCGAGCAGGAGCGGCAGCGCGCGGAACGGCGCTTCGAAGACGTGCGCCGCATCGCCAATGTCGTGCTGTTCGATCTCAATGACACCCTCGCGAACATTCCCGGCACGCTGAGCGCCCGTAAGCTGCTCGTGGAGAACGCGCTCCGCTACCTCGACGACATGGCGCTCGATTCCGGGCGCGAACCCGAACTCCTGACCGAGCTCGCTGCGGCCTACGAGCGGGTGGCCGAGGTCCAGGGCATGCCCTCCTGGCCAAGCACAGGGCGCAGCGGCGATGCGTTGACGAGCCTCGAGCGCGCGCTCGAGCTGCGCCGCCGCGCAGGCGCAGCCAGCGGCGCGCCAGCCTCAGTCACACTCGCCGAGGCGGAGGTTCTCGCAAAG
>DAIRVV010000248.1:0-3707 GCA_036802645.1 Steroidobacteraceae bacterium
CAGAGCGCGCTCACGCACAGGCGCTCGAACACGGGTATGCCGCGCCCGGCCAGCATGTCGGCCTCGGACAGGAGCGCCTCGAGCGATACGACGACGCCATTGCCGATGAAGCAACGGACCTGATCGCGCAGCACGCCCGCAGGAATCAGCGAGAGGACGGTCTTGACGCCGCCGATCACGAGCGTGTGGCCTGCGTTGTGCCCACCCTGGAAGCGCGCGACACCGGCGACGCGCTCCGTCAGGAGATCGACGACCTTTCCTTTCCCCTCATCGCCCCACTGGGCGCCGACGACGACGACGAAACGGCCCACCGTTCAGCCTCGGGCCAGCCAGAGCACGGCGACGCCCACAGCCATGCTGACGGCGCCCGCCGTCCGCAGGGTCGCGGTGTCCTTGGCGGCGAACCACTCGTACGCACGCCTGGCGCCCGACGGCGCCACGAATGGAAGGATTCCTTCGATCACGAGCATCAGGCCGAGCGCGGCCGCGAAGTCGGGCCATGCGATATCCATCAGGCCCCCTCAGCGACCCGACTGCTTGAGGTACTTGAAGAACTCGCCCTTGGGCGCGATGACCAGCACGTCGTTCGGCTGGCCGATGGAATTCCGGTAAGCCTGGAGGCTGCGGTGCAGCGAATAGAACTCGGGATAGCGCTGGTAGGCGCCCGCATAGGTGGCGGCCGCCTTCGCATCGCCTTCACCGCGGATCACCTCGGCGTCGCGGTTGCCGACGGCCAGCTGCTCCGTGCGCTCGCGCTCGGCCTCTGCGCGGATCCGCTGTGCCTGCTCGTCACCCTCGGCGCGCAGCTGCGACGCCTGCCGGGCGAAGTTCTGCCGCATGCGGTTGTAGACGGATTCGGATACCTCGTCCGGCAGGTCGATGCGCTTGACGCGCACGTCGACGAGCGTGAGCCCGAGCTGGCCGACCGATCGCCCCGCAAACTGCAGGATGTCGCCGATGAACTCGGAGCGCTCCGCCGCGACGACCTGCTGGATGGTGCGCTTCGCGATGACGCCCTTGAGCCCGTCCTTGACGTTCTCGGCAAGCCGTCCGGCCGCAACCTCTTCGTCGCCATTGGTCGCGAGGTAGTAGCTGGCGACGTCCGAGACCCGCCACTTCACGTAGAAGTCGACATTCAGGATCTTGCCTTCACTCGTCAGGAACTGCTCGGCCGGGTAGTTTCGCGTGAGCACGCGGCGGTCAAATTTCTCCACCGTATTTACCCACGGGATCATGAAATGCAAGCCCGGCTCGAACTCCGTCCCGACGATCTTGCGGAACCGGAACTTGATCGCGAGCTCGGTCTCCTTCACCTGGAACATCGAGGCGCCGAGCAGCCAGAGCGCCACGACGACACCGATGACGACCTGGAACATCGGGCGGTTCATCAGCGTTCCCTCTGGACGCGCGGGTCTTCGGCTTCGATCTCGCTGCCATCCTCGAGCCGGATCGTCGGCGGCGGCTCGGCGGAGCCGCGCGACTTGCCGCGCTGCTCGAGCAGCTTGTCGAGCGGCAGGTAGATCATGTTCCCGGAACCTTCGACGTCGACCAGGACCTTGGTGGAGGATCCGAGCACCTGCTCCATCGTCTCGAGATAAAGGCGCTCGCGCGTGACAGCCGGCGCGCGCTGGTATTCGCCGGCGAGCTGCAGGAAGCGCGAGGTCTCGCCCTGGGCATCCGCGATGACACGGCTGCGATAGGCACGCGCGCCTTCGACAACGCTGACGGCCGCGCCTCTCGCCTTCGGAACAATGTCGTTCGAATAGGTCTGCGCCGCCAGCGTCGCGCGCTCCTTGTCCTCGCGGGCCTTGATGGCGTCCTTCTGTGCGGGCGCGACCTGCTCAGGCACGCCGACGTCCTGAAGATTGACGCTCGTGACCTCGATGCCGGTGTTGTACGCGGTGATCGTGCGGTGGATGAGGTCCTTCGTCTTCGCGCCGATTTCCTGGCGACCACGCTCGAGCACGAAATCGAGCCTGTTCTGGCCGACGATCTCGCGTATCGCGCTCTCGCTCACCTCGCCGAGAGTCTCCTCCGGCTCGCGCACATTGAAGGCGAACTTGACCGGATCGGCGCGGCGGTACTGGACCGCGAGGTCGATGACCACGAGCGCCTCGTCCTGGGTCAGCATGCGCGTCGGGTGCGTGAAGCTTCGAACTTCGGTCACGTTCACGACCGTGCGCTGATCGATCGGCCACGGCAGTCGGAAATTGAGACCACCGGCAGTCGTCTTGACGTACTTCCCGAAGCGCGTGATGACCGAGCGCTCGGCCGCTTCATTCAGGTAGAAACTGCCGAACAGCGCCCATAGCACGACGATTCCGAGAAGAATCGAGCCGATGCCCCACGCGCGGCCGCCGGTGGACGCGCCACCGCCCGTGGGGCCGGAACCTCCGAACAGCGCACGCAGCCGCTTCTGCAGGCGGCGCAGGACCTCATCCAGGTCAGGCGGGCCCTTGTCGGGCTTGCGCTGCCAGGGATTCTCGTTCTTGCCGGGCTCGTTCCAGGCCATTAAGTACGCTCGTAGTCCACTCGGGAATTCAGGCCGCGGAACTCGCGGTATCGCGCGGGAATTCTACGAAGCCGGCCGCGGGCAAACAAGGCGACACGGCGGCCGAGAAATCGACGCCCGCATTGCGGCAGAGCGCCTCGAGCACCTGATGTGAAGCTTCCACGATGAGGCGCGTGTCGCCATCCGGCAGGGCGCCCTCCTCTCGCACGAGTCGAAGCTCGTAGAGCCTGGCGCGCAGCCGCCCCTGCGACGGCGGCAGGACGACGGCGAGGCGCATCGCCGCCTGCCCGAAGATCTCCTGCAATGCGCTTCGCAGCAGTCCGACTCCGGCGCCAGTCACGGCCGAGAGCCAGACGGCCGAAGGAGCGCCCGTCGCATCGCGCATCAATTCCGGCGCCCGCCCCAGGCGGTCGAGCTTGTTGTAGATCCGAAGCTGCGGGATCGAGGCGGCGCCAATGCTTTCGAGGAGCTCGTCCACCTGAGCCACGCGTTGTTCGCGTTCCGGATCGGCGGCGTCGACGACGTGCAGCAGGAGATCCGCTTCGCGCGCCTCCATCAGTGTCGAACGAAAAGCAGCGACCAGCTCGTGCGGCAGGTCGCGAACGAAGCCGACGGTGTCGGCGATGACGATATCCGGCGTATGCGGCAGTCGCAGCCGCCGCACCGTTGGGTCGAGCGTCGCGAACAGCTTGTCGGCGACATAGGCGTCGGCGCCGGTGAGCGCGCTGAACAGCGTCGACTTGCCCGCGTTCGTGTAGCCGATCAGCGCGACACCCGGGACGGGCACACGCTTTCTCACCTGGCGGCCCGTGTCACGCCGCTGCGCGAGCTTTTGGAGCTTTGCAGTCAGCGTCCGGATGCGCTTGCCGATCAGCCGGCGATCGGTCTCGAGCTGCGTCTCGCCGGGACCGCGAAGCCCGATTCCGCCTTTCTGGCGCTCGAGGTGAGTCCAGCCGCGCACGAGTCGGGTCGAAAGATGCCTGAGCTGCGCAAGCTCCACTTCGAGCTTGCCTTCGGCGCTCCGCGCTCTGCGGGCGAAAATGTCGAGGATGAGACCGGCGCGGTCGAGCACCCGCTGGCCAATCAGGCGCTCCAGGTTGCGTTCCTGGGAGGGCGAGAGTGCGTGATCCACGAGCACGAGATCGGCCCCCTCGGATTTCGCGCGGTCGCGGACTTCCTCGGCCTTGCCGCTCCC
>DAIRVV010000249.1:0-3701 GCA_036802645.1 Steroidobacteraceae bacterium
CACATACGAGGGCGCCTCGTGCGCAAGGCGCCGCCGGCACTGATCGTCGACGTCAACGGCGTCGGTTACGAGCTCGAGGCGCCGATGTCGACCTTCTATCGCCTGCCCGAAATCGGGAAGGACGTGGAACTGCATACCCATCTCGTGGTGCGTGAGGACGCTCATCTGCTCTATGGATTTGCGACCGAGGACGAGCGCCGCCTGTTTCGTGACCTTCTGCGTGTGACCGGAATCGGCCCGAAAATCGGGCTCGCACTGTTGTCCGGGATCGACGTCGACACCTTCATGCGTTGCGTCGAGGCCCAGGATGTCGCGGCACTGACCCGGATTCCCGGCATTGGCCGCAAGACCGCGGAGCGGCTGCTCATCGAGATGCGGGATCGCATTCGCGCGCTCGGGCAGCTGCCGTCTTCATCGCCCACGCTCGACGCGACGGCCGGCGCTCGCGCCGAGGCCTACGCCGCCCTCGTGGCGCTCGGCTACCGGCCCGTCGAGGTGAACCGGCTTCTGCAAAGCGTCGAGCAGGAGGGTGCAGGCACCGAGGACCTGATTCGCCGGGCATTGCAGGCGGCAGCCCGGTAGGATTTGCCCAAATGATCGAACAGGACCGGGTCACTGCGGCGATTGCCACGCGCGAAGACGAGGACATCGCGCGCAGCGTCCGGCCGCGCCGGCTCGACGAGTACATCGGCCAGTCCGCCGTCAAGCAGCAGATGAGCATTTTCATCGAGGCCGCACGGCGCCGGAATGAAGCCCTCGACCACGTGCTGATCTTCGGGCCGCCCGGCCTCGGCAAGACGACGCTCGCGCACATCGTGGCCCACGAACTCGGCGTCAACCTCCGGCAGACCTCGGGACCCGTGCTGGAGCGCCCCGGCGATCTCGCGGCCATCCTGACGAACCTCCAGCCGCGCGACGTGCTCTTCGTCGACGAGATTCATCGGCTGAGCCCGATCGTCGAGGAGATCCTTTATCCGGCGCTGGAGGATTTCCAGCTCGACATCATGATCGGGGAGGGGCCGGCCGCCCGTTCGATCAAGCTCGACCTGCCGCCATTTACCCTGGTCGGCGCGACAACTCGCGCGGGACTCCTGACCTCGCCGCTCCGCGATCGCTTCGGCATCGTTCAGCGACTCGATTTCTATGCGCGTGACGAGCTGCGCCAGATCGTGCTGCGCGCCGCCGGTATCCTGGGTCTTCGGATCGACGAAGCAGGAGCCAGCAGCCTCGCGCACCGCTCGCGCGGCACGCCACGAATCGCGAACCGGCTGCTGAGGCGTGTGCGCGACTATGCGGAGGTGAAAGCCGCCGGGCACATCGACGGCGCCGTCGCGCGAATGGCGCTCGATCTTCTCGAAGTGGATCTCGAAGGCTTCGACTTGCTCGACCGCCGGTTCCTGCTGACCGTGATCGAGAAGTTCGCCGGTGGTCCGGTCGGCATCGACAGCCTGGCAGCGACGCTCGGCGAGGAGCGCGACACGCTCGAAGACGTCGTCGAGCCCTTCCTCATCCAGCAGGGATTTCTCGTGCGCTCGGCGCGCGGCCGCATCGCGACACCGTCAGCCTGGCGGCATTTCGGCCGTGAACCGCCGCAGGCCGAAGCCGGTAGCGGCAGCCTGCCGTTGTTCCGCGGGTAAGGACCGGAACTTGGGACTCTTCACGTTTCCGGTGCGGGTCTACTGGGAAGACACCGATGCAGGCGGTGTCGTGTACTACGCGAGCTATCTGCGCTTTCTCGAGCGTGCGCGAAGCGAATGGCTGCGCTCGCTCGGCATCGACCAGGCGGCCATGCTGCGCGACGAACGGCTTCAGTTCGTCGTAGTCGAAGCGAACATCCGTTACCATCGGCCTGCGCGCTTCGACGACGAGCTCAGGGTGTCGGTGAGAGTCGACGAGCTTCGCGGCGCTTCGATCGTCATGGGACAGGAGATCCGGCGCGGAGCCGGCGACGGTGAACTCCTGGTCAGCGCGACGGTTCGGGCCGCCTGTCTCGCATCCGACAGCCTGCGGCCGAGGCCGCTGCCCAGGATCCTCGCCGCGCAATTCTGAAGGAATCGCCTTGAACGACCAGCACTCGATACTTCAGCTGATCCTCCAGGCTGGGCCGGTCGTAAAGGCCGTGATCGCGATATTGCTGCTTGCCTCGCTTTCGTCCTGGTCGATCATCTTCCGCAAGCGACGCCTGCTCAGCCAGGCCGAAAGCGAGGCCAACCGCTTCGAGGGCACCTTCTGGTCCGGCGGCGATCTCGGCAAGCTGTATCGCGAGATCGGCGGGCGTAATCGGCAGGCGGTCGGCATGGAGAGCATTTTCGAGGCCGGCTTCGGCGAGTTCTCGCGCCTGCGGTCCCAGTCCGTGCCGGGCGCGGACCTGCTCGAAGGTGTCCGGCGCACGATGCGTGTCGCACAGCTTCGAGAGATTGACCGGCTCGAGGCAAGCCTTGCGACGCTCGCGACCGTCGGTTCCACCAGCCCCTATGTCGGACTCTTCGGCACCGTCTGGGGAATCATGGGCGCCTTCCAGGGACTCGGAAACGCGCAGCAGGCGACGCTCGCCATGGTCGCGCCGGGCATTGCGGAAGCTCTCATCGCGACGGCGGCCGGGCTGTTCGCGGCGATTCCCGCGGTCGTCGCATACAACCGTTACGCGGACAAGATGAGCCGGCTCGAATTGCGATACGACGCGTTCATGGACGAGTTCTCGACCCTGCTCCAGCGCCATGCCTCGGGGAGGACCTGAAGTGTCGGGGATCAGGAAACGCCGCCGGCTGATGGGTGAAATCAACGTTGTCCCCTACATCGACGTCATGCTCGTGCTGCTCATCATCTTCATGGTCACCGCGCCACTGCTGACGCAGGGCGTGCAGGTCGAGCTTCCCGACGCCAACGCAAAGCCGATCGACCCGGAGCTCTTGAAGGATCGCGAGCCGCTGGTCCTGTCGGTGGATCGCGACGGGCGCTACTTCCTCAATATCGGCGGCGACGAGGATAGTCCGGTGGGCGAGGCCGAGGTTGCGCGCAGGGTTGGCGCCTTGCTAGAACGCGACCCGGAAACGCCCGTGCTGGTGAAGGCCGATGAGCGCGTACCGTATGGCAGCGTGGTGCGCGGCATGGTGATCCTGCAACAGTCCGGCGCGACGAAGATCGGCTTCCTGACCGATCCGAAGGCCGTCAATGCGCTCGAGGAACTCGAGCGCAGGCGCTGAGCGGAACCGTGCGGCGACCCATCGCACCCATCGGCTGGTCGATCGCGTTGCATGCGGTGCTCGCGGGACTGCTCTTCTTCGGGCTGAGCCTGCCGAAGAAGGAATCCGAGCAGGTCGTGCTGCCGATCGACGCGGTGGTCGTCGACGACGCGGTGCTCCAGGCCGCGGGCCAGAAGCGCGATGACAAGGCACGAATCGAGGAAGAACGGCAGAAGCGCGAGGCTGCGCTCGCCGAAGAACGGCGGCTGGAAGAAGAACGCGTTCAGAAGCAGCAGGAAGAGGAACAGCTTCAGAAGCAGCAGCAGGAAGAGGAGCGCGTCGCCGAACAGCAGCGAGTCGAGGCCGAGCAGAAAGCCCGTGCCGAAACCGAGGCGAGGCAGAAGGCGGAAGAGGCGGCGAAGCTGAAAGCGGAGCAGGAGGCCAAGGTCAAGGCCGCGGCCGAGAAAAAGCGCGCCGACCAGGAGGCGCGCCTGCGCGCCGAGCGCGAGGCGGACCTGC
>DAIRVV010000250.1:0-3687 GCA_036802645.1 Steroidobacteraceae bacterium
GATCCCTATGGCAACAAGCATGAACGCCGCGCGCGAAAAATTCCGCGCGCTCGCCGCGCCACCAAGGACGAAGCAGAGATGAGACCACTCGCTGCCATCGCCGGACTGATCGCCGGCACGACGCTTTCGCTTGCCGTCGCTGCCGCCGAACCGTCGAGGTTCACGGTCGACGACCTCGTGCGCATCGCCAACCTCGCCGACGTCGACGTCTCTCCCGACGGCGAGTACGTCGTCTACAGCGTCAGCGAACCCGAGTTGAAGTCGGACAAGCCGCGCTATGACGTCTGGCGCGCGCGCTGGGATGGCAGCGAGCGCCGTCCCCTGACGCGGACGGCCGACGCGGACGATTGGCAGCCGGCTTACAGCCCGGACGGCAGGCGGATCGCATTCCTTTCCGATCGCGGCGGTGAGGATGACGAAGCCCAGATCTGGGTCATGCCGGCCGATGGGGGCGAGGCCGAGAAGCTCACCGATTTTCCCGGCGGCGTGGTCGATTTCGACTGGTCGCCGGATGGCAAGTCGCTCGCCGTCATCGCGAGCGATCCCGAGTTCGCCGAAGGCGAGGAAAAGCCGCCGCAGCCGAAGCCGATCGTCATCGACCGCTTCTATTTCAAGGAGGACTTCGTCGGAATCCTCAGCGACAAGCGCCAGCACCTGTATATATTCGACGTCGCCGGCCGCAAGGCGACGCAACTGACCTCGGGCGCACACGACGAGCACCTACCCGCCTGGTCGCCCGATGGTAAGCGCATCGCCTACGTGACGAAGCGCGGGCCGGATCCGGACCGGCACCTGAACTGGGATATCTACGTCATCGAGCCGCGCGAAGGCGCCCCGGAAACACAGGTCACTCGCTTTGCGGGCGCCGACTCCGATCCGGACTGGGAATCGCGCCCGGCCTGGAGTCCCGACGGGAAGCGGATTGCCTACCTGCAAAGCGGCGAGGACAAGTGGATCTATTACAAGCCCTTGTCGCTCGCCGTCATCGACGTCGCGAGCGGCGTGGTGACGCGGCCCGCCGGCGTCGAGCTCAATCACACGAAGCCGGTTTTCACGCCCGACGGCGGCTCGGTCATCGCGCTCGTCGAAGAAAGCCGCGTCACCCATGTCTCCCGCATCGATCTGGCCACGGGCCAGGTGACGGCGCTCACTTCCGGCGCGCGCTTCGACTTCGACTTCGATGCCGCGGCGAATGGGCGTATCGCAGTGCTCGGCGGCGATGACCTGCATCCGTACCGGATCGAGGCGCTGGAGACGCCGCAAGCGGGGACAGTCCCCAAGGTAATTGCCGATCACAATGAGTGGCTGAAGGACAGGAAGCTCGCGCAGGTCGAGGCCATCGAGTTCAAGAGCGCGGACGGCACGCCCATCCACGGATTCCTCGTGAAGCCAGTCGACTATGTCTCCGGCAAGCGCTATCCGACGATCCTTCGCATCCACGGCGGCCCGGTCTACCAGTTCAGCCACGAGTTCATGGACGACTGGCAGGTCTTTGCGGCAAATGGCTTCGCGGTCGTCGCCGCAAACCCGCGCGGGAGCAGTGGCCGCGGCTTCGAATTCGCGAATGCGATCTATGCCGACTGGGGAAACAAGGACACGGCGGACGTGCTCGCGGCGGTCGATCACGTGGTAAAGCTGGGCGTCGCCGATCCGGACCGGCTCGGCGTCGGCGGTCACAGCTATGGCGGGATACTCACCGACCAGGTCATCGCGCGCGACAACCGCTTCAAGGCCGCGGTCAGCAGCGCCGGTACAGCCAACATGTACGCCATGTACGGGGTCGACATGTACATCCGCGAGTACGAGCAGGAGCTCGGCCTGCCCTGGCGTGACCGTGCGACCTACGACCGCGTCAGCTACCCGTTCTTCAACGTGGACAAGATCACGACGGCGACGCTGTTCCTTTGCGAGGAACTCGACGATAACGTGCCCTGCATCGGCAGCATGCAGATGTACCAGGCACTCAGGTCGCTCGGCGTTCCGACACGCCTCGTGATCTACCCGGGCGAGTATCACCCCGTCACGATTCCGAGCTATCTCCGCGACCGGATGCAGCGCCTGCTCGACTGGTACGGCCGCTACCTCGGCGTGCTGCCCCGGCCATAGCGCTTCAGGAGATCGACCAGCGCAGCCTGCGGCAGCGCCTTCGCGCTGTGCCCGTTGTTACCGATCATGTCGCGCGCCGCGACCATCGCGTTGACGATCGCCTCTTCCGTTGCCTGGACTGTGCCCTCGAAAAGTGGGTCGAGGGAGCCGTTGTCGAGGAACTGCGCGGCGTGGACCTCGACTCCGCCCATGGCCTTCGCATTCGCGGTTGAAAACGCGACAAAGATGTCACCGGACCCGTTACCCGCGAAGGAGCCCATGCGCGCGAGCCCCAGTCCCGCGCGCCTTGCGATGCGCCGGAGCTGGTGCGGCAGGAGGGGTGCATCCGTCGCGATGACGATGATGATCGAGCCCTTGTCCGCGCTTGAGGTAGACGCGCTATCGAGCCCTCCTTCCTTCAGCTGCTGGCCGACCGGCACGCCCGCGATGCGGAGCGAAGCGCGGGTACCATAGTTCGCCTGCACGAGCGCCCCCACGGTGTACGCGCGCCCCTTGACGTCGACGCGGCGCGAAGACGTGCCGATGCCGCACTTGAATCCGTGGCAGGTCATTCCCGTGCCGCCGCCGACATTGCCCTCCGCGACCGGCCCGCCCTTCGCGCCATCGAGCGCGGCGTCGACATGTGCTGCCTTGACATGGAATCCGTTGACGTCGTTCAGCTCGCCGTCCCAGGTCTCGGCGACGACCGGCGTCGACCACCAGTAGCCGGAGGCGTCCGGCTTGCCGTTACGCACGCGCCAGGAGATCGTCGCTTCGTGCACCGCGCCGACGCTGTGCGTGTTGGTGAGCATCACCGGACCTTCGAGCATCCCGCCTTCCTCGATCCAGGCGAGGCCGGTCATCTCGCCCGCGCCATTCAATACGTGGTGTCCGGCGAAGACGGGCGTCGTGATCGAATCGCGTCCGCGCGGGAGGATCGCGGTGACGCCCGTGCGCACCTTGCGGCCGTTTGCCAGGTCCTCGATCAAAGTCGTCTGGCCGACGGTCACGCCGGCAACGTCGGTGATCGCGTTCAGGGGTCCGAGCTTCCCGTCGAACGGTACGCCGAGGTCTCGCGCCCTGGGTCCGGCATGAGCTGTGGATATGGCAAATACGGCAAACAATGTCAGGATGTTAAGAGCCGCGCGGAATCCAGTGAACAAATGAAGCAACCTCGCCGGAACGCTTGCCGGCACCAATTCTTGGGGCCGACATGCTACCAGCAATTATGATGTCGAGGCTTTGGGGGGAGACGGGCATGAAGTTCTTTCGCGTGGCATTGCTGACTTTGCTGTCTTCGGCATGCATCCCGTTCGCAACATCCGCGCGCGCGGAAACGGTGGTCGTGCGCGCCGGCCGCATGCTGGACGTGGAGCAAGGCGTCTATCTCGCGGACCGCGCGATCCGGATCGAGGACGGGCGCATCACCGCGATCACGCCGTGGACCGCGGCCTCGCGAGGCGGCAGCCGGCTCATCGACTGGTCCAAGTTCACGGTGCTGCCGGGCCTCATTGACCTGCATACGCACCTCCTCGGCGACATCAGTTCCGCGGACGTCACCGCGCCGCTGTCGAGCTCCGCCGCCCGCGATGCCCTGATGAG
>DAIRVV010000251.1:0-3687 GCA_036802645.1 Steroidobacteraceae bacterium
GCCAGCGCGGCCTGGGCGCAGGACCAAACGCCGCCGCCTGCGCCGGTCACCGTCGAGCCGGTGACGATGGGCAGTCTCGATTCGGTTGTCACTGCGACCGGTACCGTCGTGAGCCGCAATGACGCGCGCCTCGCCGCGGAAGTGACGGGCCGGCTCGACTGGGTCGCGGAGCCGGGTGCGAAGGTCGCAAAAGGCGCGCCGCTTGCGCGCGTGGATGCGCGCGCGCTCGAGTTGCAGGTCGCGGAGAACGACGCGCAGATCTCGCGGCTCGCGGCGAATGCAGAACTCCTCGACACCCAGCTCGCGCGGCTCAATGCGCTCCCCGAAGGAATCGCCTCGAAGAGCCAGATCGACGAGGCCGCGGCGCGGCTCTCGATGGCAAGGCATGAGCTCGAGCAGGCGCGAGCGACGCGCGAGAGTACCCGGCACCAGATTGCGCGGGCGGTGATTCGCGCGCCGTTCCCGGGCTTTGTGGCCGAGCGCATCCGCCAGCTCGGCGAATTCGTCTCTGCGGGCAGTGAAGTGGTGCGCCTGACCGATACGGACAGTGTCGAGGTCGTCGCCCGCGCGCCGGTCGCGGAGGCTGGGCACCTCGCGGCCGGCCAGGCCGTCATGGTGCGCGGCGCCGCGCGGGAGCAGGAAAGCAGGATTCGCGCGATCGTGCCGGTGGGCGATGAGCGATCGCGCATGATTGAGGTTCGCATCCTGATGAGCGGTGCCGGCTGGCCCATCGGGTCTGCGGTGCGCGTCGACCTGCCGGCTGCGCGGCAGACCGCCGGACTCATGGTGCCGCGAGACGCCGTCATCGTGCGCTCCGATGGCGCGCACGTGTTCCGCGTCGGCAAGGGCGACGTCGCCGAGCGGATCGCGGTGCGTGTCGGCAACGGGGATTCGCAGCGTGTCGAAGTCACGGGCACGCTGAAAGCGGGGGACAGGGTCGTCGTGCGCGGCGGTGAGCGCCTGCGTCAGGGCCAGGCGGTCAAGGTCGCGGTCGGCGCCGGCACCAAGTCCGCCGCTGCCCGGGCTGCGTCGCGAAGCTAGGACGCGGGCCGGGTCGGCGTCCGGTCAGTGGCGTCCGAGCGGTGTCGCCACGAAGGCCTCGAGCGTCGTCGGGTTCACCAGTGCCCGCCCCGTGATCTGCCCGCGATTGTTGATGTCCATCGCGTTCAACAGGAGATGCGGATACTGGCCCTTCATCTGGTCGAGGTCCTTCATCCTGCCCTTCTCCCAAAGGAATGCGCGGCAGAAGCCCGCCGGCGAACACGCGGTGCCGACGACCTGTCCCTGATCGTTGACGCCCCAGGCCTCGGCAGTACCGCCGGGGTCCAGCGTGCCGAGGTCGCAGATGTTCATGCCGGGGAGTTTCTGGCACTCGATGTCGGTTCGCTCGGTCCACAGCCATGCACGGAAGCTGAGAGTGTCGGGATCCGCGCCGGGAGCGTTTCCGAACCCGACGACGATGTCGCCGCGCCGCGAAATGGCGGTCGGTGTGTTCCACGTCTGGCCGCCGACGTTGCCCAGGTCCCGCACCGTTCCTTCGTGCCACATCACGGCACGCAGGGCCGACTCGCGCCCGACCGCCTGATCACACTCTCCCGAGATGCCGACGACGTGCCCGCGGTCGCTGATGGCCGTTGCCGCGCTTGCACTGTCGTTGCCGAACGGCAGCAGTTCGATGGTTTGATCGGCGTCCAGGTCCCACATGACCGCGTGAAAACCGAGCTGGCCGGCGCTATCGCAGGTCGCGTCGACCTGATCGATCTCCGACCACCCGACGACCTGGCGCTTGCTGTTGGCGCTGGCAGCGAAGCTGTTGCTCCCGCCGAGCCGCGGCAGCTCGTGCAGCTTTCCCCACTCCCAGGCAAAGCCGACGCAGGTGTAGGTGGCGGCATCAGGGCCCGGGAAGAAGGCACTGCAACTCCAGCCGTCCGCGCGTGGCTGCGGCGCGGCCGTCTGCGTGATGCCGGCCACGAGTCCGGCGTTGTTCGCACCGGACCAGGCGACGCTGCTGTGTATGCCGCCCAATGGCTCGATCGGAAAAGCCCGGCCGAAAAACCAGATCGCGGCGCGGCGGGCGCCTGAGGCGAGATTGGAGAAACCCGTGGCAAGCCCCCAGTCCGTGATGCCGTTGACCCTGCTGCTGGTCCCGCCCAGTCCCTGGAGCTGCCGGATCTTGTACTGCTCTGCCGACTGATCGGGAACGGCTTCAATGAGCGCGCCCTGGGCGACTGTTGCGACGGCTGCTACGACCGTCAGGGCCATTCGGGAAACTCGATGCTTCACGGGGTTCCTCCGGTGCAGATCGCCTGCCGATGCGTGGAGGAACTCTCGTGTGAGTCGCAGTCGAGGGCTATCAGAATCTTTCGATCTGAGTGAAGCGGCCGGACCCGCGCGGTCCCGCGCATTCTGTGGCTACAATCGGCGGTCTCCTGCTACAGGAAGAACGCTTTGGCGTCCGTTCATGCATGCGAACCGCGCCCTTCGGTTCGCACACGAATGTTCCGTTCGAGCATTGCGCTCGTCGAGAATCTGCGTGCGGGAGGAGATCGCTCGGGGATGTCGCCCGCGAGCTTCTCGGCCGACTTCCAGGTCTGCCTGCCGTATCGCGGCCTGTTCGTATGGCACGTCGGCCAGGATTGACGTCGTCGGGGATGCGAACCAGGTGCTGTTCGTTTCCAGCGGAGAGAGCTTTTCGCTGACCAAGCCGGTTCCAGGCGGCTTCGAGGAGCTGATCATCACGCCTGATGCCGGGCTCCTTGCCGAGCTTGCCAGCGGCCATGATTCCCTGGGCGCACATCCTCTATTCCGGCGCCGCAGCCGGCGCCTGGATGCCGGCGCACAGGAATTGCGGACGCGGTTCCTGTGTCTCGCTGCCCGCGGAGAGCTGGACAGCCTGTCGGCGGACGAGTGCATCGTCGGCCTGCTTCGCGCAGCATTGAATGGCGACGCCGCGAATGGCGGCCGCGCAGGCCGCGCCACGCGACGCCTGATCCTCCGGACGAAGGAGTTCCTGGAAGTCAACATGACCGCGTGCATCGGCCTTGCCGATGTCGCACGGCACGCGGGCGCCTCACCCGCCTATCTGACGGATGTGTTTCGCCGGGTTGAAGGCGTGCCATTGCACCGGTATCTCGTGCAACTCAGGTTGGCCCGCGCGCTCGTTGAGCTGTCAGACGCCTCGGATCTCACGAACCTGGCCCTGGCGCTCGGATTCTCCAGTCACAGCCATTTCACGGCCGCTTTCCGGCGCGCATTTGGCTGCACACCGTCGCAGTGCCGCGAGTCATTGAGAAAGCCGGCAGGCAATTCGAACAATCACTGACAGCCGGCATCTGCGCCGGCAGTACCGCTCAGTCGTCGTCGACGACGTCGACGCGCATCTGGCCGACGGATTCACCGCCCTCGCCGCGTCCCAGGCGCACGCCGAAACTCTTCGCTTGTTCGGGAACCGCGTCGTTGGTGAGTGGCACGTACACCGTGCGGCTCGCCTCTCCCGGCGCGAATTGCTCGACGCGCGCGCCGAGATCGGCATAGTCAGAATCGGCGTGAGCCGTTCCGTCTTCAGTCCACCAGGACACCGTGGCGGCGCCCGACAGGTCACCGGAGCGGTAGATCACGATGCGCGCCGCGACGTCGCCCTCGCGAACGGATGTGGCGGCCTGCTGGAACCCGAATCGAGTCGGGCCC
>DAIRVV010000252.1:0-3664 GCA_036802645.1 Steroidobacteraceae bacterium
CTCCCGTTCGAGCCCGGCGCTGGCGTCGACGCTGCATGCCGTCGGCACCGCAGGGCTCGGTGCGGGAATTTTTCTGTCGGGCCAGATCTTTCACATGGCGGAGCATTGGCCAGGCGCGCTGATGCTGTGGTCGATCGGTGCGGCGATTGCCGTGTACCTGCTTCGCGACTGGCCTCAGGTGGTCTGGCTCGCCGTGCTCGCCCCCGCCTGGCTCTGGGGCGAGTGGATGGCAGCGCAACCGCCGCACGCGGCGTGGCGCGGCATGACGCCCGCGACCATCGGCATTTTCCTCGTGGCGTTCGCGTATCTGGCAGCAAAGCCTGCGGATTCCGCAGTGCGCTGGCGGCGGGCGCTCGCCTGGCTCGGTGCTGTCGCCTTGATTCCGGCGGGCATCGCGCTCGCCGTCGGGAGCGACATGGATTGGGCGCTCTGGCGCGTTCAATACCCGGAAGTGCGGGGTGCGCCACGCATCATCGCCTGGGCACTCGCGATCATCCTGCCGCTTGCGCTCGCCTGGTTCCTGCGTGGACGCGAGGCGATCTGGATCCTGGCCGCGCTCGCCTGGGCCCTGATCGTGTCGCAGGTTGCGCCCCGTAGCGATGCCGGCGAGCTCGCGCTCTATGCACTGCTCGCGGCCGGCTCCGCGGGCATCGTGCTCTGGGGCCTGAAGGATCAGCAGCGGCTTGCGATCAACGTGGGCATGCTCGCCTTTGCGATCACCGTGCTGGTGTTCTACTTCGCGAGCCTCTACGACATGCTCGGCCGCGCATTCGGCCTGATCGGCATCGGCATACTTTTCATCGGCGGCGGCTGGCTGCTGGAGCGCGCGCGGCGGCGCCTGATCAGGCGCATGCAGGAGGGACGCGCGTGACACCGCTCGTGAAAGGCCTCATGGTCGTCGTGGCCCAGCTAGTGCTCGTTGCCGGCGTCGGCGCGAAGTTTCTCTACGACCGTGAGAGGCTCCCGCGCCTTTGGGTGGAGACGGCGCCTTACGATCCCTCGATGCCGATCCGCGGGCGCTACGTGAACATCGCACTGCTCGTGGATGCGGAGCGTGAGGAGGGCCGCGCCGCTTCCGACAAGGCGCCGAACATGTACCTCGCGCGTCTCGAGGCGCGCGGCGACCGCCTGGTCGCCGTTCAGGACGATGACAATGGCAGGCACTGGGTGTCGAGCCGCACCTGCGGCAAGCGTCAGTGCTGGCAGCTCTCGCAGGCGCTCGCGTATTTCATTCCCGAGCACGCAGTCGACCCTTCGAACCCACCTGTCGGAGCAGCGCTCTGGGCCGAGGTCACGCTGCCGCCCACCGGTGCGCCGCGTCCGGTCAGGCTCGGGGTGAAGAAAGGCGAGGCAATCGAGCCGCTCGTTCCCTAGGTCGCTAGATCTCGACCTCGGTTGCGAGCACGACGACGCGCTTCGTCGGCATCCGGAAGAATTCCGCGGCCTGGGCGCTCCGCCTCTGCATCCAGGCGAAGAGACGCATTTTCATGCCGGCGATGCCATGACGCGCCCGCGCGCGCACCAGGTGCCAGCCGAGGAAATAAGTGCAGTCTTCGTCGACGCGCAGTCCCTTGCGGGCGGCCCCGGCGAGCGCAACCTTGACGTCCGGCGTTTCCATGAAGCCGAAACGGGCGTGCACGACGAATACACCCGGCAGGACTTCCTCGGGATAGCTGCGCGAAACGACATCCTGACGCGGCGTGCGCTGGATCTCGAGGTGCAGGATCACGATGTTCTCGTGGCAGACGCGGTTGTGCTCGAGGTTGCGCAGCATCGCGGTCGGCACGAAGCCCTGGTGGCTCACGAGGAAAACTGCCGTGCCCGGGACGCGCGTCACGTCCTTCAGCATCGCCGGCAGTTCAGCCATCGGCACCGCGCGCCGCTGCAGCTCTGCGCGGAGTTTCGCGCGCCCGTCCCGCCAGGTGATGAACAAGGCGAACATTGCGGTCGCGAGCGCGAGCGGCACCCAGCCCCCGGTCGGAATCTTGCTCGCATTGCCCGCGACGAAGGCGAGGTCGATGGCGAGAAAGAGGCCGAACACGAGCCCGATCCGCCACCACGGCCATTTCCAGGCCGATGCGGCGGCAACCGCACCGAGCAGGGTGGTGATCAGCATCGTGCCGATGACCGACGCGCCGTAGGCTCCCGCAATCGCGGTCGAGGAGCCAAAGCCCAGCACAAAGACGACGACCGCGACGAACATGATCGAATTCGTCGCCGGCACATAGATCTGCCCGCGCTCGTCGGCGGAGGTCTGGAGTATCTCGACGCGCGGCAGCAGGTCGAGCTGGACGGCCTGGTGCGTGATCGAGAAGGCGCCGGAGATCGTCGCCTGCGACGCGATCACGGTGGCCAGCGTCGCGAGTATGAGAAGCGCCGGCAAGGTGCCCTCGGGCGCGAGCGCGAAAAACGGATTAGCCGCGGCCGCGGGATTTGCGAGCACGAGCGCGCCCTGGCCAAAGTAATTGAGCAGCAGCCCGGGCCACACGATGAGAAACCAGGCGAGCCGCACGGGCGCGCGACCGAAATGGCCCATGTCCGCGTACAGGGCCTCGCCGCCCGTCACGACGAGGAATACGGCGCCGAGGATCGCGAGCGCGAGACTCGGGTGGGCGAGCAGGAGCGCGATCGCATGCACCGGGTAGATGGCGGCCAGAATGCGGGGCTCGACCAGGATCGCGCGCACGCCGACGATCGCGAGCACCGCGAACCAGACGATCATCACCGGTCCGAACAGGCGGCCGACGCGCGCAGTTCCGCGCCGCTGGAGGGCGAATAGGGCGACCAGGATCACGATGGTGACCGGCAGGACCGACTGTTTCATGCGCGGGTCGAGCAGCTCGAGTCCCTCGACCGCGCTCAGCACTGAGATCGCGGGCGTCAGCAGCGCGTCGCAGTAGAAGAGCGCGGTCCCCATCACGCCGAGCGCGATCAGCCGCGTGGCCCAGGGTCCGGCCGTATTGGTGTGCCGCTGCACGAGCGCGACCAGCGAGAGGATGCCGCCCTCGCCGTCATTGTCCGCGCGCAGGATCAGGGCGACGTACTTGAGGGTGACGACGAGCAGCAGGCTCCAGAAGAGCAGCGACACGACGCCGAGGACCGCCGCCGGATCTGCCGCGCCGCCGGCTGCGGCTGTCGCTTCGCGTAGCGCGTAGAGCGGGCTCGTGCCGATGTCGCCGTAAACGACACCGAGCGCGCCCAAAGTGGCCGCAGAAATTGAACGCGATTGCTGCATGGGTCGTCCTTTTGGACGCGGCATTATGAGGCCAGATGCCGCCGTTGCGCATTGAGTCTAGAATGCGCGCGGAGTTACAGGCTTGGGAGGGAGGCGATCATGTACCAGCTCGCGACCGCACCGCGCGGCATCGGCCAGGTTCTCGATTCCGCGTTCCAGCTGACCCGCGCCAGCTATCTGGCTCTGTTGCCGTACGCCGTGATTGCGGGGCTCGGCAGCGGCGTGCCGTTCGCCTACATGCTGTGGACCGGCGCGTTGGACGATCCCGCGCAAATGGCGGCCATGGGACTTTCGCCGGGATACTGGATCTCGTCACTCGTCACGGTGCCGCTGATGCTCTGGACCTATGGCGCGGCGGTCGTGCGGGCCGAGGCAGTCGCGCACGGCGAGGCAGTCAGATTCGGCGACGGCGACCGCGCGGTCAACGAC
>DAIRVV010000253.1:0-3662 GCA_036802645.1 Steroidobacteraceae bacterium
GTCTTGCCGCCCAGGTCGGTTCGGATTATTTCGAGCCGCCGGCAGGCGCCGGGCCCGTCGCGATCGCGACGGCGGCCGTTGATCACGCGCGCCGTCACCAGCACGACGTCGTCATTGTCGACACGGCCGGCCGGCGGCACGTCGACCAGGAAATGATGGACGAGATTCGGGCGATCGACCGTGCGGTCGACGCCACGGAGCGCCTGTTCGTGGTCGACAGCATGGCGGGCCAGGACGCGGTGCGTGCCGCGGAAAGCTTCAATGCGGCACTCGACCTGACTGGCGTGATCCTGACGAAGGCCGACGGCGATGCGCGCGGCGGCGCGGCGCTTTCCGTACGCCATGTCACCGGCAAGCCGATCCTTTTCATCGGCGTCGGCGAGAAGACCGAGGCACTCGAAACCTTCCATCCGGAGCGTATCGCCTCGCGCATCCTCGGCATGGGTGACGTGCTTTCACTCATCGAGCAAGTGCAGACGACGGCCGACCAGGACAAGGCCGCGAAGCTCGCCGAGAAGATCGCGAAGGGACGTGGCTTCGATTTCAGCGATCTGCGCGACCAGCTCGCCGAATTCAATCGAATGGGCGGGATCCAGGCGCTCGCCTCAAAGCTCCCGAACCAGATGCTCCCGCCCGGCGCGCTCGCGCAGGCAGACGACGGGGCGATCCGCCGCCAGCTCGGCATCATCGACTCGATGACGCCCGGCGAACGGCGTCGCCCTGCGATCATCGCCGCCTCCCGCAAGCGCCGCATCGCCGCCGGCGCCGGCGTGCCCGTGCAGGAAGTGAACCGCCTTCTCAAACAGTTCATGCAAATGGAAAAAGTGATGAAGAAAATGAAAGGCGGGGGCCTTGCAAAGCTCATGCGGAGTCTCGGGGGCCAGTTCCCGGGCGGCCGCGGGCCGCGGGCCGGCTAGCAATCCGGGGATAAAACAATGCAATCCGCTTGGCATTTTCTCGTCGTGTTTCTTGGCGGCGGTATCGGTAGCGCGCTTCGGTATGGAGCCGGCCGCGCTGCCATTGCCATCGTCGGTCCCGGCTTCCCGGCGGGAACCCTGTTTGTCAACGTATTCGGCTGTTTTCTCCTGGGCGCCCTTGCAGACTGGCTTGCTTTCCGCGATCCCGGCATTGGCCTGTCATTCAAGCTCTTCCTGACAACAGGCGTGCTGGGCGGCTTCACGACGTTCTCGGCGTTCGCCCTGGACGTGGCGTCCATCTGGGAACGCGGGGATTTCTTGACTGCGTCGCTCTATGTCATGGGCTCGGTCGTCCTGTCCATCGCCGGCCTGTTCGCCGGGATGGCCCTGATGCGGGTGGTGGCGTCCTGACGGCTGCCGTAAGCCTTTCATCCAACGAGTGATTTGAGTAGAATGCCCGGCTCTTTGAAGGGGCCCGAAGCCCCGAAGAACTGACGGAGCCAGGCTCCGAGGAATTCAATCGATGGTTACTATTCGACTGACGCGCCGCGGCGGCAGGAATTCGCCCTTCTATCACGTCGTCGTCACCGACAGCCGTAAGCGGCAGGGCGGCACGGTCCTCGAGCAGGTGGGCTTTTTCAATCCGGTCGCTCGTGGTAAGGACACCAGGCTCGAACTCGACCTCGCGCGCATCGCTTACTGGACGGGTACCGGCGCGACGATGTCGGATCGTGTGCGCACGCTCGTCACGTCTGCCAGAAAGCAAGCGGCGGCCTGACCGGCCGGCGTAGCTCGCGCGATTCCCGTGACGCGGGTCATGCTCGGACGCATCACCGGGCCATTCGGAGTCCGAGGCTGGGTCAAGGTCGCGACGTTCACGGACCCACCCGAGCAGATCCTGGACTACCCGCGATGGCGGGCGGACTCGCCCGGCGAGGCGAGCCGCGAGTTGCGGCCTGCCGAGGGTCGACGCCACGGGAAGGGCCTGGTCGTGAGGCTCGAAGGTATTGACGATCGCGACGCAGCGATTGCCCTCGCGAAGCTGGAGTTATGGGTCGATCGGCAGGAACTGCCGGCGCTGAAAGATGGCGAGCACTATCGCGCGGATCTGATCGGATTCGAGGTCGTGAATCTCGCGGGTGAGTCGCTGGGGCGCGTCGATCATTTTCTGGACATGCCGGCGAGTCCGGTGATGGTGGTGGTCGGCGAGCGCGAGCGGTGGTTGCCCGCGGGCCCGGGGACACTTCGAATCGATCGGGATCGCCGACGCATCACGGTCGATTGGGACCCGGAGTTCTGACCGGTGCGTATCGAGGTCGTCACGCTGTTTCCGGAGCTGGTGGAAGCCGGGCTCGCGGCAGGCGTCCTCGGGCGCGCGGTAACGACAGGCCGGCTCGAGGTCGGATTCGAGAATCCGCGGAGCCACACGGATGATCCGCGGCGAACGGTGGATGACCGGCCATTCGGCGGCGGACCGGGCATGGTGCTTCTGGCGGAGCCGCTGGCAAGGGCGGTCGGCGCGGCCAAGGCCCGATTGCCGCCGGGAGCGCCGGTGATCGGACTGTCCGCGCAGGGCACGCCGTTCGACCAGGCGACGGCGCGGCGGCTTGCCCGCCTGCCGGGGCTCGGACTGGTGGCGGGGCGCTATGAAGGCATCGACCAGCGGGTCTCGGACGCGCTGATCGACGAGGAACTGTCGATCGGCGACTATGTGCTGTCGGGCGGCGAGCTCCCGGCGCTCATCGTGATCGATGCGGTCGCGCGGCTCCTCCCCGGCGTACTCGGCAACGAAGAGTCGGCCGGCCAGGATTCGCATGACGACGGGCTGCTCGACTGGCCGCATTACACACGGCCGGAAGTGTGGAACGGCCGCCAGGTGCCGCAGGTGCTGCTCGGCGGCAACCACGCCGCGATCCGGCGGTGGCGCCTGATGCAGGCGCTCGGCCGGACCTGGCGGAAGCGGCCGGACCTGCTGGCGCAGCGCCGGCTGACGGCGGATGAGCGCGCGATGCTCGAGGAATACTGCGCGGCGGCGGGTGTCGAGCCACCGCAGTGATGATTGGAACGGATTGGGTCGGATATCGGGAATCTCAATATGAACAAGATCATGCAGGAACTGGAATCTCGCTCGCTGAAGCGCAAGCTGCCTGAATTCGGGCCCGGCGACACCGTCGTCGTGCAGGTGAAGGTGCGCGAGGGCGATCGCGAGCGCGTTCAGGCTTACGAAGGCGTCGTCATTGCCTGCCGGAACCGCGGGCTCAACAGCTCATTCACCGTGCGCAAGGTGTCACATGGTGAGGGCGTCGAGCGCGTGTTCCAGACCCACAGCCCGTCGATCGCGGACATCGAAGTGAAGCGCCGTGGCAAAGTGCGGCGCGCGAAGCTTTACTACCTCCGTGACCGCTCGGGAAAGTCGGCGCGTATCGAGGAAAAGCTCGGCGGTTGACGGCGGATGCCCGTGCTCCAACCGCTGTGGGCCGTATTGAAGGGCATCTGGTTCGCCCTCGACGGCCTGCGCAAGGTCCTGCACCTCGTACTGCTGCTGCTGCTGTTCGGAGCGCTCCTTGCCGCGAGCCAGTCCGAACTGCCATTCGTACCCGATACGGCGGCGCTCGTACTCTCGCCGCAGGGTTATCTCGTGGAGGAACTTTCCGGCGACCCGCTCGAGCGCGCGCTTTCTCACGCGACCGGCGAGGGCCGGCCCGAAACGCGGCTTCGCGACCTGGTGGATGTCGTCGACGGGGC
>DAIRVV010000254.1:0-3638 GCA_036802645.1 Steroidobacteraceae bacterium
GAGGGTGACGAGCGCCACCGCCACCGCTGCGAGGATGACCAATTTCCGCGTAACGCGGAACAGGTGCGGCTCCCGGCCAGGCTGCTTAGCCGGCCGGTTTCACTTCCACGGCCAGGGCCTCGCTGTAAGCGATCTCGACCTGGTCGCCTTTCTTGAGAGCGCGGGCAAATTCCTTGCCTTCCGGTGTCTGGATCGCGACCGTCCGCGACTCGCCATCCGACCGGGTGAAGGTCACTGTGTTGGCGGTGGTATCCACGGATTCGATCGTGACCGTCGTGCGCAGCAGCATCCCCGCCCCGCCGGCCGGCTTGGCGCCTTGCTCCGACCTGGCCGTGCTGACATCGGCCTCGACGCCTTCGACGCCTTCACCGGGCTTCTTCACTTCCGCGGCAAGCGCCTCGTAGTAGCTGACAACGACCTTGTCGCCGGCATTGACCTGCGCCAGGTTTCTGACTTCCGGGCCTGCGACGATTGTCGACGATTCGCCGTCTTCATTGCGAAGCGTCACTTCGCGGGTGGACTGGTCGATCGACTCCACCGTCATTGTCTTCTGGACCAGGTTTTCCCGGACGACGGGCTTCGGCGGGTCCGCTGCACAGGCAGCTACGGTCACGATGGCCGCAACGACGGCCAGGGGCACTCTGAACATTTTCATCTCGACATTCTCCCTTCAGGCCGGGCCGCGGCACCGCGGGATTGCGATGCCGGTGCCGAGCGCAAGCACGGGTCCGATGGTACCGAGGAGCGCAAGCCTCGTCGCGGCCTTCGGCGCTCCCTGAACAGTTGACTATGAAAATCCGGCAATGGGCTGTGAATAGGACTTTGGTCCCATCGTCCGCCTGAATTGCGCAATAATGCGCCGACCCGATGAACCACATATACGTTGACCCGCCGCGGAAAGCGATGGCGATCGACGTCTCGTCGGCGCCGTCGTACCCGCGCGGAACCGCTGTCCGATCGATTGCGCAGATCGGACAGGTCATCGCGCCGCCTGTCGCCACCGCCCTCGCCTATTTGCTCGCAGCCAAGGCCGGCGCCTGGCTCGCGTTTCCCTCCGCGCCTGTCTCGGCGCTGTGGGCGCCCAATGCAATCCTGCTCGCAGCCCTGCTGCTCGCGCGTCGCGAGCATTGGTGGATTTACCTGCTGGCCATCCTGCCGTTCCACTTCTTCGTCCAGTTGCCGGAGATCCCTGTCACACGGGTCGCAATCCAGTATTTCGCCAATTGCGGCGAGGCCGTGCTCGGGGCCTGGGCCATCCTTCAGTTGTGCCCGCACCCGCGCCGATTCGATCGCCTTCGCACCGTCGTCGTCCTGATACTGATGGCGGGTTTCGTCGCGCCCGCGGTGACGAGCCTCGCGATGGTCGGGGCATTTGCTCTCTCGGGAATCGATGCGGATTACGCGCTCACGACGGTCGTGCGCACGATCACCAATACCTTCGCGATCTCGGCTCTCGTGCCCCTCATCGTGCACGGCGTCGACGGCATGAAAGCCGCCCGACAGCAGGTTCCGCTCTGGCGCGTACTTGAGGCCGTGCTGCTAACGATAATCCTGGCTGCTGTCTGCATCCTGGTGTTCGCCATGCCCGCCGGCGGTTCACCGCGGCCGGCGGCCTGGCTGTTCGCGCCCTTGCCGCTGCTCGCCTGGGCGACAATCCGATTTCGCGTTCCGGGCGCCTGCAGTGCCGTACTGCTGGTCGGCGCGATATCGACCTGGGGCGTGCTGAACGGCCATGGACCCTTCGATGTGGCGAACCCGATCGAGAACGCACTGTCGATCGTCGCGTTTCATGTCGTGATCTGCGTGACCTTCGTTTTCATGGCTGCGCTGCTCGAAGAGTGGCGTCATGCCAGTCGTGCCCTGGGTGTGAGCGAGGGTTTGCATGCGGCGGTACTTGGATCGGTTCACGATCAGATCGCGGTTCTGGATAACGCGGGGACGATCATCGAGGTCAACGAGTCCTGGCGGCGCGCGACGCAGCTCGCGCATCCGGCACGGTTCGACCGTATTCTGGCCGGCGAGAGCTATCTCGATGCCTGCGCCCGCGCTGCCGAATCGGGCCAGCGCGCGGCCGTGGAGCACCTTGCCACGCTCCGTGACGTGCTGGACGGGCGCGAGACGCGCTGCCACTTCGAGTACCAGGAGCCCGCCGGCATGGAGCCCGCCTGGATCGAAGTGACGGTCGAAAAATTGCGGCGGACGGAAGGTGGCGCCGTCGTCACGCGCACCGACATCAGCGCACGCAAGCGTGCCGAGCACGAGGCGCGCGTGCGGCAGCAGCAGCTCACGCATCTCGGGCGGGCGGCAGTGCTCGGGCAGCTCTCGGGCGCTTTTGCGCACGAGTTGAACCAGCCGCTTACCTCGATTCTCGGAAATGCCGAAGCGGCGCTTCGCATGATCGCGGGCGGAAATGTCGACCCAAAGGAAATCACGGAAATCCTCCGCGACATCGTGCACGACGACCTGCGCGCGTCCCAGGTGATCGATCGCCTGCGGGCGCTGCTCGAAAAAGGCGACCTGGTGCGCCGGCCCGTGGACCTGAACGCCACGATCCGCGAGGTGCTGGACCTTGCCAAGGGCGAGCTGATTACGCGGCATGTCCATGTCGATACGGTGCTCGACAGCCGCGCACCCGTTGTCATGGCCGACCGGGTGCAGATGCAGCAGGTCGTGCTGAATCTCCTGATGAATTCCTGCGATGCGATGAGCGCCATGCCGGTTGCAGACCGCAGGGTTCAGCTCAGCACCCGCTTCCTGCCCGAGGAATCCTGTGTCGAATTCTCGATCAAGGACGGCGGCTGCGGCGTCCAGGACGGCGAACTCGACCGTATCTTCCAGCCGTTCGTGAGCACGAAGCCGCATGGCATGGGCATGGGCCTCGCCATTTGCCGCTCCGTCGCGGAAGCTCATCGCGGGCATCTCTGGGCGGAGAGCACACCGGGCTCCGGCGCGACATTCCACTTGCAGGTCCCGGTCGGGGGCGTGTTGCAATGAACCGCAATCACCAGCAACCCACGGTTTTTCTCGTCGACGACGACGCGTCGATCCGGACCGCGCTCAAGCGTGCACTGACGGCCGAGGGTTTCGTCGTGAGTACATTTGAGAGCGCCGATGCCTTCCTGGCCGGGCATGACCCGGCAACGGCGGGCTGCCTTGTCGCCGATGTCGCGATGCCCGGCATGAGCGGTCTCGAGTTGCAATCCGTGCTCGCGAAGCGAGGTTGCGGTCGGCCCATTGTCTTCGTCACCGCCAGGGGGAGCATCCCGATGAGCGTGCAGGCGATGCGGGCCGGCGCCGTGACTTTCCTCTCGAAGCCAGTCCGGCTCACGGAACTCGTCGCCGCGATCCGCGAGGCGCTCGAACGCGACCGCCGCGATCACGAGGAGCGGGCGCTGCTCTCTGATCTCGAGTCGAGACTCACGGCGCTCACGAGCCGGGAGCGGCAAGTACTGGAGCTGATCGTGATCGGCAAGCTCAACAAGCAAATCGCCGCCGAGCTCGGGGCGGCCGAGAAAACAATCAAGGTGCACCGCGGCCGGGTCATGGCGAAGCTCCATGTGCGCTCGGTCGCCGAGCTCGTCACCCTCACTTCCCGGGTCGCGGGCCGGTCCGCGGGGCACCCGCCGGCCGGATAAAAC
>DAIRVV010000255.1:0-3633 GCA_036802645.1 Steroidobacteraceae bacterium
AAGGGGACGGACACTTTTTCCCGAAGGACCGAAGGAAAAAGTGTCCGTCCCCTTTAGAGGGGCGCGTCCCCTTTAGTTCCACGCGTCCGCCGCGAGCCAGCCCCGCCACCAGGCAAATGCAAGCAGCAGGGCCGCCCAGCCAGCGACGAGCCAGCCGGTGAAGTCGTCGAATCCGCCGACGAGAAAGGACCAGTCGGCTTGCTCGTTCACGCGCGTGACCGCCGTCGTGACCTTGATGACCGCGACCCAGCCCATGTGCAGGCCGATGCCGGCAGCGATGGCGCCGGTGCGCCGCCGGACGAAGGCGAGCATCAGTCCGACCAGTAGCAGCGTCACGAAAGAGTCTGCGACGGGCAGGGGGTCGGAGAAATGCGCGAGCGCACCGCCAAGCAGCCGAAAACCGCTGTCCCAGCCGACCTCGTCCGCCGGAATCTTCGTGCGCGCGAGGAAATGGACCGCCGCGTAGACGAGCGCGGTCGACCAGGCTGCCGCCGCGAATCCGGATTCACGCGAGACCGCGCGGTACATGAGCCCGCGAAAAAAAGTTTCCTCGAGGATCGCGACACCGAAGCCGGCCAGCAGTCCGCCCATCAGCGCACTCGCGAGCATCGCCGCATCGAAGCCGGTCCGGAACTGAATGATGCCAAGCGCGAGCATCGTGAGCGTCATCGGCAGCATCGTGGCAACGCCGATTGCGAGACCCGCGCCGGCCTCGCGCAGGAAACGCGCTCGCGGCAGGCTATATCCCCAATCCTCGCGGCCGCGGAGCCCGAGTCCTCGAAGCGCGAGCACGATTCCGATGAGGAGCAGGAGCTGCCAGACGCGGCTGACGACACGGTGGAACGGCCACTCGGGTACCAGCGCATGCGCGAGCAGCCACGCCGGCCAGGCGAGCAGGGCGGCGAGCAGCAGGGTCCCGAATATCGCGGCGAGGAATCCGGCCGCCGCGCGCATCAACGATCCCGGGCGAGGCCGGCAAACACGCGTCCGGCCGCATCGATCGTCGCCTGGATCTCCGCATCCCCATGCGCGGCGGAAACGAAGCCCGCCTCGTAAGGTGAAGGCGCGAGATAAACGCCCGCATCGAGCATGCCGTGGAAGAAGCGACGGAAACGGGCGGCGTCGCAGCCCATCACCTGCCTGTAGTTCGTCACCGTGCTTTCTTCCGTGAAGAAGAGGCCGAACATGCCGCAGACCCGGTTTGCGGCGAGCGCGACCCCGGCCGACCGCGCAGCGCCCGCGAGACCGTCGACCAGCCGGTCAGTCGCGGCGGCGAGGCGCTCATGGAAACCGGGTTTTGCAATCGCATCGAGCGTCGCGAGACCCGCGGCCATCGCGACCGGGTTGCCGGAGAGCGTGCCCGCCTGGTAGACGGGCCCGAGCGGTGCGAGCAGCTCCATGATGTCGCGACGCCCGCCGAACGCGCCGACCGGCATGCCGCCACCCACGATCTTTCCGAGCGTCGTGAGGTCCGGCCTGATGCCGTACAACGCCTGCGCGCCGCCGAGCGCGACGCGAAAACCCGTCATCACTTCGTCGAAGACGAGAATTGCGTCATGCCGTGTGCACAGCTCGCGCATCGACTGGAGGAATCCGGGTGCCGGCGGCACGCAGCCCATGTTGCCGGCCACCGGCTCGACGATGACGCAGGCGATCTCGGCGCCAATCGCCTTGAAGCACTGTTCGAGCCCTGCGAGGTCGTTGTAGCCGAGGGTCGTCGTCGCCGCGGCGACGGGCGACGGCACGCCCGCGGAATCCGGGATGCCGAGCGTCAGCGCGCCGGAGCCCGCCTTGACAAGCAGGCCGTCCGAGTGGCCGTGATAACAGCCTTCGAACTTCACGATGCGGTCGCGGCCGGTGAATCCGCGCGCGAGCCGGATTGCGCTCATCGTGGCCTCGGTTCCCGAGCTCACCATGCGCAGGAGTTCGATCGAAGGCATGATTCCGACGATCCTGCGGGCGAGCTCGGTTTCGATCACCGTCGGGGCGCCGAACGAGAGGCCGTCCACGGCGCGGCGCGTGACGGCTGCGATCACATCGGGATCCGCATGGCCGAGGATCATCGGCCCCCATGAACCGACATAGTCGATCAGGCGCCGTCCTTCCTCAGTCTCGACACAGGCGCCGCGCGCGCGGCGGATGAAGAGCGGCTCGCCGCCCACGCCGTGAAACGCGCGCACCGGCGAGTTCACGCCGCCGGCGATGTAGCGGCTTGCTTCCTCGAAATGCGACATGAGACTGTGGTCAGCGCCTCTGGACGCGGAATCCGCGCTTCTCGAGGAGGGCGGGCAGGCCACGCTCTCCGACCAGGTGCATTGCGCCGACCACGACGAGCACGTCGTCGCCGTCCCGCAGCATCTCGCCCACCTGTTCGGCCCATCGCGCGTTGCGCTCGTAGATGAGCGCATCCGCAAGCTCGGGATATCCTTCGAAGTCTTCCTCGAGGCTCGTCTCGAGTCCCGCCTCGTCCCCTTCGCGCCAGGCGTCGAGCAGGGGCTCGATCAGGGCTTCGACGTTTGCCGCCTCATCGAGCGCCTGCAGCAGTATCTCCGCCTGCAGACTCGAGGGCAGCGAGTCGAGCATGCCGAGCTGGCCATCGAGCGTTTCGAGCCCACAGCCCGACTTGCCGTCCTTGCGCGCCTCGGCTTGGATGATCTGTTCGACGCCGTGCTGCACGTTGTAACCATTGGCCTGCAGCGCCATCACGGAGACCGTGAGGCCGGCGAACCACGGCTCGAATGTCGCGAGCGCGTCGAGCGGAATACCGGCTTCCTCGGCGGCATCGCGGGCCCGGTCCGCATCGGGGCCGAGCAGGTCGAAAAGGCTTCTGCCATCCGGATCGACCGCGCGTGCGAGTGTCAGCGAGGTGGACTCGGCCTCGCTCTGCGCGTCCTGGTCGATCTCCATGCAGACGCGCTCGGATTCTTTCAGCGCTTCGGCCAGCGCGGCGCCGATCGAAAAGCCGCCCTCCGGCAGCAGATGCACCGAACCGAACAGGTAGACCGTGCTTTCGCCGCCCGTCACCTGCCAGAGAGCAGGCTCCGCCCTTACGGCGCCGCAGGCGATGGCCGCGACCGCGGACGCGGCGAAAATTCTTGCCGTCAATTCAAGCATTGTCGTCCACCCATTCGACACCGGTCTCGATGCCGCCGTCATCGCCGAGCTCGAGCCAGCGATAGGCAGGCGGCCGGGAGTCGACTTCGAACTCGGGTGCATTCTGCGCGAACTGAATGCAGGTGGACGGCGTGCCCATCAGGCGGATGTTTCCGCGCATGCCCTCCAATGGCTGGTGCGTGTGGCCCCACGCCAGGCCGCGTACGCCCTTATGCCGCGAGAGCACCGCAAAGAACTCGGCGGCGTTGTCGAGCATCAGCTCGTCGAGCCAGGCGCTGCCATGCGGTACCGGATGATGATGCAGGCAGATGAGTGCATTCGCGCCCGCCTCGGCGCCGAGGGCGGCGTCGAGGCGCGCGAGCTCCGCGGCATCGAAATGGCCGTGATGCTCGCCCGCGACCGTGCTGTCCATCATGACAATCAGCCACGCGCCGTATCGCGTCGCGAACTCGTGCACGAATGGCGCGGCGCCGAGCTCGCGCTTCACGACGGCGGGATCGTCGTGATTTCCGGGCAGGC
>DAIRVV010000256.1:0-3617 GCA_036802645.1 Steroidobacteraceae bacterium
AGTCTGGCCGAAGGCGACGCCGGCGAGCGTCGCGGTGTCGAAACAGGAAAAGGGATGGAAGGGATTCCGGCGGATTCCCGCGCGCGCCACGGCGGCATTCAGGAATCCGAGGTCGAAGCTGGCGTTGTGCCCGACGAGTATCGCGCGGGTACATTGCTGCTCGCGGACCGCACGGCGCACCTCGCCGAAGATCGTGCCGAGCGCGTCGCTCTCGGTCGAGGCGATGCGCAGCGGATGCCAGGGATCGATGCCGTTGACCGCGAGCGAGGCAGGATCGAGCCGCCCACCGTCAAAGGGCCGCACGTGCTCGCGATACGTCGGGCCGCGCACGACCCATCCTTTCGCGTCGATCGACACCAGGACCGCGGCAATCTCGAGCAGCGCGTCGGTCGCGGCATTGAAGCCGCCAGTCTCCACGTCCACCACGACCGGGAGAAAGCCGCGGAACCTGTCGCGCATCGCGGTTGGGAAATCGCTCATGCCACGGGCTCCGGCTCACGGAGTTTCCAGTCGAGCCGTTCGCCCGCGCGCATCGGAACGACTTGGCCGGCCGCGAACGGATAACTCGCGGGCACGGTCCAGGGCTTGCGATCGAGCAGGATCGACCCGGCATTACGCGGCAGTCCGTAGAAATCCGCGCCATGGAAACTCGCGAAGCCTTCGAGGCGATCGAGCCGCCCAGCTCGCTCGAAAGCCTCGGCATAAAACTCGATGGCCGCCGGAGCCGAGAACACGCCGGCGCAGCCGCAGGACGACTCCTTGGCGCTTCGCGCATGCGGCGCGCTATCGGTGCCGAGGAAGAAATGCGGGTCGCCGCTGGTTGCGGCCTCGACGAGCGTCTCCCGGTCGCTCTCCCGCTTGAGGATCGGCAAGCAGTAGAGGTGAGGACGCAGACCGCCGCGGAACATCGCGCCGCGGTTGAACAACAGGTGCTGGGGCGTGATCGTGGCGGCGACTCGCGCTCCTCCCGCGCGCACGAAATCGACGCCGGCCCGGGTCGTCACGTGCTCGAGGACGACCCGCAGTCGCGGATGGCGCTTGACGAGCGGGATGAGTTCCCGCTCGATGAAGATGCTCTCGCGGTCGTAAGGGTCGATGTCGGCGCCGGTCGCCTCGCCGTGAAGCTGTAATACGACGTTCCGCTCTTCCATCCGCGCAATGGCCGCCTCGCAGCGTGACAGGGAGGTGACGCCGGCGTCCGAGTGTGTCGTGGCCCCCGCCGGATAGCACTTGACGCCCACGACCAATCCGCTATCCGCGACCCGGTCGATCTCGGCGGCATCGGTATTGTCCGTCAGATAGACGGTCATGAGCGGCTGGAAAGCGCTGCCGGCCGGCAGCGCGGCGTGGATTCGGTCGCGATAGCTCTGCGCCGCCTCGACGCTCGCGACCGGCGGCTCGAGGTTCGGCATGACGACAGCGCGCGCAAACGTCCGCGCGGTCCATGCGACGACCGCCGCGAGCTGTGGGCCGTCCCGCAGATGCAGGTGCCAATCATCCGGCCTCGCGATTTTCAGTGTGGAATCCGGGCTCGACAAAGGGGATTTAATCTTGACCCGCGGGCGCCGCAGACAGGATCATATCGGGCCGCCCGCCGGCATGGCTATGAATCCGAGGTCTCGATGGCTGACGGCCCCCAAAGCGATGATGTCGATCCCCTCGAGACCCGCGAGTGGCTCGAGTCGATCGATTCGGTGCTCAAGGTCCACGGTCCGGACCGCGCGCATTTCCTGCTCGACCGCCTGATCGATCACGCGCGGCGCGCGGGCACCTGGCTTCCGTTCAAGCCGAACACCGCCTACGTCAACACGATCCACGTCTCGCGCGAGAAGCCCTATCCGGGCGATCGCGCGCTAGAGCGGCGCATCGAGTCGCTGATCCGCTGGAATGCGGTCGCGATGGTCGTGCATGCGAACCGGATCAGCACGGAGTACGGCGGGCACATCGCAACCTATGCCTCCTCGGCGACGCTGTACGAGGTCGGCTTCAATCATTTCTGGCGCGCGCCGTCCGACCATCACCGCGGCGACATGATTTTCGCGCAGGGTCACTCGAGCCCGGGAATCTATGCACGCGCCTATCTCGAAGGACGGCTGACCGAGGAACAGCTCCGGCACTTCCGCCAGGAAGTCGGCGGCAAGGGACTCCCTTCCTACCCGCATCCCTGGCTGATGCCGGACTTCTGGCAGTTCCCGACGGTATCGATGGGCCTTGGGCCCCTGCAAGCGATTATGCAGGCGCGCTTCGTGCGCTATCTCGAGCACCGCGGGCTCGTCGAGCCCTCCGACCAGAAGGTCTGGTGCTTCCTCGGCGACGGCGAGATGGACGAGCCCGAGTCGATGGGCGCGCTCACGATGCCCGTGCGCGAGAAACTCGACAACCTCGTCTTCGTGATCAACTGCAACCTGCAGCGGCTCGACGGGCCGGTACGCGGCAACGGCAAGATCATCCAGGAGCTAGAAGCCGCGTTCCTCGGCGCCGGCTGGAACGTGGTCAAGGTGATCTGGGGAGCCCGCTGGGATCCGTTGCTCGCGCGTGACGCTTCGGGCCAGTTGCGCAAGCGCATGGAAGAGGCGGTCGACGGCGAATACCAGAACTTCAAGGCAAAGGGCGGCGCATACACGCGCGAGAATTTCTTCGGCAAGTATCCGGAGTGCCTCGAGCTGGTCGCAAACCTGTCCGACGACGAGATCGCGCTCCTCAATCGCGGCGGCCACGACTCGGTCAAGGTCTGGAACGCCTACGCCTCGGCCGTCGCGCACAAGGGCCGGCCCACCGTGATCCTCGCGAAGACCGTGAAGGGCTACGGCATGGGGAAAGCGGGCGAGGCGCTGAACGTCACGCACCAACAGAAGAAGATGGACGAGGAGGCGCTCAAGGCCTTCCGCGACCGCTTCCACATCCCGGTCACCGACGAAGAGATCGCGCGCGTGCCGTTCTTCAAGCCCGCCGAGGACAGCGCCGAGATGCAGTACCTCAAGGGACACCGCAAGTCGCTCGGCGGTTCGCTCCCGGTGCGCCGGACGAACGCGCCTGCGCTCGTCGTGCCGGCGCTGGAGGCCTTCAAGAACCTGCTCGACGGCACCGAGGGCCGCGAGATCTCGACCACGATGGCGTTCGTGCGCATCCTGACCCAGCTCCTCAAGGACAAGCACATCGGCGCGCACGTGGTGCCCATCGTGCCGGACGAAGCACGCACCTTCGGCATGGAGGGCCTGTTCCGGCAGGTCGGGATCTATTCGTCCGTCGGCCAGCTCTACACGCCGCAGGACGCCGAGCAGCTCATGTCCTATCGCGAGGACAGGAAAGGACAGATGCTCGAGGAGGGCATCAACGAGGCGGGCGCATTCTGCTCCTGGATGGCGGCCGGAACCGCCTACGCGAATCACGGAATTAACATGATTCCGATGTACATCTTCTATTCGATGTTCGGCTTCCAGCGCATCGGCGACTTCGCCTGGGCCGCCGGCGACATGCAGGCGCGCGGGTTCCTGCTCGGCGCGACCGCAGGCCGCACGACGCTGGCGGGCGAGGGCCTTCAGCACCAGGATGGCCACAGCCACCTGCTCTCTGCTGCCCTTCGACGAGGCGCACGTAAGCCTTCTTCCAGTCCTGCC